>JAJDEA010000250.1 GCA_029260035.1 Phycisphaerae bacterium
ATCCAATTCAGCATTCCTGCGAGAGCAGGCCCACTAGCGCCCGTCCCGTTTGGCCTGAGCGACGCTTGCAGCCTTGCGCTGACGTCCAAGCTCCATTGGATGGATCAAATTCTGCCGACGTTTACTTGCCACGTTGCGCATTCCCTCATGAGCATGACGGGTATTGAATGCGGGGCCCTCCGTCTTGCCGGCTTGCTTTATCGCCAAAGCCCTTTGCGCGCTCTCGACAAGCGACGTTCTCGCGGCCATTCGGCGGCGGCGCTCAACCTCGTTATTGAGTCGGCGCATAGCCATAGCTAGAACGGCAACCTTGAGTTTGGAGCCCGCATCGGCCCTAGATGCTATAGTCCCTTTTGGAGAAGACTTACCGCGCATTTCGCGGCGACGCTGGTTGGCCTCCGTCTTTGCCTTGTCACGACGCTCGCGCATCAGCTTCACCAAATCGGAGAGCTCTTTGTCAGGTACGTCCTGCAGGACCGGGTGGTGGGATCTCGTAACCAATTCGCGTTCATCATCATTGAGTGCCCTTGCTTCTTCTTTTTGAGAAATTGCCATGGATTTGGGTCCGATATTTGGGTGGGATTACGACTTGATTTATTGGGGTAATTCGAGCGCCAAGCAGCTATAGAAAACAGACTGTACTTCAGTCGCCCATAGAAGCGCCCACGTCAATTCGATGAAATGTCCGGAATGGTCCTTCGCGACCGTTTGCCCTTTGGCAGGAGATATACAGATACAGACATCAGGGAACGGGACACTGCCACTTCGACGATGCCTGCTACTTGGACCATTGCGGCGCTTGATGACCCCCGTGGTTTCGTCCGGTGCTAAGGAATGACCGAACCTAACAGGCCGGAAACTTATGACCCGAAGCGTCATGGGGTAGTGAGGTGAGGGATAGAGAACAGACGAAGCGACATCGCCAAAACCGCGTTGACCTGTACTTCGTTAGCGTAAAAAATCGCTACAGCGTCGTGACATCAAACTGGAACCCTATTGTTAGAAACTTCGCTCAACAGCTATATTTTAACGGCTGATGTATAGAGCTTGTTCAGATGAAATATCTTTCCGCTGTGGTCGGTGCGGTCGCATCCCTGCTGGGACTCATACTTTATGGGTTGGTCGTTGTTGGTAGAGTGCCGCTTGCTGGCGACTTAGTGGATTTAAAAAATCGAGATCAAATATTTCATGCACTTCTCGTCACAGCGGCGCTCAGTATTATTTTATCTCTCCGGTCCAACACCAACCCGTCAGACCGTAGCTATGACATTGTCATTGGAGCCACCTTCTTGTTTTTTCTTGCCAACGGTTTTGACGGCATTGTCTGCCTTCTTCTTGAGGAAGACAGCAATCAAAAGGTGAGCGTGTGGGATCAGGTTGGCTTTTCAGATATTTGTCAGAACAGACGCCCCTGAGCTGCGGCACCGCGACTGCTGATACTTAGGGGCCGCTATTTCTTCGCCGTAGCCAGGATGAGGCACCAGAATTTCTATCAGAAAATGGCACATGATTTTGGGGCGGGACACATCTCCAATAATTGGGAAAGGTGGATTGTAAGTTCGCGGGCGCCGCCGAGCACAGCATCAACTGCAGGCCGCGAGCTCAACAATGAGTGTCGCGACAGAGTCTTGAGGCGAACAACCAAATTATCTGCGTCGTCGATTTACAGTTGTTCTACAGAATTGAATGAAAATCCGAACGCTTCGGCTCGTTCGACAGCGCTATTGTATTAATCAATGACCTTGGAAACATCTTTGGGTCTAGCGGTTTTTGCAGTTGCCCAATACATCTCAGCTTGGTGGTTTAATTCCTTGACGACGACGTTCGCGGCGACGTCATCTGTGCAGTGCGTTGTGATGCGAACCATACCCCGATTGTCGAGATGTCTAACGTGCTTGGGCACACGACGGAAGTGCGGTCCATATCCTTTTCGGAAGAAAAGATACTTCTGTTTCATTACGCCCCACTGTTACATAAATTGTCATACACAGCGTTACGCAAAGCGCAGCCCAAAGCTATTCACTTCTTAATTATTTTTGTAATTCCAGCATATTAAGGTGGTTTAAGCGTCTGGCTCCGCGGGTAGGATTCGAACCTACGACCGATCGATTAACAGTCGATTGCTCTACCACTGAGCTACCGCGGAATACCGGCTGGATTTTATGATCCAAGCGTCGTCTTGCAAGGGGGGGCATACTTGTCTGGACATAGGAGCAAACAACCCTCCGGCGCGGGTGATAACAGGGCTTCGGCCCCACGCCAAGGGGGTAAGTGAAAAAGCTCGTCGATTTGCCCAAAAATAGTTGTCGCAGTTGGGGCTATACATCCGGAGACAAGGCGTTGAACCTCAGCATTACTCCTCGCGGAAGGCCCGTGCGAATTGATCGGTGACCGGCTTAATCAGGTAGGATAGTACCGTGCGGCTGCCAGTTTGAATGAAAGTCTCGACCGGCATGCCGGGAATGAGCGCCAGGCCTTGGACATCCTTGATGGCTGCGTCGTCCGCCTCGACTTGTACCGAGTAAAATGCCGCTCCGGTTGCCGGGTCGGCTGAGAGGTCAGCCCCGATATGGGTAATCTGACCAGGAATCTCCGGCGTGGTGCGCTGGTTGAAAGCTGAGAAGCGAAGAATTGCTTTTTGTCCGATATGGAGCTGATCGCTGTCTGCCGGTGCGATGCGCACATCCGTGGTCAGGCGGGCAGCACTAGGGACAATCAACATCAGCGGGTCGCCTGCCGAGATTACGCCTCCGATAGTGTGAACGTTGAGGTTGTGCACGGCGCCGGCCTGGGGCGCACGAATTGCCACGCGATTCAGTTGGTCCTGCGCTGCGACTTGTTCCTCCTTAAGACGGGCAATTTGTGCCTCGATATCGCGCAAAAGGCGTTGTGCATTTGCCCGAGACTCTTGATCGATGCTGATGATTTGGAGTTTGATTTCGGTGCGTTGCCCCTTGGCGCGAGCGATGGATGAGAGCAACGATGCGCTTTCACCAGAGATACGGGTTTCATCCCGTTCCATCGCGAGAACTCGCGTTATTGGCGTCAGCCGACGCCTGAACATCCCGCGGACCCGGTCCAGCTCCTTCAACACCAAGGCGTATTCGCGGGTCTTGGCTATGCTTTGTTTGGTGAGCCCAATGATTTCCTGATCAAGCTGACCAATGCGCTCCTTGAGCTGCGACTTGCGACCGAAAATCGCTTGTTTGTTAGTTTCGAAGAGGCGTCGCTCGCCCGCGGCGATGGAACGCTTTTTCGTTGTATTGAGATCGCTTTTGAGGAAGACGAGCTCGCTCGCATGATCTCGTTCGGCGGCATGGCGCGCATGACGGGCTTGAAGTTCCAACAGTTGCGACATCACGATGCCAAGTGAGGCACGGGTCTGGGTGTCATCGAGGCGGATTAAGACATCGTCTGCGGATACGTGATCGCCGTTCTTTACTGCAATTTCCGCAACTACTCCGCCCGTTGGATGTTGGACTTGTTTGGCTTTGCCATCAATTGCAACTTGGCCTTGAGCGATGACTGCACCACTGATATCGGTGGTCGCACCCCAACCGCCAACTCCGAATATAAGAAAGAATGAGGTGATGCCCGCGAGCGACAATCTCCCTGCAATGCCTGCGTCTGCAGTTTTTCGGTCGGGTTGTTGATCGATTGTTGCCGCCTTTAGAAGTTGCGCGGTTACATCGACCGATTCGTCGTTAATGCCGGTGTCTTCAATCATGATCGAACCTATTGGGTGGAGGTTTGGAGA
>JAJDEA010000026.1 GCA_029260035.1 Phycisphaerae bacterium
CATCACTTGTTCTTCGCCAGCCAGGTCCTCGAAGCGAATTTCGTTCGTCCCCCCCCCGCCTTTTGAACTATGCGTCTTGATTACGCTCTTTGTCTTCTCGTCAGGCAGCGGATAAGGTGGCATGTGATCGGCATTGTATACACGCCCAATGATGATTGGTCTGTCGGGATTCCCGTCAAGGAAGTCGACGACAACCTCTTGTCCCACACGCGGCAAAAACATCATTCCGTATTGGCCACCAGCCATGCCTTGAACTACACGAATCCAACACGAGGCCTTGTCATCAAAAACCCCTACCCGATCCCAGTTGAATTTCACCTTCACCCGACCGTACTTGTCAGTGTGGATTTCCTCGCCGCTCGGACCAACGACGCGCGCCGTTTGGCTGCCGCGAACTACGGGCCACTGCGCAACCCGCGCCGGCCGGTAAACAACATCATCGGGAATGCAATCGAACTCGCAGTCGTAGGTGCGGGCCTCTGAAGTCAGGTTCACACCCTCCACCAAGTCGTCAAGCAATTTAGGGATGGCGAGGGCGTCGAACGGATTGCCTCCGGCTGCGGCGGATGTGGCTGCGAGGTTTGAAGAAACCTGCCCCGCATGGTAAACCCACTTGGTCAGGGTGCGCCGCGCGGACGGATCTCCGCCCTTGAGCCTGGCTACGATCTGCAGCAAACCGTTGGCCAACTCCCTGATGGAAGCGTCATCGTGTTGCCCTGCCTTCTCGATGGCGGCCTTAAGGTTCTCGTCGATCAGTTCCGGCTCGTTTCGGCTGCTGGGATTTTCCCCGATGGAGCTGGCTTCACCCTTGTGCAAGACCGAGGTCACCATGTACTTCCGGCAAAGCGCCGCGGTGGGATGATCCTCCATCTCGAAGGTTCTACCCGGCGCCAGCAATGGACAACTGGACTGCCCCGCTCCGAGAACGCGACTGACTTCGAACTCCTGCGCCCGCATCTTGGCGAAGCCGTCGCCATCGGTTTTGACGTTGTAGGAACCGGGTACATCTCTGAAAATGAGACTCGGATCTCGCTCGAGGTCGTACTTGGCCTCCAGCGGCAAGGCCGGGTTTTCGAACGTGAAGTCGTCCAGCACGACCGCCCCCGGCCGAACCGATTGGCTGAGGCGAAATTTGTAAATCTGCTCACCGTGACGCGTCCAGCCGGTCTCAGCCCGGTAAGGCAGCTTGTCGATCAGCCCTTCTGCAGGCGAATAGGACTCCGTGTCGGAGAGAACAAGCACATGCGCGTCCTCCTCGTGCTCGAAATACCACCGTATGCCCACCTCTTCCATGAGCCGACAGATGAAATTGTAGTCTGTTTCTCGGTATTGGACGCAGTAGTCTCGTTTGGGGTACTTACGCTTGACGTCCTTGATATTAACGTCTTTTGAAGTAATCCCGCCGTCGGTCAGCACTGCCGTGATGATATCAGGGACGGTCTTTTCTTGAAAAACCCTCGAGTCATAACGATGGCTGAATCGCCACAAATAGGGCATCAGTTCGGCACTGAGGAAAGTCCGCCCCTCGTAAACGGTGACTACCTCGAAACTGCTGATGATTCCGTTGAACCACCGCTCACCCGACTCGGTCAAGATTCGCAGGCTGGCTCTCTTTCCGACGACGTCGTCGAGTGAGAGCGTCTCAGAATCGTATGTAAGTTCGATGTGAAAACGGAAAAGTTGGCAGAGCCCTTCCTGTCCGTGGTACCGAGTCACCACGAATTCACCGAACTCGCTCCCGACCAACCTGAAGGCGATGGGGGATCGGATCTCTTCTTCTTGCTTTGCCATAAGACGCGACTTCCTCACCGGTCGATTCAGCGGAGTAAACCCACTGATCCAACTCTCAGGTATACCTACGAGAACGTGTACTCGAACTCGTCAGCGCCGCCAACGCTCATCGTGATGATGGAAACTTCTTTTCCTTCGCACATCTGCTCAAGAAGCCGGCGAGACAGCTCAGGCAACACGGCCTTGTCCAACAGATGGTCAATCTGGCGGGCACCCAGATCGACCTGGTTGCAACGGTCGGCCATGGTTTCGTACACGCCGTCTGCGATCTCAAGTTTGATCTTGTGAACATCCAGAAGCCGGTTCGCCACTTTCGCGGTCTTCATCTTGGCGATGGTCATGAGCACATCTCTTTCCAAGGTCAAGAAGGGGATCACCGTCATGCGGGCCACCAAGGCGGGTTTGAAGTGATCGCGAAGGTGTGGGTACACTGTCTCGATCAACTCCGCTGTGTCGACTTCCTCCTCGTTTTCGCAGTAGTTCTGAATAGCATCGGTACCCAGGTTACTGGTCAACATGATGACCGTGTTCTTGAAATTGATGACCCGACCCTCACCGTCGGCCAGAGTGCCCTTGTCAAACACCTGATAGAAGAGGTTCATCACATCGGGGTGAGCCTTCTCCACTTCGTCGAGCAAGACCACAGAATACGGGTGCTGACGGACGGCCTCAGTCAACACGCCGCCCTCACCGTAACCAACATAACCGGGTGGCGAACCCTTGAGCTGTGAAACGGTGTGGGCCTCCATGAACTCCGACATATTGATCGTGGTCAGGAAACGCTCACCGCCGAAAAGGATGTCCGCGACGGCCAGCGATATCTCCGTCTTGCCGACCCCGGATGGGCCAACGCAGAAGAACACGCCCATAGGTTGGTTCGGATTGCCGATCCCCGCTTTGGACGTTCTGAGCTTCTGAGCGATGATCGAGAGTGCGTGATCCTGCCCCACCACCCGATTGCCGAGCGTGCCTTCCAGCTTGAGCGTGGCCTCGATGTCGTCTTTGACCATGCTGCCCACGGGGATGCCGGTCCAATCGGAAACAACAGCTGCCACCGCAGCGGCATCGACGTGGGCGTAGAGCAGCGGGCAATCTCCCTGGAGTTCCTCCAGTGCGTTCATGGCCTCGCCGATTTCCTTGCGGAGGGCAGCATCGTCTCCTGTCGCCACCTTTTCCGGGGAAGCCGCCTCCCCGTCCGCATCGGAGTCCGCGACATCTTCGGCGAACGCGCTGAGTTTCGAGCGGAGTTCAATGATCTTGTTGACGGCCTCTTTTTCCGCCTTCCACCGCACCTCGATGGACTTCCGCTCATCCAGGAGGGAAGCCTTGGTCTCGTCCATCTCCTCAAGCACGCCGGCATCCGGGGCGATTCCACTGGCCTCGTCGCGACGGATGGCGGTCATGGCCGTGTCGAGGTGGCTCAGACGCTGATCAACATCTTCCAGAACCGCTGGCGTGGTTGAAATGCCGACAGCCACGCGTGCCGAGGCGGTGTCGAGAAGGTCGACGGCCTTGTCCGGCAGAAACCGACCGCTGATGTAACGCTTGGAAATCTCGACGGCCGCGGACACGGCCTCGTCGAGCATGACAACCTTGTGGTGCTTCTCGTACTTGGATTTGAGACCGCGAAGCATGACGATCGCGTTTTCGGCGGTTGGTTCGTCACAACGGACAAGCTGAAAACGACGCTCCAGGGCGGCATCCTTCTCAAAATACTTCTTGTACTCCGCCCAAGTGGTCGCCGCCACCGTCCGCAGCTCACCGCGGGCCAGCGCGGGCTTGAGCAAGTTGGCCGCATCTGCGCCTCCGGCCGCACCACCCGCCCCGATGAGCGTGTGGGCCTCGTCAATGAATGTAATGATGGGTTCTTCGCTGCCCTTGATTTCCTTGATGACGTTCTTGAGGCGATTCTCGAACTCGCCCTTCACGTTTGCCCCGGCTTGCAGGAGGCCAATATCGAGGGAGATCAGGCGGACGCCCTTCAGTGACGGCGGGACGTCGTCTTCGACAATCTTGAGCGCCAACCCTTCAACGATAGCCGTCTTACCCGTGCCCGGCTCCCCAACAAGAATGGGGTTGTTCTTTCGCCGCCGGGCGAAAATATCGATCATCTGGCGGATTTCCTGATCGCGTCCGAATACGGGGTCAATCTCTCCGGCTTCGGCCTTCGAGGTCACGTCGATGGTGTATTGGGCGAGGGCCCCACCTTCGCCTGGCGCCATGCCAGCGCCGGGAGCGGCCCCTGCTTCGCCACCGCCGAGAGCGTCCGCGCCTCCAGGAGTGCCGCTGACGATGTCAAAAAAATTGTCCCGCAACTGGTCAACGTCGATCCGCTGCAATTCTGGCGTGTATTCGCCGATCTTGGTGTGAGTTGGGTTCACAACGAAGGCCAATAAGAGCAAACCCGAACGGATCTGAACCATGCCGGCCTCGTCCGCGAAGACAGCGGCAGACTGGAACACCTCAACTAGCTTGGGGGAAATTGCCGGTTTTCCGCGGTGGCCGGATGGCAGTTCACCGAGCGCCTGCTGCAGCGCTTTCCTGATCTGACCGCGGTCGACCTTGAACGTGGTGAGGATCGCGGTCACATCGCCGGACGTATCATCCAGCATGCGAAGCAGAAAGTGCTCCGGGATCACTTCAAAATGGCCACGGGACTGGCACAAGGATAGTGCACCCTGAAACGAGCGGAGCACGGCCGCGTCGAATCGGCTCATTAAGGATCTAAGGTCGTCTGCTCTAGCGGATTGCGCCATGTTCGGCCAGCCTTTCCTTTCACTTGTCTGTCGTGGCCCCGCTCGGATCTTCGGCGGATCGGCCATTTGTTCGATCATCGACTGGTGGCCAGCCGCCTAGGGGCCGTGGGCACCGTGCTACACCGCGTCGAAAACAACGGACGTCTCTTCAACATCGCTCGTGCGAAGCCAACTCGTGTATCCCAGCCGGGCCGACTGAGGTGATGAATCGATCATCAGTTCCGGCGCTTCGTCTGCCTCAAGCAGGAGCTCAAACGAAAACTCCAGCGGATCGTTGCAGTAGAACATGGTGAGCCGCCTGGTTTCCTCAAACCTCTCTTCGCCCGGCAGGAATGAGAGGTACGTCTCAAAGTCCATCGGGCCGATCGCGAGGGTGAACGCGCCACTGAGATCGTAAACCTGCTCCCCGAGACAAAGATTGTCTCCGAGCACGGTGTTCAATGTACTCAGTCGGTTTTGATCCGAATCCTCGATCAGAACCCATCGCCCCACGCACTGGAGCGATCGGCAGCCCAACCCTTGCCAATAGTCCTGAATCAATCTCTCCAAGCTGGTCGCCGAGCGGGGCCGCTGGGTCAGGACACCAGCGTAGCAGATTAGCCGCAAGGGGTCGACGCCCAGCGCCTCCCGATCGTGCGTGGGAGGGCAACCGATGAGCAGGGAGAGGTACTCGGTGATCGAATCACGACCCGCCAATTGAAAGGTGCGTTCAAACCTATACTTCAACCAGCTCCGGTAGAAAAGTGAGACGAGCCGATGATTAAAGATGTCAATGAAGTCGCGAAGCGGCGCCCGACCCGGGAGCCCGTCTTCGTCGAGTTGAGGTACGTCATGATGAGCAGTTGAATGATCGGTGGTCTCTACCGCCCGAACGACGTCGACCGCGTAGTGCAGGGGCAACGGCGAAGAAACGCCATACAGGCCGAAGAATGTCTCATCAATTACATGGGTGGTCGCGCCTTCGGGAGTGGTGCTCCGGAAAATGCTCTTGACTTCGGTTGACGGAAAGCCCATCGAATAATCGGGGCGGAAGCTGATGGCCTCATCCGCAACGGGACCGCGCTGACCAACCAGGGTCCCCACATCACCGTAGCGCTCCAATAGCCAAATCGCCTGAAAGAAGTCAAACCGAAACCCGTTGGTCGCCAGCCGCTCGGCCAAGCCGCTAGGATCCCGCCACGTGTTTCCAAGTTCTGTGCCCATCTCGATCTATCCCTTGAGTTTCGGGCCGGCTGGCGTGACTTGCTCTCCCCACTTGACGGGGAAAGTGTAAAGATGCCCTGAGCGAGTGAACCGAACTGTCAGTTGCGAACAGGCGTTGATGGTTGCGTAGAGCCCGAAGAAGCGATCCAGGATGACTGAAAAGAGGTATGCATCTCCCTCGCCCGCGAAATGATCTTCATTGAGCTCCATCTCGATCAGCGAACCGCGAACGGTGGCTCCGCGAAACAATCTGTTTTGAAACGAAGTTCTGACTGAAACGATGCCGTCCAGGAACTTTCGGTGCGCTGCGGCTCGCTGGGCGTCGTGCTCGGACATAAAGTCGTAAACACTAAGCAGAGCCTTGAGATGACTGGCGTCCGCCAGAGAGACATAATTCAGCGAGAGGTGCGACAACAACCGCCAGTGCAACCCACGACCGATCGGGGGTGGGATGGTGGCCGTCGGCTTGGATAGATTGCGAAACTTGACCCCCGCCGGAGAGGTATCGGTCGGCTGGGAGATGTCTCCAGCACGAAGCACAGTCGGCAGGTGCCGGTTGGTACAGCTCACCTCGAACGAGATGGTCTCGTCATCGGGCAGGCCGACGCCGGGGGAGCCAGGGATCAGGGAAATTCGGGTGTCCGTTCCTCCAAACGATCCTTCGCGATGAATGCTTTCTTCGATGTGGGTCTGGTAGTAAGCCGTGCCCCGCGGATCGGCCGCCGCAGAGTGCCTGAACGAATAGAACGGCTCGTACGGGCGCTGCGACAGCGTGCCGGATCGCGTGAGACCGGCGACTTCATCCACTGAATAGATTTCCAGGTGCCGTGCATCGGCGACGCCGGACCGATCTGGCCGGACCGCGTAAGTCGTGCGCTCGTGTTCCAAGCGCAATGGCTCTGCTGAATGCTCGAAGAGATTTATGGCGGGAACACAGTGAAGTCGCAGATTCTCCTTAGCCACCATTGGAAAGGATTCGAACCTCCTTTCAAACGTGATCGCAAGTTCCAGGGTGTCGTTCATTTCAAGAGGTTCGACAAGTTCATTTAGGCCTTTGACATCGAAAAAGAGAAATCGTTCCTTGATCGCAAAGTATTCCTGGAGGAGGCGATACCCCTCGAACGAAGCCAGCGGATAGGGAAGTACGCCTTCCGCTCGATCAAGCCCCGACGGATGAATCTTCCCAGGCTCAAGCAAGCCTGTCCCACGACGACCTGAGGATCCGTTGCTGACTTCAATCTGCTCAATGTGCTCCGATAGAAGCAAGTAGAGGGCGAACGTAGTCCGTGCATCCCCGTGAAGATGAAACCTGACCGAATCCAACTCCAGTGCCTCGAGCTTGACCTTTTCGGAAGTCCGCAGCCGAACGACGAGGCGCACGGGCTTCGCGGCCTCCGCTTCCAGCCGGGCATCTTCGACGTACCAAGGCCGCAACTTTACCGGCCAAGCGGAACGGTACCGGCAACTCGTCCCTTCGATGGGCACGCTGGAAAACTCCACACCCGATTCCACAGGATGGGGCGCTTGCATGCCGGCAAGATCCGGCGTCAATTCGACGATCGCCATGGAGGGAATCGACCGCAGGTAGTGCGGCCAGAGCAGAGACATCAGATTGGCGGTCAACTCGGGCAGTTCGTCGTCGAGCTTCTGCCGGATACGACCGCAGAGGAAGGCGGTCCCTTCGAGCAGCCGTTCTACATCGGGATCGGTTCCCTGATCACCCAGGAAATGAGCGATTTCGGGATTGGCCTGGGCAAACTCGGGACCGACTTCCCGCAAGAAACGCAATTCGTCCTGAAAATATGCGTTCGCAGTCATGCCGGCACTACCCTTGGAGCACTGGACCGGCAGCCTGAACGCCGGGCATGCGGCCAATCCTCCGGTTCGAAAGCACACCCCGGAGAATCGCAGGGTGCCCCATCGTGAGTCCCCTGCACGCCGGGATTCTTCGCGCAGCTAAGGGTGGGGGACGGACGGTATTGGACGATGTTCTCCCTCTTAATGGTCACGTTCGGCTCCGCTGTTCGCCTGGAGCCTGCTCGCCAACCACTGGCGTCTCGTCATCAAGAAAGCCTTTGGCGAGCTCATTCTGAGACATCGAATTGCCCGCTGCCGGCGATCGAAGTTTCGTAGAAAACACGGTGCTCCCCAGACCGACCGACGAGGATCCCCTCAACTCGAAACGTAAGTCTTTGGGAATCTTCACCACCGGCCGCGTGCTCAACTCGAACGCGCCTCAGTCGAGGCTCATACTTCCGGACAGCCACCAGGATCGACTTGCGCACCCTCTCCACATAACTCTCTGCGCCGATAGTCAGATCGGAAAGAGCTGGCAGACCGTAGTCCGGCGCCGCCTGGGCCAGATCATGCCTGGCATTGAATAGACGCACCAGGTTCCTCTGCACGGAACCCATCAACAACTCAACATCCTCCGCGGAACTGGCGGCAGCTGAAGAGCGCTGGCGGAATTCTCCCGCAGAGATTCGATCGAGCAGTGATCCTTCGAACGCCATCAGCTAACGGCTCCCAAAGAAATACCCAGCCGCATGGCAGCCTTCTGGCCGCCACAAGAAATGGCCAGAAGCCAGCCAATACAAAAAGACGAACACCTGGCAAGGAGTTAAACCTGAGGCGATTGCCAATCATCAAAAAAGGCGATTCCACCGTCTATCCACGTGGTGTCGATCCTCTCGTAGGAAAATTCGATGAGTTCCATCTGAGGATATGCCATATTCTCCGGGACTTTGTTGTTGTGCCCCTCCATCGTCACCTTACTTACGCTGCCATTGGTCAATTCAATCTTGTAATAATGCTGCTCCGCGCCCGTACGGCTGGGTCGCCACAGTTCGAGCGATACCGTTGGCAGGTTTTCGTTATTGACGAGCGCCGTCCAAAGACCAGGGGTCATACTATCGAGCGCTTTCCTTACGACCAACGGTTTGTGTTGGCGCTTACCTGTCGGCGCCCCGCTGGCTTTATCCCTGGCGGATACTATTTCGTGAGTCCATGAAAAAATTTCGGAAGTTTCCTCTCGGCCCGCCTGAGTGACAGAGCCTGTCAGATCGCCCTGTGACTCAGCGTTGACCCGCAAATATGAACTTAACGCCATGGTGTTGTATCTCCTTTGTTGCGGCGTGGGACAACCCGGATTTGGTCCGACACACTTCAACAGCGTCGAAAATCACGTTTTGCCATTCGCCTGTTACCAGACTATCTCTTTGCTCAAGACTCCCTCCACACTGGACGGAGCCCGGCTTAGCCAACGGGAAGAATTCAGAACGACGGGCATTTCCAGATGCGTCAAGCCTGAGACAACCGCTGGGATGAAAACGGTGCACTAATATCCCTAGCTCGGCGGCGGATCGAACTGTCCAACCATCGATAGTTCAACTTCAACACCCTTCATCTTGAAGTGCGGGATCATCTGAACCTCCGATTTGAACATGCCCGGCTTACCGGGAACGGGCTCGGAATGAATACTGATCTCCCTGAGCGGATACTTGGAAACCAGCTTGTCGTCCAGAGTCCCCTGTCTGCAAAACTGGTTGAGCCACTTTTCAATTTCACCGGTCATTTTGGAGGCGTCCATCACGCGGCCCATGTTCTCTCGCCAGATCACTTTCAAATAGTGGGCGATTCGACATGAAATCATAAGGTACGGCAGCGACGTGCCCAAACGAGCCCGGGTCTCGTCCTCCTTGCCTTCGGCGGTGTCGGGGAACTTACCGACTCGCTTGGCGGAGGGGGCATCAAAAAACGCTGCGTTGTCCGCCCCCTTTCTCATGATCAGCGGCGTGAAGCCGAAATTGCACAAATCAACATCCACGTCTTCGGAAATCAGCGTCTCGGTCGGGATCTTGGTCTGCATCTGGCCCATGGCCTCGTACTGATGCAGAGGAAGGTCAGGGACGGTACCGCCGCTGTTGGGGCCGACGACATGGCTGTACCAACCGAATTTCGAAAAACTCTCGGTCATCCGACCGGCCATGGCGAACGACGCGTTACCCCAAAGGTAACGATCGTGGTTCTCCACACGAATATCCTCTTCAAACGTGAATTCCTTGACATCGTTGTCCTCCACGGTGTACGGCTTGCGAAGGAGAAAACGCGGCATCGCCAAATTTACGTACCTGGCGTCGTCGGAGTCGCGGAACGCATTCCACTTGGTGTACTGCGGCTGTTCAAAGATCTCGTACATCTCGGCCATCTTGGGCAAGCCGTCGAACGAATCTTCGTTCTTGCCAAACATCTTGGAGTCCACACCCGCACAGAAGGGCGCCTTGGCGACCGACGCCACCCGAGAAATTTCGGTGAGCAGTTCGCAGTCCGGCGTGCCGTGGCCGAACGCGTAGTTGGAAACCATCATGCCATAAGGATTGCCGCCGAAGGTGTTGTACTGGTCACGATAAACCGTCTTGAACAAGCCCGACTTCTGCCAATCGGGGCTGTCCTGGAAGTCTTCCAGTAGATCGTCCTTCGAACAATTCATGACCTCGATTCGGATGTTGTCGCGAAACTCCGTGTTGTCGACCAGGTAGCGAAGGCTGCGCCACGCCGATTCCAACTTCTGGAACTGCTCGTCGTGGAGAATCACGTTGACCTGCGCGCTGATCTGCTGATCAATCTCAGCAACAAAGTCATCGATCACCTGTTTGTTGATTGAGATCTTGTTGACATCGAGGCCAGATGCCTTCTGGACGATGCCTGCGATCCCCTTCCGGTAGAGATCTCGATACTCGTTATCAAGATCCAGACCGTCGATCAGCGAATCGACCGCCGAAGTGTCTCCGGCTCCTGCTGCTTGGGCCTGCGGTTGTTCTGCCATAATCGTATTTCCTTCTGTCTGGTGGCTTGGACTCGGCTTCGCCGGTCACTTCCGTGAGCCACGTTTAAAACAATGCTTATTCCGCGGGAGCTTCGGGCTCTGGGGACGGACTGTCATCGGACGGCGGTGCCTGCTCGGCTTCTGCAGCAGGCTCAGGTGCGGCCTCGGGCTGGGCGATCATGCCCAAGATCTTGTCCCGAGTGGCCGGATCCTTGATGGCCTTCATCAGTTCCTTCTGGGCTGCTTTGTCACCCATCTTGGGACGCAGTGATTTCATGGCATCCCGAAGCTCAACAAGGTTTTGCAATTCAGGAACCTGGCTCGCAATGGCCTCAGGTCGGAAGTCCTTCAACGTCCCGAAGTTGAGCGAGACGGCCATTTCCCCCGAGCCCGTGATCTTGTCCTCAACGCTGAGATCCATCGACAGGTTGTAGCTCTGCATCACCGCATCGAAGTTCGATTTGCTGATGTCGTCGGGCGCACGCTCGTAAATCGCTCGATCGTCCTTCTTGAGGGTGTAATCCCCCATAACCAGCATCCTGAACGGCAGCTCTGGCTCCGCACCACCACGAAGTTTGTCCGAGATGGCGATGTTGACCCGCGCTTCGCGTGCCTTTGACGCTCCCTTAGCCATAGAAGGCTCCTTTCAATGTAACAACCTGGCGAATCACTTGGCCGCAGGTTCAACCGCAAGAGCAGCGACCGGGTCCAACTGACACAACCATGCAAACGAATCACGAACACCCGCCAACGCCTCAGGCGAGGGCGGCTTTTCAACTTGCGACGCCGCCTTGCGGCACCGATACAACGCTTGAGCAACCTGGACAGCCAAACTGGGCTCCCACTCTGCGATTTGGAATCGCTCCGTTTCGGCGAAGAGTTCTTCGAGCAGAGGAGCCGCCAGCGTTATTCGCTGGGAGTCTAGACAAAGCTCCGCGATGCGGAACTTCCAGAGAAAGCGATCTCGCCGCTGTGAGCAGACGAACTGCCCGGCCTGCAACTTCAGGATGGCCTCTCGAATCTTTCCCGAACTCGTCAATTTGCGCGCCTTTTCCAAGGCCTCAGTCAATTCACCGTTCGCACCTCCCATGGAGGCGCCCCCCGAGCCGCCCGCCGACGACTGCGAAGTCGCGATGGAATCGAGCCAGAGCTTGGTCTCTCCGCTACAGGCCGGTGTTCCATCCTCGAATTTGATAGAGAAGACCCCCTCGCCAAGGCGGGCCACCAATGCAGATGTATGCGCGACCACCTGCGTGCGAGCCTCCTCGTAAGTCGGACCCAGCCCCTCCATGGAGACACCCACAAGACGCTGGAGATCCAACCAGAGAGGGTAGCCGTTGCGAAACATTTCCTCCGCCCGCTCGAGCAGCGGACCCCACGCCTGTTTGCCAAGCTGCTCCTTCATCCAATCCGTGGCAAAGGAGGCGGGCGATGGAATACCTGGGCCACTGGTAGGAGGCAGGTCGATTCCAGCCCACTTCACGGCCCGAAGGGCCGCGTATGCGACCGGATCGGTTGGGTCCTTCTTTCGCAGAAAATCGGCAGCCTTCAGCACGGCAATCTCGGCCCCTGAAGCGCTGTCGATCGCGCCGACGACTGGTGCATCGCCAGCGGGAGCAGGAGTTGGTGCCCCCTCACTGGCAGGTGCCGTGGAAGCACTTGCCGCCAGAGGTGGAGGTGCAGCGACCTTCGGTCGCTTCCCTGCGAGCCCCTTGAGTCCATCCATAAATTTCCGAAAGTCCGGCGGTTCATCGGGCATGCGTTCGGTGAGGGCTTCCTTGAGCGCCTCACCGCGTGACACACACATATCGAGTGCGTCAAAGTCACCGGGTTTGGGTGGGTTGTCGCGAAACCACTGCCCGTCAACGAACCTGGTCGCTAACGCCTCGATCCGGGCTTTGCGCCGGCGCGGCCGCTTCGGGAATGAGTCATCCCAAAACTGCCTGACCAATCCGTCAAGCAGACCCAAGGCCCCGGCCAGACCTGCGTACGAATATCGTTTGAACAACGCGTGCCCAAAGGCGGCGGCGATTTCGATATCTTTTGACTTGGTGTTCAGAACCGTGGTGGCGTTCCGTTCGAGCGTCCTCCAGTCCGGTTCCTCGGCATCGATCCGATCGAGCTTCGGCATTTCGGCCATGACTGCGATGTACAGCTCATCCTCAGCTGCATCGATCCCGCAAGGCGAGCCACCAGGAATTGGCGACGTACCGAGTTCAAGGATAGAAGTTTCATCCAACGAAGCCATTGACGCCTCTGCTCTAAATGAATGGACACTCCGGGCGAACCCACAACTTTCACATTGCGGAAACCGAATGGTAAAGATTGAAAAGCCCTGGCCAACGGCTAGCAGCTGGACAACTCATACTGTGACAGGACTTGCGCAACGCCGGTAACCATTGATATATAACCCGATAAAATACCGCCTCATCTCACCAAAATCAAGTGGCGGCAGAACCACTGTCCATGAACTTGCGCCAGCTTTCGTGCCGAAATTCCAATTCTTCGGAACAGGGTGAATCCGAGTTTCCATCTGCCCCGCCAACTCGTTCCAGGCTGTCAAGATAGGAAAGAGAAGTGGCCTGCGAAGTCAGCAGGAGAAAATCTTCCGGCATGAGATCATGAGCGACGGTTGTCAAACTCCCAGGCCCAGCTTGCAAATCACCTGAGACGAATAAAGAGAGAGACCTCCGACCCAGGTCAATCCGATGGCCAAGCCAGACAATCCAGCCGGCCACCTGAATCTCAAGAGGGGATTGACCCGCAATCGGGAAACTAACTGTTGGCTCGAAAGTTCTCGATTCGCTGGCAGTGAGATTTGCACCGAATGCCTCAACGCAACTCAGCCAAGCTGCCCTATCCTCTATCCGAAGGAGAGGCTTAATCCTATCAAACCAAACATTCCAATCGACCTGATCGGCTGTGACCCAAAGATCCGCACCCATCGAATTCGTTTCGAGCGCACCGACCTCCATTTCTCGAGAGCCGAAAACGTCGTCAATTGATCGTGCAGAGGCGGTGAACAACTCCACCTCCTGCCTTAACTCCATGAGATCACCAAGCACTTTCAGCACGCCAGCGACGCGATCGAGTGTCAGACCGAGGCAAAGCTCCGTGGGAATCCCAACGTAAAAACACATGGGGAAAGGGCGGCCGCGCGCATCTCCGCCGAAATCAAAAAACGCGACCAAAGCTGTCATCTGGGATTCGGGAAGCCGAAGCACACCAATCGCGTTCGCAAGCCGTTCCGGACGCCTTCCCTCGCCCGCCTGACGGGCACAATAGAGTTCGAACCCCTTGAGTAACCAATCACACAACTCGACCGTCCACGCTTCGTCGCCCTGCGTGCGGTAATAGTCGGCGTAGGTCGGGAGTTTACCAAACCAGCGCAGTTTAGGATCCGGCTTGAGGCCATCATTCCTGGATCTGAAGAAATTTCGCAACCCCATGGATTTCTTGTCCTCGAAGCGAGAAGTCGCAACTGCACTCGACCAGACGCCTATTGCCCCGCTGTAACGGCAAACGTCTCGATTGGTACGATGGGATTCGGCAAGGGCCGAGTAAGCTCAAACTTCAGTCGCTCACCGATTGTGCGACGTTGTCCCCCACCCAACCCCTGAATGTCAAAACCATGGGTCACCCGCCAGGTCTTTCTCGCATCGTATGCGTTACCGTAGCGTTGAAGGTATGCGCAGAAAGCGAGGGGCGATGCCTTCCCCAGCGTCTTCTTAAGATCGCCTCTGCCTTTTCCGGAGACATCTCCGGTGAGCGCAACGGTCAAGTCGTCATTCGAACGTTGGCTCCAGCGCCACCGTCCGTCACGCCGCTTGACTTTTTCTTCTGTCAGAGTGGCGACAGCCAATGCGCCACGAGCGATCGTCTGGTCAGGTTCATCCATCGACAACCCTATTACCAGGATCAGCTTTCCGAAATCCTGCTGGGCGCTGTCCTGAACACGCTCGCTACCGTAAGGCTCGCTGGTCGGGTCCTCACCCTCAACCGTAAACTTCAGTGCGGTAACTCTTGAGTCTCGTTCGTTGACCAAACCGAGAAGCTCATACCACTCGGAGCAACTCTTATAAAACGCGAGGCGCTCGTCACGTCCCCGAAGGTCCGCAGGAAGAGATGCTTCCAATTGTTCGAAAGCCTGTTTGGCTCGAACTATCTCAACCAGGAAATTCTTGAAGTTCGAAAAATCGACAGTCCTCATACCAGTCACGTCATGCCGATCGCCGGGCAAGTATGGCCAACCCGCTTCTCGATCGGGTCGCATCTCGTGAAAATAGCCCTTTTGAATATCATAGAGAATCCTTGTGAGCTCAGAACTGAGTAGATTCTGTGCTCGCTTCTGGAACGTATGAACCGCACCTGTCAGTCGTTCATCTTTCAGTCCATACGTCTCGCGCAGTTCATTAAGACGGGACCAAGGAATAGTCCTGATAGGCTCCAGATCATCGGCGGCGTTCTGCAAGAACTGGCGCGGCAAGTCACCTGATTTTCGGATCGGCATCGTGACATCACGCCATGCTTCTTCGAACTTACGTGAGATCAACTCCCAGGGAGGCCTTTCTTGAAGTCGATCGTCCGGGTCCAACGAACGATCAAGGACAAAACTGCCATGCGCGCGCGTGTCCCATTCGCGTGACAGTGCATTGGCAACAATACTGGCGAGGCGACCCAGCTCCGGTTCATTCTTTTGCCGAGCAACGGCTTCCCAAGTATTGCCCAACTGCGAATCAAAAGTCACCCACTGCGAGTTTTTGAGAATCCATTCGAGCCCCTCACCCAAATCCGACGAAATTTTTTCGCCTGTGGCTATCGCGGAATTCGATCGCCCAGCAAGACGCGACGAAAGATCAGACCAAGTTTCGACATTCGCTGTTAAGTCTTCTAAATCACCCAGAACGAAACGCCCGTAAGCGCCATCCCAAGCTTTGAAATAGGCTCGGGAATAGCGATCAATCGCGTCTTCCAACTCGCCTGCACAGATATCGAGCAACGGCTCGGGCGCTGACGAATCTGTCAAATACCCTCCGTCCATGTCGGACAGACTCAGCATCAACTGATAGGTCTCTCGTATCCGCGATTGAAAAAAATCCTGGGTTGCACACGCGGGTACAAATTGCGGCGTGCCTGAGCGGTCTGCTCGTCGCGTCCGAGGAGCAGGGTCTTCGGTACGCGAAGTACTCCCCTGCCCGAACAGATCACGAGATCTATTGCGTTTCTGTCTTTTCGGCGGCCTACTTGCATCGCGACGGCGTGCATTATCCGTTGTGCCACCCGGCTTGGAAGGTATGTCTATACTGAACGGTGAAGGCATCGCTCTTGAGCGATCGTCGAACGCGACCAACTCCGCTATGCCCCACTCTTTCGAATTGGCCAGCGTCGCCTCGACAATGCCTAACAACCGACGACCTCCCCCAAGGCTAACCCACACGCTGTTGTTGCGCTCCAGTGTAGCCAATCGCTCAGGATGCCAGTATGGTGGCAAAGGCTTAGAGGGTGTAGCGTCTGAATCTTCCTCCTGCCCCGTTTCCAAAGCATCAAGATGATCGTCCAGTTGCTCAACCCACAGTGCTACACTCTGTCCGCTCAAGTCACTGGGCACCTCAAAGTTCGCACCCTCAAGTTTGCTGCGAATCGCACCCAACCGATCTCGCACCGCCACGGCGGCGTCAGTCAGCTTGAATGTCGCCCCTTGGCGATCCTGATCGCCGGAATTGAATGAAACCAGCCAGGACACAGGCTCAACTTCGGGCACTTCCTTAAGAAGACGCTCGAACGTGGCAGCCTCGTACGCACCATCCGAATAATCGATACCGGCCAGCCCGGTTTGACGAAGGCTGTCCCAAAAAGCTCGATCCAACCCGCGACGCGAATACTTGGGATTTCCCGCCACCAATGAGGATAGCTCCGCCATAACGGCATCGTCTCGAGAGCCACATACATTGTAAGATTCTTGCAGGAGCGATTGATAGTCCACCCACATCTGCCGTTGCTTCAACAGGTGATTTTTCAATGCCGGAACGGCGACCGAGTCACCGCCGAGCGGGTCCGTTCTGGACCATGTGGAGCACGCTTGCAAGGCGTTTCGGTAGCTCTCTTCCATAGCCATGAATTCACCTTGAAAGCGCTCAAGTGAATCTAATGAACTTATCGCGTCGAAGTCGCTTCCCGCCGTCAGCATGGCATCGTACTTCTCGCTGGCGAGGGTGCATTGGCCATGGATTCGCATCCAGGCAGAGACGATCTCATCGGGATGATTTTCGTCGAGTGTTGCATAACGCTTCAAGAACCCGTAGGCGTGCCCCGTTCCTTGCGTGATCGTCGATGCGCCATCGACACCAGCTGTCTTCAGCATCTCGGCGGCATTTCGATTCATATCGTCGCCAGCGACAGCCATGAAGTACCGCGAAACCTGATCCTTGAAATCCTCATGATTGACAGTCGAGTCCGGATTGGTCACAACAGCACAGAGGGACGAAAAGCCGGTTTCCGTGATCTCCACTGACTCCTCTTCCTCGCCGCGACAACTGAACCACTTCACATATTGTTCAAGCGCGGCGAGATATCGTTGGCCTGCTTCGACGGAACTGTCACTGTCAGAAAGCCCGCGTCGCAACGCCTGATCGATATCCTTGATGGCATCAACCATAGCCACCTCGACAACCTTAGCTTCAAGCTGCGCCAAAAGGCGAACAGGCTCCTTGCCAGACCCAAGCGACAACACAGTCAATGCCGACCGTTCTTCCTGCAAGCCTGCAATGTCACTCTCAATCATCGCCGCTTCCTTCAGCGCGGTTGCAGGCAGCATACCCGCGTAGGCATTGGCGATGCGGTTCGAGTTCGTACTGGGATTGACGATCACGCGACCGATAGCGGAAAAACTCCACCAGAAAAGAGTGATGAAAAGAACAGCCAAGACGCTCGTGACAATTGTCAGCGCCTTACTCAAACTGCGATTGCGCGCAACCTGTTTTTCATTTCGGAAGACCAACCCATGCTCAGGAAAAACCTTGCGGAACAGCGCATCCTTGATGAAGTGCGGCCTCTTGTTGGGATAAAGATCGAGCGGGGCAAATTGATTGCTGACGTTCGAGCCGCGACGCTCGAGTAAGTTCTTGAGGATCAGCTCGCCTTCCTGTGTCGCACTCGTAAAGTAATACCCTCGGAAAATCAGATTCTTGACCGCACGGGGGTTGCGAATCATCGGGAAAAGTGTCTTGACGTATATCTCAAGAGGATCGCGCAGCCTTCGAAACTCCTCTGGAAAACTACACGCTAGCCCCAGATCAATCTCCTCGGCGTCATCATTAAGACGACGCATACGCAGATCATTCAGGCGACCATATACCTCCGCAAACCCTGCTCCGTAAGTTTCCGGATCGTAGGCTTCGTCGAACCCTCCAGGTTTCGACCAACCAAACATCTGGTTTTTGATCGTAATGTCGCGTTCGGCTCGATCAAAAAACTGCATGAAACCCAAGATTTTGTCGCACTTCGTAATAACGAGGTAGGTGGAAAAGGTCACCCCCAAGCTGGATTGGAGATCGCGAAGTCGCTCCAAAGCCGTATTCGCATCAGCTTCGTGTTTTTCCGGCGAGTCCTGTAGAAGATGGTCGGCTGATACGCAAACCACCGCCCCATTGATCGGAAACCCTTTTCGGCCTTTCGCAATCGTATCGAGAAACGCCGTCCATTCCTTTCGATCGCCATCGTCCTGCGGATTGCACAAACGACCAGCCATATCAATGAAAATGGCATCTTCGGAGAACCACCAGTTGTAATTCAAGGTGCCAAGCTGATAACCCTCGGGCTTACCTGTGGAGAATGTCAGCCCGCCTTCATTGATCAACTTTGTTTTCCCACAGCCCGAGTCACCCATCACAACGTACCAAGGAAGATCGTAGACAGTGATACCGACATTCTTCTTCAGATCACGAATAGCACCGAAAAACTTGGTGTTGTTGGCTTTGATCGCAGCACTGACGTCCATAGACTGCGGCCCGCCCTGCCCATCGCTTGATAGGTCCTGGGCCATTTTGTCGGCCCGTTTCTTCTGTCCAATCTTGAACAAGGTGATGATCAGGAAGATGATAATGCCAATGACAATGGCAGCGCCCAGTACGGACGCGATCAGCAACAGCGTGGATGTGCTCGGGAAATTTCGTTTCAGCAGGTAGAACAGTCCAGCAGTGGACCCAACCCCCAGTATAGGCAGAAACATTTTGACGCCTGGCGGTAGTTTGCTAAATGATTTGAGTAGCTTTTTCATGTCACACGCCCTCACCTGCTATGTTGAATCGCATCCACAGAAACAAGAAGCTCCTGGAGCGTTTTATCCTTCATCTTTGGCAGCATCCGGAACAGCAGCACCTTCCCCGACCATCTCGACCCGTTCCACGCTCGCGCGGATCTCACTGACCGCACTATTCCAGGCAAGTTTCGAGGCGACAAGCCAACCCGTCACAACAAAAGCCAGCGTAATCAGCACAATGGTGAGCTTCATTCCCAGGTCATAACTGATTTTTAATTCCTGATTTCGCCGGTAGCAGTCAGGAAACATCTCCTTAGCGCGCGTGGTTCCATAGGCAGGCAGCCGGGTGAAGAGGCGACGCGTATAGTCAGATAGCTCCTGCGGTCGATCGTGATACTGACCACGAAAACCCAAGCGCAGACACATGAAATACACACTCATCTGCTCTGCCAGTTCATCTCGGTCATCCCGTTCGCGCCGGTCGGCGAGCTCGTATTCACGTTGGATGTCGTCACAGGTGATGAAAAAATCCTCGCCGCCCAGGGCTTGCGAGTGGTTCAGAACCGAAGGATCGGTTTCGAACGGGTTGTCCAGCCAATACATACACCCATCCCATTCAGTATTGATGAGCTTGTAATCAAGCAGATACACCATGATACCCTTGATACGGTCATGCCAAGCACGTTCGGTGATTGGATCGTCACGGGCGATATCTTCGGCATCCCTGAGAGCCGTCAAAGCCTCGTGGCGCACATCTTCCGCGGCGGGCGTGGTTCCATGCTTCCCCGCCCGAACGAAGTTGGTCACGAATTCGAAGACAGGCCAACAAGCCTCAATCAGGTGAAGTTTTTTGGTAGAAGAATTTTCCATTATTTTCGAGGCTGTAGAATTACATATAGGGAAGGCTGAAACTTTTCGAAGTCCGCCAGTTGTCCTTCCTGAATACCTATTCGAATACCATTTTCATGTTCACATTCCCGCCAATAATCGGTTCGATCCGACCCGATGGTCTTGTCGATGCGAAAATAATGTAGCCCCTGACGACGGGGGAGTGTACCCGCTGGGACTGACTTGACCTGCAAGCGCAAGCCTCGAACGGCAATGTTCGAGATTCGAGGCGTCCTCGAAGGGGATGCAAGCTTCAAATTGAATCCGGAATAAATATGCTTTTCAAGTTCCGCAATGTCCATCTCGGCGGAGTAAAGCCCGACATACATCTCGAGGTCATCGTCAATCCAAGCGCGATCAAGCTCAACCTCGAGCCCCTCGTGACCGCGAGGATCTTTCTTGCGAGCGAAACGCCTCTCGACATAAGCCATGGGGCGCAGCCCGTCCAACATGTTCTCAATATGCCTGTGAAGCTGATACAACCCGGTTCCCGGCTCATCGTGATCATACATCGGAAGTTGCGGAGGAACCAATTCGTCTTGATAGATCGACAACTGACCGACCAGCCTTGCGAGGACGACAAATACGTCGTAGGGGTGAAGAAGTGGTGACTGTAGCATGGCACGGAACTGCGATCGAATCTCGTTAAGAGCGTGGAGCTTCAGAAGGTGCTCGGTGTTAGCAGCGATCCCATCCGTGAAGAGCATCCGATGCTCGCGGGCCTCTCTACCCATGACTTCATTCTTGGCTTCGATCTGATCTGCCAGTGCTTTGACGAATCGACCAAGCCCTGCGTCTGATTGAACGGCCAATACCGGCCCGCAAAGGAGCGGGTCCATTTCCGGCACTGCGCCAGGCCTATCGCTCTTAACCACCGCGCCAACTCGGACCACGTCGTAGCCCGTAAAATCATCATCCGCTACAAAAAGCTTGCCGCGCTGTCTACGAACGTAGACCGTCTGCGGGTTTTCGCCCGTGTTTTCATCCCGGCGAACGACCGCGTGAGGCTCGTACCTCGGCGTGCCACGAACCTGTTCCGGATTTTCGAGAGATACTGAATTAGCGCGCACGTCCTGGAGCTGGGGGATCCCCAACAGAATCTCCAGCGGACCGTCGACCTCATCGATCCTGTCCTTGAAGTCCAATGGTTCCACGTCCGTGTTTTCCGGAACATGGACCCAAGTCCCGTCCTTCATCCGGACGACGCACTCATCCAATCGGAGGGTGAAGTTCTCCAGCGGTTCCGAAGCGACACTGAGTCGCAGGAAGCCCCAGCCGAATGGTCGTAGAGCGTCAAAACCGCTGGTGACCGTAGTTTCCAGCCAGCGCTGAGACGCCTGGAGATGATGTGGCCTGAGGAACATACCCTCTGACCAATGCACTTCTGCCCAGCCACCCATATGGTACTCCCTCTGCTCCCGCTAAATCACGCGAGCACTATAACATCCAAAGTCGATCGCGCCGACAGCGCCAATTTGCCTCATTCATCCGTCGCCATGCGGCTACTCCGCTCGACGGCCAAATTACATTGCAGATAGAACAGGGAACGAATCGCCCCGCCAGCAAAGGTGACTTTAAGAATCTGTGATACGTTCAATAAACTGCCCGTAGTGCTCCCGATTGGAGTCCACTCCTATTTTGAATCGAAACCCACCTCTCCATCGGGGAGATTCGTAAATGATTGGTGAAACAGGCAGCACCTGTCCCTGGGGCCCGATGAATTTGGGAAACACATACATCACAGGACTCTTCTTGAAAAAGCCTCGCGAGCCGAAATTGACTCCTTTGACAACAAGCTTCGATTTCCCATCGCGATTTGCACCCTGCAGGCGCCGCCCAACTCGCGTGCCATAAGGTTGACTGTCGTTCGTCAGAAGAAACACCTGATCAGCCGGCACCTGAAAGCCACCACCTCCGGAGTGAGAGGGGCGGTTATCATACCATCCTTTACAAGTAATTCCTGAGCCAGGGCGCAAGCCGGAGTTAGCCTCTTTCTCCAGGTCTTCCGGGTAGAGACAAACGAACGTCACTTCAAGCGGGTCACCTGTGCGCTGATCCACAGGGCGATTCATGTGAACCGCCGTATTAAGATACTCGCCCTGCACAATCGTAAGGGCGTTGCTCGAGCAGCCGCTTGCGAACGCCGTCAGACAGGCTGAATACGCCAGCAATTTATAGGTTTGAATCGATGCACAGTTACGCCCCATGCCTGAACTATGAGTACTGGTTTCCATGTCTTTAATCCCTATTGTGAATGCCCAAACGCCTCTGCCAGCTTCCTGCCACACAATTGTCTCATGTGCTGCTGAAACAGTTCATGGCCGTCTTCACGAAGAAAGTCTTTAACCTTTCGATTTGGATCGTCAGCCGCCCCACCCTGCCCCATGGCATAGGCGTGAAGCTCAGGCGCTACCGACTCCAAAGTCACATCAGCCGCAATCAACGTAGCCTCCAGCCAGGAGAACAAGCCTCGAAGTCGAACTTTTACAACACCTGCAGGCTTACCGGAAACGGGATGAAGCGCGGTGCGAGCCACAGTTCGCATACCATCTCCCTTGGCGTAAACGTCCCAGGGAACCTGAATGGCTTGGTAATCCCTTGTGTACTTGCCGACGAAGGGCCTAACGAGTTGATCAACATCGTCTACAAAACGAAGAAGTTCGATGAGCACCTGCATGGCGCGTTGCCCTGCTTGCAGAGTAGGCGCTTCCGGAGAGCTTACCAGCGGCGGCTTGGTTCGTGCCAGCTCGCGCCAAACCTCGGTAAAACCAACGCCATCGACGCCCCCCGCCTGCACACCACCTTCGGAGATTGCCTTGTTTAACTCGGCAATTTTGGCATCCTTCGACTCCCTCAGCTCAACAAGTTCCGCCCGCAGCTCCTCAACGTCCGCAGTAAGCTCACGCCGACCATCCACAGCGCGATCCAGCCTCGAGGTATCCGCCTGGGCTAATTCCGCCCTTTGAAGTTTCAAGAGAAGTTGATCGTTTTCCAATTGTGCTTCGTGGATTTCCCTGTTTCGGGCTTCCAGTGTGGAGTCGAAGTTCTCAGACTCAACCTGAATTGTTTTGATCCGCTCAGATTGCTCGTCGCGAAGGCGCTCCAAGTCGAATGCTCGTTTCTTCTCCGCATCGAGTTGCAAATTGCTTTGATCGAAGTCAGCTTGCAACGCAGTGAGGCGATCTCTGAGCGTCGCGTTGGCTTCATCCAGCGATCTGACTTTTCGAGAGATACTCTCCATCTGATCATTCGATGCGTCAGAACTTGGTTCAGTGGAGGTAGTCTTAGCAAAATCACGAAGAACATCGGCAAGTAGGGTATCGCGTTTCGACTCATCGGGTTCTGAAAGAGACTTCTTCAGCGCCTCGAGGAATTCAGGCCCAACGGGGTCTGACGGTGGATGATCCCTTCGTCGCAACTCGTCCATAATCGTTGAGATCCGAAAGACCGTCCTGAGACGGAATGCCGTCTCGAGAATGATCCACCATTGGCCAAAAGCGAGGATCTTACACCAAAGGGAAGCATGGTGTAAACTGCTACGCAGGATTGGCTGCGGGTTCTGTTCCAAAGTGGCGGCAGACAGGGGTCGGCCGAGAATAACGCCGACACAAGCCGAATGTCTTACGCACCTTAGCAGAGGGAGTTGAGAATCCATGGCAGCGGCGTTCAGGCGTGTGGTGCTGAAGCCACCGGGTCTTACCGACGAGCAGACCGCCCAACTCCGCGCTGACCTGGAAACGTGCGTCGAGCAACAAGCCGAATTAGCGTCACGGTCCCGCCACGTCGTCAACTTCACAGGCCCGCTGGAAGAAACTGAATCCTGTTTCACCATCGAGCACGAACCGGGAAGAGCCATCCCCACACAATCGCTTCTTGATCAAAACGCGTCTCGCGTCGCGCCGCAAGAACTACTGTCGATTGCGATCGCACTCATGGACAGCCTACGAGCCGGAATCTCTGCAAACGGGGGCAAGACGATCGTTCACGGCGGAATATGCGGCGGCGTGCTGCTTCAAACGCCGGACGGGGCATGGCGCGTTTCCGATTTCGGCATGGCCCCGGCAATCTGCGCCGCACTCGGGCCCGAACAATATATCGAACTGGCGGTGGCTGGCGACGTCGAGCTTGACGCCCCTCGAAAAGGAACTGCCGTCTGGGAGATTGTTCCTGCTGACGACGAAAACCGAGACGACCGCCTTTGTGGCTTTGTAGACCCTCACAAGTACGCGACGGACTCACTGGCAATATTTGAGCCCCGATCAGATATCATATCGTGCGGCATTCTTCTCCATCTTCTCGCTGAGCACCGACACCCGCTGCTGCCTGGCGCTAACGAACATCGCTTGTCTGCCATGGCGGAGTCGATGGCGTGGCAGGCTTTCAAAGGGCCGCGACAGAAGAAGCTGGCCAACTCATCCGACCCTGCCATTCAACGCTGGTGCGAACTGGTCGATCTCACTCTATCAAGAGCGCCCGAGCAGCGCCCGGACGCCAACGAAGTGATCAAGCGACTCAAGGAAGTCGAAGTCGAGCCGATCGCAATCCCAGGGCAAGCCACCTCCACTGTCGAGGAGGACAAGGAATCGAGTGGGCCGGCAAAACGCAAACGGAGCTTAGCACTACCGTTGACCGCCGTACTGGTACTCGGCTCCGCCATCGGAATCTGGCTTGGCGTATCGCGAGAAACGGACCAGGACTCAATGGCAGCCAACGTAAATGCCACCGTCCCCCCGATCATTCAGCAAACTCGGGCACCGGTCGAATCAGTGGTTCTAGCTGTACGCGACATACTGGCACAATCCCAGTTTCTCGATGACGCCAACCTGAAGACACTTGTCACAACCCAGGATGACGGAAGCACAGGGGACCTTGAAATACAATACATAATTCCAGGACTGGCATCCTCCACCTCTCCCCTGCAGATCCCCGAACCAGAGTTGGGGAACCCGTGGGAAATCCCTGAGACAATGCGTTCGGAATTGGCAGAAGAATCGTCTTCCTTGGACAGATTGCTCGGCGATGATGTCGAAGCTCACATGACCCAATGGGCGCAGCAAAATGTTTCCACAAGTTCAACAGCGAGCTTTGTCATTTTGGAAAATATCCGTGCCAGAATTCCGTCACCTCCTACCTGGCTTCTTGATGACGGGCGATGGTTGGCATCAGACACAAAACTCAAAATTATCCTGGAATACGGCACAGACCAATCTGAAATCCTCCCCATCCTGGAAACAGCGGTCGAGTTGATCGCCGAAAACGGAGAGGTCCGGGCAACACTATCGGGAAGCTCTGCCGCTCTTGACGCCCAATTCAACGATTCCATCCGAATGGCTCTTATCTCACAGCAAACCCAATCGCAAGAGACTCACCTCGTACGTCTGGACACTGAATTGTCGGATGTTTCTCCGCAACTTGCATCCGATCCGAGCTACACTGACGCACTCGCTCCCGATCTCCCGATCACCGTAGACCTTGCCGGTATTGCGCAGCGGGAGGTAGTTTTGGGTTGGAATCCAGTATCGATATCGTTCGACGCGGACCCTTCAGAAGCTGAAGTCATCGCGGGGTTCAGATCCTCCTGGCGCAAGCTATCTGCACTCAATGAAGAAATCCAGAGCAACCGCGAACACTGGTTACACGAATCCTATAGGGGAGGATTCAGCGGCAGGATCATCGAAACTTCTCCGCCACTAGAAGGAAGATGGACTCTCGCTGTGCCACCTCCCTGGGCATTCGGAATGGAGTCGAACCAGACACAAGAGTCTACGGTCAAACTCCCTCTCGAAATCCTGCCTAGCTCGTCCGAATTGGAGAAGCCCACCTACTGGCCTGTGATTACGGCATACACTCAGCTAACCGAGCAACCCTTCGTCATTAGTGAACCCCGCCATCTTACCATGCTTGGTGTGGCCGTTCGGGCATCAGGCAGTGACGCAGGGACGTCTCTTATCAATTACCTCGACCCCCAATCTCCGCCTCAGCAGGTATTCCCGAGTTTCGAATTAGCTCCGATCGAAGGAGCCGGGAATCGGGCCGAGGCGGCGCCGGTGTTTCGAGTTGGCGAAAACGCATTAAGCGGTTCACTGACAGTTCGGACACACGGACGATTCGCTTTGCGGACGACAAACCAGCCCTCTACGAATTCGTCGGCTAAACTCAACCTACAACGAGTCGATCAAACGGTGCGGGCCTTGTTTTCAACTCCCCAGGAAGTCGGTGACGGCACCAATAGCGTCGAAAGCGAACTACCTTCGGCAACGCTCACTTTTACCGTTGACTCATCTCAGCCTGATGGCATTGCGGTGAACTTTACGGAGCTATCCAACCTGGCCACTCATCTTGCAGCGAACCTGCCAAAGGTGGCAGCTCTCGACGGCCATATCGGTACGTTTGCGACGCGGGCGCAGATTGAGCGCGAACTTGAATCGAGGCTTTCAGGGTCAGATGGTAAGCTCGAAAACGCGGAGGCTTTTGCAATCCTTAAGCAGGTTTGGCGGGCAAAAGGAGTACGAGCCGTATCACCAGGGGAGGATGATCTCGCGTCCTTTTCCAAATCGCGACAACGGAAACTCCGTTCGAATATGACAAAACGGCGTCTCGTTCCAACGGTATTTGTGGAATATTTCTGCGGGCCAGGCAACGTCTACGCTGTCGTATTCAGCGTGGCTCCAACGAGCAGTGGTGTCGCCATTCCGGAAGGGGCATGGTTGGTCAGACTCTGCACGATTGACGATCTTTCGACTGAAGCCGCACTCGGCGATAGGCTTATTCTAGCAGTGCTATCCAAAGTCCCGCTAGCAGGCGGATCGCCCTTTGGCTCACCTTTTTCAGGAAGGCTTGGTATCATATTGGGTCTTGACACGTTGCTGTCCTCCGTGCTGACACCCGAACTATCCATGAGCCAACCACATGGCTCCTATCTTGAGCAATCCGGCGAATTGACCACCGACGCGAGCAACCTGGCCTGGTCCTCGCTCGATGAGCTAAGGAAAAGCGATCAGATGGGCGACTTCGCGTTGGTCCATAACCTTGTTGCGTCGAGAAACGCAGACAAGGGGGCGTCCAGAGACGAACTTCCGACACTCTTATGGGTTTGGCGTACATTGTCCGATGCGATCGACGCACCTTGAAAAATCGCGTCTTACACCATTCCCACTGCATCGCGTCCGCATCCTATCTTACCGAAGCTACCACAGCAGGTGCATATCAATTGGAGTCGAAAAGCCCATCCCGAGAATACCGTGGCGGTATCAGATTATGTCCGTAGAGAAAAGGCCTCCGCGCCTAGTGCACTGTTAGACGTCCGGGCTTCGGATCGCCCCTTTACTCTCCAAGGCTGCGGCTGTAGTATCGAATCAGTTCACAGACGCTCGTTGCCAACGACTCGGTCAAGAAATCAGGTCGCGGCTTCGGGTACTGGCATCAATCTGGTTCCATCTCGAATTACGTTCGGAGATGCTATGAAAAAGAGCTTCAAGAAACTCGGCATATGGTCGTCCCTGGGAGGTTGCATACTCTTGCAGGCCTGCCCGGCGGTTGACCCCGACATTCTTCTCCGAGCCGAGTTATCGTTTGGTACGGACCTTGTCATCTTCCTTCTTGAGAATCTCGCCCGATCAACTTGATGGAAGAAATATGAAGGTCGCAGGAGTACACCTAAAATGAAACGCAGACTTCGTCTTGGCCGCATTGGCGCCGCCTTGCTTGCTTCCGGGTTGGTTTTCTCAGGCCCGTGTGGCATCACAAATCTTCAGTTCCAGGAGTTTCTGACTTCTTCTCTAATTCGGACAGCAACAAGCACCGTGTCGTCCGTCATTGAAGCGGCGATCATTCAGTCAGCTCAAGATCCGCAGACGGCGACGCCTTAAGTGTGAGGGCGCCGGGCATGTATTGCACAATACTTGCCCTTTACCCTGCCAGCGTGACGGAGGTAAGACCCTTTGAGTAAGCGAATCTTCGTACTGCTTGGCGTTCTCGTGCTTTGGCATGCGTCCATGGCTGCCGGCCAAGATGCGCCGCCCGTAGAGATAGAGGCTTCGTCGCCAGAGATGCTCATTCCCCTGAGCAAAGGGATTCAGAATTACGTTGAAGGCCGGAGAGACTTTGACGCCGAGCGTCTTGAAGCCGCTATCAGCCAGTTCAGTACTATCCTCGAAGCAGACTCCACCAACACGACAGCGCTGATTTATCGCGCATTATCGCATGGCGGCGTAACTTTGGAGACTCGTCTTGAAAAAAGACGTAGCCGCAATACAGCCCTAAACCTAAAGCGAATCATCGAAATCCGCCAGAACCCAGAGCTACTTGATGCGCTGAAGGCTGAGTTGGAACAAGCCAAATCGATCGTTGAAAGCGGCAGCGAGACGGAGAAACGAGTCGCCGAGGCGGTCGTTCGTCAACACGAATCCTTTCTCTTGATGCTGGACACGACAGCAGAGAAATCGGTGGAAGACTTGGGCGCTGACCAGGCTGACGCGATGCGCCTCTCGTTTGCACAGGCCGCCGCGGAAAGTGACCATTATCGCCGTATGCTGGATGACCTGCAGACCTTGCTTCCGCTCGAAGAAAAAGTGGACGTATCCGTTCGACTGATGGAAGTTGTCGCCAAGGCCAACATT
>JAJDEA010000251.1 GCA_029260035.1 Phycisphaerae bacterium
AAGATAAGACGTTAAGTCCGAAGAGGACGTGAGCAACTCCGCCGCTTGTTGACGTCGATGGTAGGTCGTCGTTCGCGCACGATCTTCCGTCGTAAGTGACACGACTTCAAAGTAGCGACCTGCATCGATAATTCGTGGAAAATCCACAACATCATCCGTCAATTCAGGCACCGCAACTTCCGGGAGTGCTTGGCGAACCTGTTCGCGCTCCGCGGGATTGTCATCGAAGAAGACAAACGAATCCAACCCAAGGCTCAATTCTTGACTGATGGCTTTGAGGTTGTCCGACTTGGGAAGCCAATTTGCATGAAATGAAACAAAATCATCCAATTTTAGAACGGTTTCGGGATGCTCTTCGAAGGCAGATTTGGCGATTTTCTCGTCATTCTTGCTACAGACCGCCAGTAACACGCCTCGGCGTTGGAGGCTTTTGAGATATTGTTGAAACGCTTTGAAAGCTTCGCCCGAAGCCGATCCCTCTCCGAGTTCCAAGCCTTCGACACCATCATCCCCGACGACACCACCCCAGAGTGTGTTATCCAAATCGACCACGGCACACTTGCGGGTTTTGCCCAGGATGGCCCCGACGATCGCCGCGGTGTTATGAACATATTCCGCCAACGATTCAAACGCGAGCGGTTGTTTGGCGTGATACCAATATCGCGGGTCAAACCAGCGGTGCAATCCCGCGACATGTGACATATACGAGACATCATTAAGATGGACGTATTCCGGCGCGCGGTCGCCCAGTGTTCCGTTGATCCGTCGAATAAAGTTATTTTGATCCCACGCGAGTTTTGCTCCCAGGTTTCCGAGCGGTCGTGGAGACGTGCCGTGGAGCGTATTCAAAATGATTTCGCAGCCAAGGCGGTCGTGCAAAATTCGACATGGATCCAGGAAGAAGCTACAGGCGTCATCGCTCAACTTCTTTACGGCATCGAGATCGTCACTTGGCTTGGGCCAGTTCGGTACGTTGAAAGGGGACACATATACGACGACGATTTTAGGCTCGAACGAATACAGCTCACTCTGTTCATCGATCATTTCGATGACGAACTGATTGTACGCACCCTGATAAAGTGTTGGCTTGATTCCAGCCGCGATCATCGCGAGCCGAAATGGCTCGTTTAGCATATCTAACGTAGCCCCGCCAACCAGTGCAACACGCGTATCGGTCAATCCGTCAGGAAAGCCAGCCTTTTTTTCGAGTTTCCCTGCAAGACGACATAGGGAAAGGAGCGTTGTGTAGTCTTGGCATGAATTCACCAAACCTAGAAGCCTGTGCCATGCTTTATCGTAGGTGGCCGACGCAATGAGTTCTTTAACGCGTTGCATGAGACTATATTCGCCGTATCTGACCCACTGAGCAAGCCGGGACGTTTGTCAATCTTCTTGGCCGAGTTGCTGGAGCATTTAGGGGGAAGTTGGTCGTTGGTTAAGAAAATCGGTGATGGCGAGGGCCGCTATTTCGTTCCCCTTGCTATTCCAGTGGACGTCGTCTACGAAATAAACATGTTCACCACGCGCGACGGTGGCAGACAGAGCGGGCGTGGTATCAACAAAATCGATGTTCTTCTTGGCGCAAAAAGACGCCAGTACGTTCGGCAAGTCATTTATGGTCCACGACGAGGCTATCGCTTCAGAGTCGAATTGAGTGTGGTCGCGGTAGACTCGAAATTTTCTTGGGACGTAAACCAGTATAAAGCGAGCGTCGGCACTTACGCACGATTTATTCGCTTCATCGAGAATCGCGGTCAATTTCTCCATTTGGTGCGGTTTCCATAGCGGAGTGCCGAGGCCGAAGTAGACACGCTCTTGCGACCCGTTGGCTAAGGTGAACAGGCCCGATCGTTGCAGTGCTTCGAGGGACGGGGCCGTCCGGGCTGGCGTTGTCCACTTGGATATTGCAAGCAGCGCATTGCGCGTGAACAAGCGAATTCGGAGTGGTCGCGGTGCCTGTAGTTCATTCAAGTGTTCTTTTTGCCAAGTATATCCATCGATGTCGTTCAGGTCATTTCCACCAAATAAGAACCAGAGGACGATTTTTGGTGACAGTGGCAGGGCGTAACGCTTTAGCGCGACGAGTTCCTGCTGAGGACCGTATGCGCTTTGTCCCAGATTGACTACGGTTTCGCCAAGTGTTTCCTGAAGTCTCTTGACGGTAGTGTGATTGAGTGGTGTTAGAGCTGCTTCCACGAACGAGTCGCCGATAACAGCGATGTCGGCCTGCTCAAAATCGCGATCGTTTCGGAATCCATGTTGATCGTAGGACATGTCGATGTCGTGAAGTTCCATTGCGGGAAGTCCAAGATGATCCAAATTGCCGGCAATCGATCCTTTGAAGGATGTATGTGGCCAATGGATATGCAGTAGCTCGGGGTCCGGCTTGTTGGCGTTCCCGCCCAACGGAACCCAATGAGATCGGCCACTGTTTTGTGTCGTGCCGAACTTCAGCTCGAAATTAGTCTTGAAAACGACAGCAGGGATTTCCACTACGGCAAGCGCCAACCCGGTCATGAATGTTAGCAGGGTGACGCGAAATATCCGCAATCGCTTGTCGCCTGCCCCAAACAGAACGTAAAGCGCAATAAGCGTGAGATAAGTGGCACCGAGGTTGATTGCGAATTGTTTGACGCGGAAGGATCGCCAAAGCTCTGCCCGGCTGTCCGGGTCTACGGTTGCTATCCAAAGCCAGATTAGCCCCGCAATCGCGAGCAAGATTGCCGGAATACGAAGCCGAGATGGCTTGGTAGCCACGGAGTCGGTCGATTGAGTTTCCGAGCATGACCTTGTTGGAGGTGGAGTTGTTTGTGCCATTTATTTGGCCCTGCCATCGTGACTATTGTGATCTTGTGCAATAAACTCTGCAATTTTTTGCGAAATTTCGATCGATCCCTGCAATGTTGGATGGCAGGAATCATAAAAACTATCGTCTGAAAGAAAAGTCCGAAGGTCGAGAAATGGGGTGTCTCTGATCGCATCCTTAACGGCGGCTAGATAGGACTCATATTGACCGGGCGGATAGAGAATTCGGTTCCAGGATAATTCCGGCATGTTCACGATGTAAAGTTCTGAGCCATGTCGGCGTGCGAATTCGATAAGTGTGGTCAGGTCTTTGTTGATCTGATTTTGGTTCTTTTCAGGCTCCCAGGCATGCACTTCTTCCCAAAAGCTTCCGGGTGCGACGAGCCATTGCTTCGTCCCCTCGATAGGACGGCGGGATAAGTGATGGTATTTGGAGGGCGTCAGAGATACGCGCAGCCGGTCCAACAACTTTTCGTTTGGGTATACTCGCGCAACAGCTTCTCGAAGAAACGCACGAATCGTGCTACGATATCGCTGCTGTTGCCTGCAAAGAAACGCGAAACGCGCTCGCAGGGATTCCCATAAACCACGTCGCACAAGATTCGGTCTTTCTCCCGAATCATCCAAACGAAACTCGGGACTGTATCTATTGATTGCTTTGTATAGAGGCGACGGCATGTTGCGTATGTTGGAAATAAACCGCGTTGTAATCCCGAAAAGCAGCACCTTGGGAGTCGCGGAATCACCGTATGCTTGTTCGATGTAATCCAGAACAACAAGCCCATCTTCGATCGTACCTATGCTTTGAGAATGTTGGTATGCACGGTGTTTCGGTAAACGCTCGTTGAATACTTCCGGAATGAACGCTTCACGCGATTCCGACGGGCCATACATGAAAACCCGATCGGCTCCTCGGTCGATGTAGTTGCTCGGCGTGAGCAGCTGGAGGTATTCCTCCTGCCACCAAGTATACGCGCCGAGTTCCGTCTCCGCGATTCGAGCAAAGCTCGCCATCGTCGTGTGTGCCAACGAAAAGGCTCCGACGACACAACCGACGACTCCCAGAGTGTGGAACGATCGTCGGAATCTAAAATGCCTGGTATACGAAATCATAACGAGCCGTCGAGAAAACAATCAACAAAAACACAAGCCCAAGCATCCATAGAAGTTTCAAAGGTATTCGGAATCTCATGGACTTCATAACGAGAGTATCCTCCGTACAACCTCCAGGACTTTCGTTGCATCCATTACAAAGAAGACGTAAGCCAACGACGTCACATTGTATGTCATCACGATGGCCGCCAGATGAACGGCGGGATGTTTGGTCCACGCACGAAAGCGTTTTTTTCCTAGCGCCTTCTTCATGAGGTGTTCATACCCTCTAGTGGCAACTAGAAACACGCCGTGAACCAAGCCAAACAGCAGGAAGTTTATCGTCGTTCCATGCCACAAACCTGATACAAACATAGTGACTATCAAACTCAATGCGAGCGATAAGAATGCACGGCTGCCAAAGGACTTTGTTCTTAGCAGCATCGCGTAGCAAGGATTAAAGACGTAGTCAGTGAGCCAAAGCGTTAGAGATTTGTGAACGCGAAGCCAATACTCCGTAACGTTGCGTGAAAAGAACGGCAGGTGAAAGTTTTCCGGTGGGCGAACACCCATCAGACTGCCTGTGCCGATCATTATGTCGCAATATCCCGAGAAATCGCAGTAGAGATAAAGATAAAAAACATAGACGCGCAGCAGCAATTGGATCGACTCGTACGTGTCCACATTGGGGTCGGAATGAATCGAGAACCGGCGGATCATCTCCGCGATGACGAATTTCTTGACCAAGCCTCGCAGGATGCGATTAGTTGCATCGAGGTGCGCTTCGAACCCTGGCCCTAACGATTCAGTTCGTCCGTTCCATTGATCTGCGTAATCTTGATAACGCTGTATGGGCCCCATCAGGAAGGTCGTGAAATTCAGACAATAATTCAAATAGGTTCCGAAATGCAATCGGCCGATTGTATCGCTTCGTGCATCGACAATGACATGGATGATTTTGAAAAAGAGAAAGCTAAGGCCAGCCGTGACAAGGAGGTTGGTCGTCCAATCAGTTGGAAGCACATAGTCGAGCATCGTGTAATGGCGGAGATATACGAATCCGGCGGAGATGGTCGCGATTCCAACGACGACGCCTTTCTTGCTCGATTGCGCCCACCGGGCGAACCAATAGCCCGCTACACAAAGCGTTGCGGTGGAGAGGATTCCCGCTATTGCTCGCAGGACCGTTTCCTGCTGTGGGTCGTAGAGATAAGAGCTTGCGAATACGACGTTCAGCGCAAAAAAGATGCCCCAGCGCGCCCACCCGCGTAGGGCAGGTAGGAGCACCGCTGCAGCCAGTGCTAACGCCAGAAATTCAGTTGATAAGAGCTTCATGAAAGAGACTGACTCCACTTTCCAGAAACGATATACCTAGCATCGGCTCGTGCGACAAATCAGGTTTATCCAAAGTCCAACCGTGTACCTGGTGGATTGACGGCTGACGGACGTTGAACTGCGAACGATCGAATGGGGCGGTGATTTGGCAATATTTGCAGGGAGAACCAGGCATTTGGACACAGCGGTTGGTTGGCTGTCTCAGTCGGGATCAAAGCGATAGAATTGCCATATGCAGAATTTCGATGCAATTGTGCTCGGCGTAGGGGGGATGGGAAGCGCAGCTATGTACTCGCTTGCCTCTCGTGGCGTGAATGTGCTCGGGATCGAGCAGTTCGGTATTGCCCACGATCGAGGTAGTTCCCATGGACAGACGCGAATCATCCGCAAAGCCTATTTTGAGCATCCCGATTATGTGCCGCTTCTGGATCGTGCATATTCTGCGTGGTCGGATATCGAATCAGCGATCGGTCGATCGCTGATCTCGCGAACCGGTTTGCTTCTCGCAGGGCCTTCGTCGGGAATGGTGGTGCCCGGTGTTCGGCTCGCGGCTGAGAAACACGGGCTGGCAATCGAAGATGTTTCGCTTTCTGAATGTGCCAGCCGATTTCCCGGCTTCGCTATGACGCCCGAGTTGGAAGTTCTCTTCGAGTCGGACGCGGGTTTTTTGTGGGTCGAAGATTGCGTGCGGTCACTTGTTACGCTTGCAACAAACGCTGGTGCGATGCTTCATACTGGTGAGCGAGTTCAGAATTGGAGCGCGGATTCAAAAGGGATTGACGTCCACACCGACCGAGCGACCTACCGATCGGAACAGCTAATCATCTGCGCTGGCGCGTGGACGAGCGGTATTCTGGAGTCCGTGAACTGGCCTTTGGAGGTGAGGAGGAAAGTTGTTCTTTGGTGCAACTCGGCTAATCCGGCTCATCATATTGACGCGGGTTGTCCGGTCTTTGGTTTCGAAACGATGGGGCGGTTCTTTTATGGTTTTCCTTCGCTCGACGGTGAAGCGATCAAAGTCGGCGATCATACGAGTGGAAAAGCGGTGACGCGTCCCGACGATGTTGATCGGTCGTTGCGAGAACAGGATACGCAGCGAATTGCGAAGTTTCTCAAGAAGCATGTGCCAGAAGCCGCACCTCAGCCTATTCGACATTCCATTTGCTTTTACACGATGACGCCGGACGAGCATTTCATTGTTGATAGGCATCCAGAACACGAAAACGTTTTCATTGCAGCTGGGTTCAGCGGCCATGGTTTCAAGTTTGCACCGGTCGTTGGATCTGTCTTGGCGGATTTGGCGATGGAAGGATGTGCCGACGCTCCAATCGCTTTTCTTTCGGCAAATAGGCCTTCGTTGCGATGCGACGATTCTCCGTAGGTCATTTTTCTGTCGATTCTCCAAAGCAGTAAAGAACTCCGTCTTCAGTGCCAACCACAAGACGCCCGTAGGCAACAGCTGGCGACGCCGAAATGGGGCAGCCTGCCTCGAAGTGCACCGCTTTTGACCTGCTCGCACGTCGGTTGTGGTTCTTGAGGTAGCGAGTCAAAGCGGGGTATCGTCCGATACCTACGGCTCATAT
>JAJDEA010000252.1 GCA_029260035.1 Phycisphaerae bacterium
CACAAAAGCCCCACTGCGAGAAAGCGTCGCCCTCCGCTCAGAGCTGGCATCCGTGGCGTACTTGTCACCCAAGGCGCACATTCCCCAGAAGCGCCAGACCGGACGCAAAGACCGCGATCACATTTGCCCCAGTGTTTGATCTATGCCCCTCCTCGCCGAGCCTGAAACACAAACGCCCCGACCTCGTCCGAAGCCTCTCACCTGCTCTGCACGAACTCTCCGTCGGCTCGACCGTTATTATAGCAGCTTTGGAGGTCGAAAAGCGAGCCTAAAACCGATCGGTCACCCACACCCCCGTAAAACCGCGATTTCGTAGAATCACGGCGTTTAACATAGCAAGACGACTACTGGAACACCACAAATTGGACCTTCGGCCAACGATTACGTCAGTCGAAAAGCATAGCGGGCATTCAGTCTCGTTACGCAATATTCCGCGCAAGGCTGTCACCTAGGATGATTGAGCAAGCAGGAAGGGCCGGAAAGGTTCGATAATCAGGCTCACATTGCGTAGCCAGTGCCCCTTGGTTCCGGAAATATCGTATCACCTCGATCCTGAACGATGATCCTACGGAAAACCTCCCGCTATTTGCATTCGCTGACGACCGTCGCCCACCGGACTCCTAGAATCGCCTGACCGGCTGGCCTGGAGGGGGCAGCCCAAACAGCTCAATCTATGTGTGATTGCATTTTACTCGGGGGAGGGAAAGCATGACCAACGAAGAATTCGAAGCCAAACTATTGGAATTGCACGATACGATACAGTCTTTACCAGAGCCGCAGCGAGCCAGGCTTTTTGACCTATTGAAAGAGACGCGTCAGCGTTACGTTCGCACAGTCCAGGCACTGACCGAGGCACGCAACGCTGTCGACGATTGGCGACTATTGGCGAAGTATCAGGTTTTCAATTCTGAGGCAACACTTCGCGAAGCCAACGCTCCACGAAACGACCAGCCTAACGATCCACAAGACCCAATCTAAAAACGACACTGATATCGATTATCGTTTGATCGGTTCTCGCCAGAAGAAAAATTAGTGTTCCTCATACGCACCCCACGCAAAACACAGCGCAAGGAGCGTCTATTTTTCTTGCGGGAAGGCGCGTTCAACAAAACTGGTATCGATTGTTCCTTTTACGAAATCAGCATGAGCAAGGACGCGCTTCAGGAAAGGAATCGTCGTTTTGACAGGCTCGATCACAAATTCATGCAAACATCGCTGCATACACCGGATCGACTCATCACGCGTGGGTTGATGAACAATCACCTTGGCAATCAGTGAATCATATCGAGGAGAAATACGACACATTTCGTGCGCATAGGAATCAACTCGAACGCCGAACCCGCCGGGCGGACGATATTTCTCAATCATACCAGCGCAGGGCCTAAAGTTGTGTGCCGGATCTTCGGCATTGATTCGGCACTCCAAGGCATGACCACGGGGGTCGACTTGTCTTTGCGTGATACCAAGAGGCTCGTTCGCCGCGACCCGAATCTGCGCTTTGATAAGATCGAAATCCGTCACCATCTCCGAGACGGGGTGCTCGACCTGAATTCGCGTGTTTACTTCGATAAAATAGTACTTGCCCTTTTTGTCTACAAGAAACTCGACCGTCCCCGCACTCGTATAGCCGGCAGCCTTCACAAGTCGAACGGCGGATGCGCACAATTCCTTTCGGGTTTTCGCATCGATACTCGGCGACGGTGATTCTTCCATCAACTTTTGGTAGCGACGCTGCACGGTGCAATCGCGTTCGCCCAAATGCACGATGTTGTTGTTGTGGTCGGCAATGATCTGAACCTCAACGTGCCTTGGCTCCTCGATGAATTTTTCGAGATATACGTCGGAACTGCCGAACGCACCCAGTGATTCCTGCTGAGCCTGCTTGATTGCATCCAACAGTTCACCCTTCTGGCGAACAATACGCATTCCGCGTCCACCGCCTCCCGCAGACGCCTTAATCATGACAGGGAAACCGACTTTTAGCGCAAACTTGAGCGTCTCGTCATCGTTTTCAAGAATTCCTTCCGTACCCGGAACAATAGGCACTTTCGCCTTCTTCGCGATCGAACGTGCCGTTGCTTTGTCGCCCAAAAGACGCATAGCCTCAGCGGTGGGGCCTATGAATTCGATATTGGAGGCGCGACATTTTTCAGCAAACGCCGCATTCTCAGCCAGGAAACCATAACCAGGGTGTATGGCATCCGCACCGGCGATTTCAGCTGAAGCGATGATTCGCTCGCTCTTGAGATAGCTATCTTTGGGTGCGCCGGTCCCGATACAAATTGCCCGATCAGCAACATCAAGATAGGCCGCTCCGCGATCCTCATCGGAATAGATGCACACGGTTTCAATGCCGAGTTCGCGACATGCGCGAATAACCCGCAGTGCGATTTCACCTCGATTGGCTATGAGAACTCGTCGAAACATCGATCTTTAGGCCACTCTACTTGATATATGTCGAAATAAGAATCGTTTTGACAATGATCGCTTGGATGCGTGAATCATCACTGTGGATGGACCAGAAAAAGAGGCTGTCCAAACTCAACCGGCTCGCCGTCCTTTACAACTATCTGCTCAATTGTCCCGGAGATTTCCGACTTGATTTCATTGAACACTTTCATCGCTTCAAGGATGCACACAACAGTGCCCGCCTGAACTTGCTGTCCAATCTTCACAAACGTTGCGGATTCCGGGTCAGGCTTGGAATAAAATGTGCCCACCATCGGCGATGTGATTTCCTCTAGCTGCGAGTCTTTCTCAGATGTCGCATCCTGCTTGCTAACTGGAATGGGCGCCGCAGACGGAATCGGGGCGAGCGCCGCGGGTTGCGTAAGAATCTCAGGCGAGCACCCGCCTGAAGTTACGCTTGGACGCCGCAGGTTAATTTCCTCTTCGCCATCGCGCAGAGAAATCTCCACAAGGTCATTCGCGACCATCATTTCTACAAGTTTTTGATTCTTCTTGACATCCAACAAGGCAACAACTCCAACTGAAAGTGTGGCAGCCTTCGTACGCAACCGGAATCAAATAACCCAGTCGTCTATCTTCTTACCAAGCCGAGATAGACTCTGGTAACCACTCTTCGTTACAAGTACGTCATCTTCGATTCGCACACCACCGACGCCCGGCAGATAGATCCCGGGTTCAACCGTGACCAGCATTCCCGCCGCTAACTTTTGCTCGGACCGCCAGCTCAACGATGGACTTTCATGCACATCCAACCCTAATCCATGACCAAGGCCATGATTGAACGCTTCTTTATACCCAGCTTCGGAGATAAAGTCTCGCGCTATCGCATCCACTTCGCACATACGCACGCCTGGACGAATTGCCTTGATCGAGCGAACCTGAGCCTCCAACACAATCTCATAGATCTCACGAATCTTGCGCGGGATGCTACCGACGAACACTATACGGGTCAAATCGCTGCAATAATTCTCAACGCGCGCGCCCCAATCGAAAAGAATCGCACTCCCCTTCTTCACTTTTCGACGGCCAGGGCTTGCATGAGGAAGCGCCCCATTCGCACCCTCAGCACAAATCGTCGGAAATGACGGCCCCGACGCCCCTCGCCGTTTCATTTCGTACTCGAGCCGGGCAGCCATTTCTAATTCTGTCTGACCCACCCGAATTGTCGCGACCATTGCCTTGAACGAATCCTGAGCCACCCGAATCGCTTTTTTCATAGCGGCTAATTCATGTGCATCTTTGAACAGCCGCATATCCGCAGTAAAAGGGGGCGCAGCCGAGAGCACGGTCCCTCGGCTGAGTTTACGAATCTCGGCATGGTCAGCCACCGTAAGTTGATTTGTTTGCACCGCCAGCGATTTGATTTTCAGTTTCTTACAAACCGTCGCAATTTCAGGATTCAACAGGCCTTTGCGCATCCATCTCGTAGCCCAGGGACATTCCTGATTGATGGTTTCGTCAAATCGACCATCACTAATGACATGCACTTTCTTGTCTTGAATAAGGACCGCAGAGTCTTCGCCGGTGAATCCCGTAAGGTAATAGTAGTCGCGGCGATTGGATACCAAATAGGCGCCAACCCCCGCCTTCCTCATGCGCCTTCGGCACTGAGACAATCGACTCTTGGTAAGTAGCGATGGTCCGCGTGTCTTCTTCTTAGCCATACCAGCGTCCTATCCGTGCAACAGGTTTTCGGCTCTACCTATAAATGATGAAAGAACAAGTGAAGCGACGATCCTGATATGATGAAAGGTATCCGCCTCGGTGTCAAAGAAGCAGGTGAGGATCAGTTCCAACGTGTTGGCCAGAAACACACAACTTGGGTATCTTGGTATTCTGAGAGACACTTGAGCAATGTCCGGAGGAATCTCGTACCAATCGTGACGGGTCGAAGGAAACCGCTATGCTGAACAAAACTGCATTGATACACGATATCAAGATCGGTCAAAATCGCCCGATCGTCTTGATCGCCGGGCCATGTGTGATCGAATCACGAGACCATACGCTCAGTCTCGCAAAATCTATCCACCAGATTTGCGAGAAGCGAAGGATTCCTCTTGTGTTTAAGGCGAGTTTCGATAAAGCCAATCGTTCCAGCATAAAAAGCTTTCGAGGTCCGGGGTTAGACGAAGGATTGTCCATTCTCGCCTTTGTCCGCAACGAACTAAACCTTCCGGTTCTTTCCGACATCCACGAAGCTGGACACGCAGCCTCTGCTGGCGAGGTGCTCGACTGCCTCCAAATTCCCGCGTTCCTTTGCAGGCAAACTGATCTGCTTTCAGCAGCTGCTCAAACTGGAAAATGCGTCAATGTGAAAAAGGGGCAGTTCATGTCAGCCGAAGAGATGGCCAACGTCGTCGCCAAGCTGACAGAGTCAAATTGCAGCAATTCTCTCCTGACGGAGCGAGGCACGTTTTTTGGCTACAACCGTCTCGTCAACGACATGACCGCCATTTCGAAGATGCAGGAATTCGCACCGGTGGTTTTCGATGCAACGCACAGCTGTCAACTTCCTGGAGCAGCTGGCACGCAAAGTGGCGGTCAACGTCAATACGTTGGCACGCTCGCAAAAGCCGCGGTAGCAGCAGGCGCGGATGCACTGTTTTTGGAAGTCCATGACGACCCCAAAAATGCAAAAAGCGACGCTGCGACGGTCTTGCCTTTGGAGCAGCTCGATCCCCTACTCGAAGAAGTTCTACGAGTCGCGGACGCGGTACGCAATTCATAGCGACGGTTTGTTGCACCTTATTCGGAGCAACATGCGTAGTGCCAGGGATTGCACGGCCAAAAAAATCTCCCGAGCGGCGGGTCGAAACCCACGGCTCAGGAGATTCTCACATGACTGCTTTTCAACGAACTGCCCTATGGCCTCGCTGCAGGAACTTTTTCAATTACAAGATCATGACACTTGAACCTTCTTGTCTTCAGCTTTGACCCCTCCTCCATTCGACGCAAGCCCGGCACTTTGAAGAACTTGCTCATAGGCAGAACAGATTCGGTCGGCTTTCTTGCTCCATGTGAAATGCTCCTGAATTGTCTCGACACACGATTGCGACATGCTATCCAGCTTCGCGGGAGATTTCGCCAATTCAACCAACGCGATGCGAAGACTCGATATCATGGCATCTTTTGATCCGAGTGGTATTGGCACGCCTGTGCTTTCGTCAATGTACTCGCCGGGGCCGCCGTAGTTAATTACAACGCAAGGCAACCCACATGCCATGGCTTCGAGAACAACCGCCCCACCGAACTCCTTGATGCTGGGCAAGACAAAAATCGAAGAACGATGAAACCATTTTACAATTTCGTTTTGAGGCAACCAGCCCGGCCATTCTATCCTGTCGGCGATGCCAAGTTCTTCTGCAAGCGATTCGAGGTCTGAACGAATCGGGCCATCACCGATCAGTGCTACCATGCTATCCTTTGGGAGATCGGCATCGGCGAACGCTCGCAACAGCATATCGATCCCCTTGAGAGGAACGAACCTTCCCACAAAAACTGCACGAAACGGCTTGACTTCGGATGGCGGTCTTCGCCCCTCCGCATTGAATCGTGCCAAATTAACGGCATTTTCCGGAAGATAAACGGTGTTGTCACGCCCGCTGGCTGGGATCGTAGACTGCGTGTACTTGGAGCCAACGAATATACATTTTGCCCGCTTGTATGTGGAACGCACATAGGGAAGGACTCGATACAGGTTGCGGAGATAGCTCAGCCATTCCATTTCCGCAAGCCGGGTTTTGGTGGTTCCCTTGGGCCACGGCAGGCCGCCGTTGATCGGCCCAAAGACAAATGGAACGTCAGTCCAACGTGCGATGGGGCTTGGGAGTGTTGGGGTCACCGGTGTAATACGATGCACAATGTCGAACTCGCCCGCGTTGAGCGCATCACGAAATCGCCGGTAGACGAGCTTTTCAAAATACAGGTAAGGTATCCATCGGCTCGCCTGTTTCGTCGTCCACCCCAATCCCCGACCGAAAGTAAGCCAACGGCTGACTCGGTGGAATGGAGCTGCAACGCGCTCGGAGTTGATGAACTCAATGCGAAAATCCGCAGGGACGTGTCGTTGAATGGCAGCCTTGTTACGGATTTGCGTCACTAATGTGACATTCGCCTTTTCTGCCAACGCACGATAAAGATTGTAGCCTACGAGCGGGACCGATTGCCACTCAGGGTTGCATGCTTCCGCGAGAAGTAGTACTCGTGTCTTCTTGCTCATGGAAAAATGTTATTTGCAAAGGTGCAGAGTGAAATGCGTGGCCCGCATGATTGAGTCGAACTATTCACGAATCGCCTTAACGTAGATCGTTCTACCCAGCGCAGGGAAGGGCCAGCTCGTCAGGGGAAGTACCGCAAGTGGCGGTTGATCTTTGGTGTTGGCGCCGTCTCTTTGACGATCATCCTTGAGCGAGAACCATCTTTGCATGTCCAGCACAACGCCGTCACTACCGACGGAAACAGTCCGGAATCCTGCGTTGGCCAATAGTTCCTTGAGGAGCCGAACCGTGTACACTCGAATGTGCTGATGGCCCACGACGCCTCGATCCATAGTCAGCGGATGCAAGTCCTTACCAAGTGGAACGCGGAAGCGATTGCCAAGGTAGGCGAGATTGGGCGTCGTCACGATGATATGCCCGCCCCTTCGGCACACCTTGCCCAACCTGGTAAATGCATCTTGTGCATCCAACAGGTGTTCAATCACTTCGCCGATGAAGATCAGGTCGTATTTGTCTGGCTGTTGCGAATCAAAAGTCGCCGGCACAGGAATTTCATCTACGGTGATATCGCAAACCGCACCGTCCTTAATCAACTTCGCTTTTCGACAATGCTCAACGTACTCTCCCGCGATATCGATTCCGTAAACCGTTTTTCCCCAACGGCCGAATTTCTCCGCCAGGTCTCCCGTGCGCACTCCGACATCCAATAGGTTTTCACCCGAATCTCGGCAAGCTTGTTTCAGCCAATGAATTTTTGGCCAGTCTTCGTCAGCATAAGTGAACAGCCTGGACCGCAACATGGGCCACAATAGAGAGCCTATTAAGCCTCGTGGTCGAAAAGAGGCGGAACGTGTTGAATCGTCTTCCTGGACGTCCAACTCTGCCCGTGCGAATTCACTCCAGAGTTTAGCTTGATCTGAATCAGGCTGATTCACAATAGGTTGCCCCTGCGGGTCTCAGTTAACATGAACGTGTTGGCGAATGAGTTCAGCGCGTTTCTTATGACACGCTTCAAACGTGTTTTGCAAAGCCGTCAGCTTTCCGGCTCTTATAACTTCCTGACACAAGCGCCGGTTTGAGTCCAGTTCGCTCATCCCCTCCGCAAGTGCGGCGATGGACCCGTGTTCACACACAATCCCATTCTCACGATGCTTGAGTAACGGTTCCAGAGCGCGATTCTCATAACATATGACCGCGGTCCCCAAAGCCATGCCAAGAAGTACATTTCTGCTGATTTCATCGGTCAAATTGCAGACGACAAGTGCGTGATGTTCGCGAATAAGCGTGAACATCGGGTCGCCGTATTCAACGACCCCCTCGAATTTAACAAACTCACCTAAACGAAGCTTCTCCACCTGTTTACGAAGTTTGTCGTTTTCCGATCCGGTCCCCACGATGGTCAATCGAACATCTGCCCCACCACCCCTGACGCGCTTAATGGCATCGATCGCATCACCAACACCCTTCATCGGATGTAAACGGCCAGCCATGATTAACCGCAATGGAGCTCTTGAACGAATCGCGGCACACTTGGAAGCCAACTGCTCTTCCGAAACGACCATCCCATGCTCAACGAACGATCGGGAAAAGGTATGCGAACGGCGAGCAAAATTCTGAAACCGCCTCGCCGTTACGGGATTGTGGAAGAAGACAAAATCAGCCTTCCTCGCAGCATTCATTGCAAACCGGTTGAATTGGCGGCACAGCGTATAAGTAGCCAGCTTTTTATACCATGACTTGTCCCGCCTCATTTTTTCGTAGTATCGCCCAATTGGATCCGCTCCATCCCCCAGGAAAAGAACGGTCGGCTTGGCTAATTTGCTTGCCCAATAAAAAGCGATTTGGCCGGGAGCGATTGGCCACCCCCCTGTATCAATATGAACAACCCTCGCCCTTTCTACATATTCTCGAAGGCTTCGAAACAACTGTGATCGCTTCGCAAGATAGGTCTGCGCCGAGTTGTATGACGGGATCGGAAGGAATCGAAGTTGCTCGTCGTCCGGCGAGACCCGTTCAAGCGAGAAACTGCCCGTAGACGTTGGGCTTAGGTCCTGACGCGTGGATTCCGGCGCTGCAATTGTGATTGGTCCAAGCTGCTCGGCCATCCCACGCAAGTCTTTGATCCACATATCGCCCGTCCAAACCGAGCCGTCAGCATCCCGCGCAAAAGGGATATGGATCGTTACAAGGTATTCAATAGTATCACCGGGCATGATAGGGCTGCAAAGTGCTAATAAGGTGTCATTTCCAGTTTATAGTGTTTCGATACGACTTACGAAGAAAACGATTAATTGGCGGCTACAAGAATAAGGAGACATCTCTGAACTCAATCGATGTAACCCAGCGCGCGAAGTCGTTCCAACACCGACTCGTCGATTTTCTCGTTCACACTACCACCATCGCCCTCTATCTGATAAGGCTTGTCATGCATATGTGCGTCAAGCCGGGCAGCAAGTTCCCGCGCGACATCCGGATGCCGATCAGCCACTGAGACGATTTCTGCGGGATCATTCCGCAAATCGAAAAGCTCCGGCTCCCCTGTTTCATAATTAACATATCGCCAATCGCGCGAACGAACGGCTGCCATATCTCCGCCCCACCGACCCGGCTCAAAATCTGGATTGATATTCTTGAACATTTTCAGCGTCCCAGTTTGAACCGGAAACTCACTGAATGCATATTCCAAGCCATGCCAATCGGAATCCGTTGCTTGCACCAAACTGTTTGGGCAATCCTCCGGAGAACCATCGCTTATAGTCGAGACATCTAGACAGGTGTCGTGGATCGCATGTAACGGCACCAACGCCTGCGACCTCGTACCTGCTTTCCATAACTTCGGATAGCGTACAATAAGTGGCACGCGCGTCATGAAGTCACTCAAGCTGAATCCATGCCCCCAGACATCCTGTTCGCCAAAACCTTCTCCGTGGTCCGCACAGATCATTAATACGGTATCATCCAGGCGATTCGTCGAACGCAGCCAATCGACCAGAAATCCAACCCACCGATCCGCATGTTTGATTTCCGCATCATAGAGGTCATTGGCAATCTGCATTTGACTTGGCGACAGTTGTTCGCCGTTTGCCATAAGTCTTGCAAACATCTGCCGGCCATTGATTCGATTCAAGAACTCTCGGACGTGCCGATTTTTCCCGCAAAACTCCAGCCTTTTGGGGTTATACATCGCATGTGGGTCCATCAGAATGACGAAGCCAAAAAACGGCTTGCCTGATGATTCGACAAGGTCCTTGACCGTGTGCATCGTTCGACCTGACTCGCCTTTATCGAGTGCCAGGATGCTTTTTCGATCGAACTTTCGGGCCGCGGACTCGCCGAGGTATTTGCGAACTCGGCCATACAAGCGACTGTGCCAACGAAGAAGCCAACCCTCCTGCGGGCCGACGAATGTATCGAACCCTTTGGCCCCGTTGGTTTCTTCGCTCACAAACGAATTATTCGAAACACAGAATGTCTCATAGCCTCGTTCCTTCAGTTTTTCAGGAAGTCGTCGCCAGGCATCCGGCCAAATACGAACGGTGTCGCCGTTCACGCCGTGCTGGTGCGGATGAAGATTACTAATAATCGACGCATAGGAGGCAGGGCTAAATGGCGCCGCACTAATAGCGCTATCAAAAACGCATCCCTCGCGTGCAATCCGGCTTATGTTTGGAGCCGTCTCTCGCTCGTACCCGTAACAGGGCAAGTGGTCGGCACGAGCCGAATCCACAACCACGACCAGAATGTTAGGCTGTTTTTTCATTTTCGACGTTCTATAAGTCGTCGCTCAAATTTGCCGCTGCAGAGTGCTTTCGCTTCAACACGGCAAGCCCGCGAGGACCTCGGTGTTCGTCATCGACAAAGAGCTCGTAATTTTCGGAAAACTCCGGCCAATCCGCCCATTTGGCAATACTCGCCCAATCAACAATATATTCCACATTTTGAAGCAAAACATATTCGCCAATTCGTTTCTCTTTTCGGTACGCAAACGCCTCCGGGTTCACTTTGCCATCGAGGTTCACCGTTCTGTCGTGATAGTAGCCCAACGTGCCCGTCTGAATCGCGCCTACCCACGTTGATTCCTGCACATTCTCGGCTACCCAATCGACGGTTTGGAAATGCAGATGCGTTTTGCCTTGTCGAAAGATTCGCCCGTTCAAAGCTACACAGGCAATGAGCGCAACGCCAATGACTAGAACCGGCAAACCTCGCCGGCGTTCTCCACCATCTCGTTCCAGAAAATGAACAGATACGCTAGCCAGAATTAAGGCAGAGAGCGTCACGATCGGAAAGAGATACCTCCCCAGAAACGTAGGCATTCCGAAGAATAAGCCGTAATAACCCCATAGAGCAATAACGAAGACCGCAAGCGCTGCAACACCCGGCGAATACGATTCAGACAACCTTTGCCGATATCTACAGGCCATTGCAACACACGCCATAATCAATGCGCAAGCCGAAAGAATCAGAGCTGGGTGCGATTCTGCCCAACCCGGAACGCGCAGGAGCACGGTTACGTTTTCAACCAGCGCGACGATAGACGGGATCAGATTGTGTCCGAATCCAAAGCCGAACATCTCCGCTCGTCCACTGACAGGGACAAGATGCCCGAATTCTGACACATTATACCAAAGCCAAGGCGTCGCAATGACAACACTTGTCGCGCCAATGATTAGAGACTGTGCAATTGCGGGTTTGAATCGCGATCGTAACGCACCACGAACTAAATGAACCGCCAGGATCGCGGCGATCAAAAAACAATTGTCGATTCGAGCGAGAAACGTCACACCAAGCAACGCCCCCAATGCAATGCAATGACCAAGACACAAGGCCTGGTCAAACCGATCGCGCCAAACATCGTAGAGCCATATGGACAAGACGATCATCAACGCACACAAACCTGTTTCAAGGCTGTTTTGACTATGCAGGATGGACGTTGGACTAACAAACCAAAGCGTCGCGGCGAGGATTGCGACTGACTTCGCGTTCTTACCTTTACAAAACCTCGTCGCCGTCGCGCAATAAATAGCCCCCGCAGTCATCAAGCTGATCAGCACCTGCACGCCAACCACCCAATATAAGCCGAGGTACTTGTCACCATTCCAAATGCGATAACCGGCTGCATAGAGAACCGTTGCCAACGGCTGGGTGCCATTCGTTTTGACCGTCCCATCCATGACCGAGAAACCATGGCCCATCGCGATGTTTCGAGCGATGGTCAACATTAGATAGCCATCTTCCGTTACACACTGTCGCTGAAGTCTGGCTCCGCCGTCAATGAGTGGTGCGACGCGAACAAAGAGCGCAAATGCTATCGCAACAAGCCCGGCAGCCACGAACACAGTGCGAACGCGCGAGGTCTCATGCACGCCAAGCCCCTTCGAGCTGGCACGAAACGGAATGGTCGATGTATCGTTCATTAGGAGTCAACAACTGCTAATCGAGCGTGTTCTTCCGTCGGACTACTCGCAATCGCCAAAACTCGCGCATCACAAGCCAGAAAAACACGGTGTCTTCGACAAGATATCGCTTCCACAATCGGCCGGGTTCCTGCAAAAGACGATGAAACCATTCCAGCCCAATTCGTTGCATCCAGCGCGGTGCCCGTGTTACATCACCACAAACAAAACTGAAGCTAATTCCAACCCCTATACTCAGCCCGGCACCGCAGCGCTCGCGATTGGCGACAATCCAGTTTTCCTGTTTAGGCGAGCCCAATCCTACAAACAATAAATCCGGCTTAGCATCGCGCACCGCCATGACAATGCGCTCCGATTCGTCCTCATCTTTCTCAAAGCCGAATGGGGGACAATAAGTACCGGCCACACGCAACTTCGGATGTCTTTCGCCAAGAATCTCCGAACATTTTTGAGCCGAACCAGGCGAGCCTCCCAGGAAAAAAACAGACAAACCCAGGTCCGCCGCTTTGGCACAAAGAGCGGGAAAAAGATCGGAACCGGCCACCCGTTCCGGCAATGATCGGCCGACAATTCGTGACGCCCAGACAAGTGGCAAGCCATCCGCCACGACCAAATCTGCCTCCTGGTAAAGCGAACGAACATCAGGGCGACGATGAAATCGAATGACATGGTCCACGTTCGGAGTCACGACGTAGGCACTTCGCTCGTGTCGAGCCAGCGCGATAATCAACTCCAAGGCGACATCAAATGTCACCGCATGAACAGGCATGCCCAAGAGACAAGTTCGGTACTTATCGAGATCGTCAGGCTTTAATTCCAGCTTCAAGAATCCACCCGCAGTCAAAACGGCCTCAGCCTGCTTAGCTGCCATTTGCGTAAGAACGAACGAAATTCCGCGTCATCATAGCGACGCATCCCCTCAGCCCACGCTGACAAATATCCCAGGAAGATACACAGCCCGCCTATGACGAACGGCCTTTCCATCATTCGATAGGCCGTAACCGCCAAGGCATAAAGTGGGTGGGTTCCCATGAAGTACTGCCCTCGTCCCCACCGCTTACGACCATGAAAAATGCTGTGGTACGAGGAACCCATCGGTCGAAGGTGAATGAATCGAAGTTTCTCATCGCGAAAACTCCGTGCGCGCCAGCCCTTCATCCGACAACGATGGCAATCGATCCCGTCCCACATCACTTCATTTACAAATCCGCCGATATCTTCAAAACATTTCGATCGATAGAGCTTGCTTTGTCCTTGAGAAAAATCATCGCTTGTCCGCTCAGGCACGAGTTTCGTACCAACGCGAAGCCAACTCTTGCCGCTCGCCGTGCCGAGTGTTTCGTCCGCGTCGAATTTTTCAAACAACAGCCGAAAATAGTCGGGGCCAAATTCAAGATCACCATCAAGTTTGCAGACAAACTCAAATTCCTCCAAGCTTACGTCGCCAAGCCCTTCATAGAACGCCTCAACAACGCCGCCACCAACTTTTCGTTTTCCACGATCTGACCGGCTGCGCACGTCAATCCAATCGTATCGACCGGCGGCTGCCATCGCGATTTCTGCCGTATTGTCCGACGACCCATCGTCCACAATAATCCATCGCGACGGGCGAACGGACTGAGACACCATCGAATCAATGGTCGTCTGCAGGTATGCAGATTCGTCGCGGACCGGCGAAACAACAACACAACTGCGCTCAGCCTGCTCAGACATGATCTATATCTCCACAGGCTTGATCGAAGAGGGGTGCGAGTTTTTCTCAGATTGCACCATTGATGGCACAACACGATCGGAAAAAATCTGCGCGAGTTGACGAGCACATTCGACTTGCTCGAACTCTGCGCAAACTTTCGCACGACCTCTTCGCCCGTAGGCATCTCTCGCTTCTGCATCGGACGCAAGGTGAACAATCGCATCCGCCAATTGATCGGCACGACCCGGCGACACAAGCAATCCCGTATTGCGATGCTCAACAAGCTCTGGTATCCCCGCGATTTGAGTGGCAATCACAGGGAGCTCTTTAGCCATCGCTTCCATCAGGACTACGGGTAACCCCTCGGCCAAGCTCGACAGCACGAATACGTCCGCGCGATCAAAGTAGTCCTGGATTGTATCCTGGCCAATCGCTCCGGCTAACGTGACACGGTCGCGCAACTCATGGCGATCGATCTCCGCTTCAATTCGAGCGCGTTCAGGCCCTTCTCCAACAATTGTCAGATAAACGTCCACACCTCTGTCCACAACTTGACGTAAAGCATGGATAAGGAACTCAAGTCCTTTCTCGGGACCGAGACGCGCAACATTAAGCAGTTGAACTGTTTTGGTGTCGCCATTCTTTCTCGGCTGTGCGGGCGTAAATAGTGTCGTATCCACGCCGGTATGGACGCAACAGATTTTTCCCCAATCCGCGGGCATACTTTGCATCATGGCATGCGCTCTGCCGGAATCTGACACACAGATTGTACACGACGCGCTATGAATTTTGTCCTCCAGATTCGATTTTTGCGGATCACCGAAATCAGATAGGCCGTGCAACGTCAGACTCCACGATCCTCCGCACATGCGAACCGCCAATTTAGCCACATTTGCTGCTACGTTTGCAAAATGCGCATGAACATGGTTGATTTTTCGTCGCTGAAGTTGGCGAGCAAATAGCCCCGCTTCAATGAAGTAGAAAAAATACCATATTGCGTTTCGCCACCCTGCAGGTCGCTTCGTTAGCGCCTCCAATAGCGTTTGCACATAACGCACAGGCCCGGTTACCGCCAGGAAAAGATGCGACATGATGACACATGCAGCGCCCGCGGGCAGAATCGCCGAAGTATTCGCATACTCAGCCTTGTCTACTGCTGATAGCAGTTCAGACTCAGAAACACGACGCATGCTGAACGTGCTCACATCCCAGCCTAGTTTGCGAAGCGCGCAAACTTCTCGCAAAATGAACGTATGAGACACCGCCGGATATCGGCTTACTATGTACGCAATTTTCATTTGCGATTCGTGTTCCGTGCTCGGCGTATGAAAAGTGAATCAGCCATTCCTGTCAGTTCCAATTCAAACGTGTTTTGCGAAGGCTTGCCTGACCCGCGGCAAAGACGATCCTCAGCAACAAACAGCCGACGTAGCCGAAACGGATCACGCTGTGGTTCGTTCAATCCTGACAACGTCGTCGCGGCTAAGTGATATCCAACCTGCCGACATTTTGTCACCACAATCTCGTTAAAATCGCCGTTTGGATAAGCAATTGAGCGAACATCAGAATCAATCGTTTCACTCAGAAAATCCCGCGATTCTCTTAGCTCCCCTTCAATTTCGTCAGGAGAAAGCTGCGTCAAAATCGGGTGCGTCTTGGTATGCGACCCAATCTCATGGCCATCATTTGCCAAACTCCGCAATTGGTCCCGGCTCATAATCCGATCAGAATTGCCTTCCACAAAACCACAAGACGCTGCCGCCTCTGAGGTGCGTTGTATCAGTTTTTCTCGATCGTCAGGGCTTAGAGCTTTGACTTCATTAACGATCGTGCCGACGTCATGACTCTTTACAATCGAGTCGGTCCCCCATTGCTGCCCGAATCTTTCACTTAGTGTCTCGTCAAGCAAACCTTGCCCTCGTCGATCTTGCGAAAGCAGATAGCTGCAAGAGCGACCTAATCGATCGTACCATGGAGAATCGTTTCTACCGACGAATGCACTGACAACAAAAAACGTTGCTCGAATGTTTCGAGATTCCAAGATCGGATTTGCAACATCAAAATTGTCGCGGTAACCATCGTCAAACGTAAAGCTCAGCAGGGGTCGCTTTGGGGCCTTGCCGCTTCGCAATTCAGTGATCGCTTCGCTTAACGGAAGACAATGATATCGCCTCGCACAAAACTCAACATGCGTGCGAAAGACCTCCGGCGTAACCACCAGATCAGGGAACGGATACCGCTCCCTATCTTCGACCGGCAAAATACGATGGTACATCAGCACTACGAGTGAACGCCGACGAATACGCCGCATCAGCCCGGAAACACCAACAGCGTGGAACACGTCGGAAACGCAGTTACGAAAGGCTGTTTTCATCCAAGCACTTTTTGATTGCGCAACCGCCAAATCAGCGTTATTCTCGTGGCTGGCGTATCGTTCAATTGCGGTATTCGACCAAAGCTCTAGGCGATCGGCGAAAGAAAGCGCGAACCCAATATCCACACATGCCAACTGTAATCGGCAACTTGCTCAGATAATGATGGAGCGAATATCGCAGCGCATCCCGCATCGTACCAACTCGGACACGAAGTCGGCATGCATTACGAAACCAAGCAACTGCTTCCAGGAAAACCCAAGCTGAAAAAGGCCACCATGATGGCAGCACAATGGACACGACAAGTGCTACAATTCCACCAACAACGTGGATAGGATGCTTCCATCGAGCCTGTCGCCAGGAGTGCATCCCTCGATGCCTTCCGCCAACCTCAGCATAAGCGTGACCGGTGCGAGTGCATCGCGTCCAATACTGCCGAAATTTGGTCATCCCCATGTCATGTCGAGTCATCGGCGCATCTACGCTCAGAATAACTTTGCTCTGTTCGCTACGAATTCGATAGCAAAGATCAGGCTCTTCTCCCGCAATGAGAGATTCGTCATATCCTTCAGCTGCAAGTAGCACGTCTTTGCGGAACAGAGCGTCCCCGGCACAGCTGTCGGCCTTGCCCGGAACGACGTACCAATCGTGATGCGTCCAGAAGTTATAGATACTATGCGAAGGCGCGATTTCCTCTCGCCTGCCGAAAACGCAAGCCACATTTGAATTCTTCATCGCCTCGACTGCTTCGTGAAACCATCGAGGGTGGATGATCGTATCGCCGTCGAAGAAATGGACCAGTCCGTGCGTCGCAACAGCTGATCCTGCGTTTCGACCAGCCGCAGCGCAGGGCCTTTTCGGATTGATCGATATCACCTTGGCACCGAGTTCCTTCGCACGATCTAGGCTGTCGTCGGTCGAATTCGTATCGACATAGATCACTTCGAGGCTCTCGCGCGGATACTCGCTTTCATTGATCGAGCGCAAACACGCAACCAGCCTATCTCCCTCATTACGGCCGATGACAACAACGCTTATAGGCGGAAGATCAGCGGTCATCAGCTAAATATGGATTGATAAACAGTGGGAAAGGAATCTGCTTGCGACTGCCAGGTAAACGTCGCGTCAAGGCGGACCATATAGCACGGGGAAGTCTCAAAGCGGTATTCCAATAAAGCTGCATGAACAATCGCCGTTCGAGTATCGCCATGCGAGACTGATTGGATCCTAACGTATTAGCCTTGATCCAAACAATAGCGGACAGAATAAGATGTACCGTCTCCACGAGTGCCGCATATATAACGCTTCGGTGTTTCGCGAAATAGCGAACCCGACTGTTGCGCTCTACCGTCATATACTTAATACGAGCCTTGGGGTTCGGGTTTGACTGTGGCTCGCTTTGCCGATCCAGGTGCGTAATGACAGCATCGGGCGTATACCATACTTCGTATCCCTTTTTCTTAACTCGGTGACACCAATCGACTTCATCGTAAGTCAGGAAGAAATAGGGGTCCAACCCGCCGACGCGGTCTAAAACTTCCTTTCGTGTTAAGATTACGGCACCGCAAACCCAATCAACTTTACGAGGCGTTTCGCCATCCCAAAACGAAATATGAAATTTCCCGCAGAATCGATTGTCCGGAAATCGATAGGCCAGCCCTGAAAAGTGCATTGCATACGTCAGTGCTGACGGAAACGCACGCGCTGAAACCTGACGTGAGCCATCGCCATTGAGAAGTTTACATCCTACCGCACCAACGTGAGGCCGATCTGCAAGGAAGGCAATCATTCGCTCGATCGCGCCTTCATGGACAACCGTATCGGGGTTAAGGAGTAGAACATACCGTCCATTGGCGATGGCGAAAGCGCGGTTGTTCGCCTCGGCAAATCCGAGATTGGCACGGTTTTCCAAAACTCGAATGCCTGGAAACTCCGTACGAATCCAATCGAGTGAGCCGTCAACGCTCCCGTTGTCGCTGACGATCACCTCTGCATCCACGCCCTTCAGGTTCTCAAAGAGCGACGGCAGACACGCCTCCAGGACTCGCCAGTTGTTGTAGTTTACAATGACAACAGAAAGGTCAATCATGCGACACTATCAAAACGATACTCTGGACTATTTCGCAACAATTTGCCACGGATTCTCACCAATCAGTTCATCGAAATGGCTCGGCGACACGCGTACTTCGTCCGGCTTTTCCGCGTTGTATTCATGGCTGGCCGTGCTACACATCAAGGTGTCCGGCTCCAGGCTCATCCAGCCGTGATAGACACCTGGCGGCACGACAACCAAACTCGGCGTCCTTCCGGTTCCCACCAAAATGTCAAATTTTCGATAGGTCGGGCTTGTTTCGCGATCATCCACGAGCACAAATTTCGCCGCTCCGTGAACAATGCAGAACCAATCGTGCAGTTCTTCATGTTTATGGTAGGCGCGTGTCACATATTCGATCCGATCGCCGACCATGTAAACCTGTCCAAACTTCGACACAAATGGATCGCTGCCGTGAAGCACTTCGTACAAATAGCCTCGATCATCCTCATGCACTTTCAAATTGATTTGCTGTACGTCATGAATATTCATGTAATTTTTCCATTTTCATTTTTTCGAATGCCGGCACTGCCTAACCGACGAAACCAGTATTAACTCGCCTTAACGACACCTTTTTCAATCAGATATGCTTCCAATGCCTCTCGCCAGTGCCTCATTTGCGGCACGTTTTCGCCGTGCAAACGTTCACTGTCCATTCTTGAGTAAGCTGGCCTGCGTGCCTTACCGGGAAATGCAGATGAATCGACAGGTTCGATTGGGTAGTCCACGCCAGCAATCGCCAACGTCGAGGTCGCAAAATCGTACCATGTACACCCATCACCATTGGTCAAGTGATACGTCCCAACATGTCCTGCTTCAACCAGCGAGATCACAGCCTGCACCAAATCCAGTGTATAAGTCGGTGACATAATCTGGTCATTCACAACACGCAACGGATCTCCTGATTCCGCCCGCGAGAGAATCATCTCGGGGAACGTCCATCCTTTTCGGCTCGTCACCACGCCAAACAAGCTGCTACTCCGCACGACAAGGTGATCGTCCGTAGCCAGGCGCACAAGCTGTTCGCCAGCCGACTTGCTAGCACCATAAACGTTCACAGGCCCTACGAGGTCCGATTCCAGATAAGGCGTGGATCGATCGTGTTGCTCGCCGAAAACATAATCTGAACTGAAGAAGACGACTTTGGCGCCCTGGCTCTTGGCTGCCCGGGCGACATGCAAAGCGCCCAACGCATTCACATCAAAAGCCTTCCGGCCATCTTCTTCGCAGCCGTTGACATCGTGATAAGCAGCCAAATTGACGATCACGTCCGCTTCGACTTGAGCCAATCGGTCGCATACCGCGTCACCATTCGCGATGTCAATACCCTCATGCGTCAGCGCGATCACGCAATCCTCCGGCAGGCATTTCTGAAACTCCTGACCAACTTGCCCCGCAGCACCAATTATGGCGTATTTCATATTATCTTCCCAACCAACTGTAATTCAACAAGAGAGTGGTCCTGCAGAACAGTATCCCCTTCAGGCATAGGCACCAAAGGCCAAAGAGGCTCTAGAATACTTTGCCGCCCATAGCCTGGAGCCGCGTTTCCATATCGCAAAGCAATTCAAGCCAACGGATGTTGTAATAAATTGGGTTCTCAATATCAACACCATGTTCAAGCTTGTCCCACATAGTGTCAACTGACTGGCCCATTTGGAATTGCGGCTCAAATCCTAAAGTCTCGTGAAACTTTGAGCCTGCTACACGATAGCTGCGTGAAACGCCAACGGGTTGCAGGTCCAGATCGAGACGGATTCCTTTGTGTCCCTCCAATGTTCGACGAACTTCCTGCGCAATCTGAACAACCTGAAAATTGTCGGTCAGCACATTGAAGACCTGGCTATGCACCTTCTTTTCAGGCGCCTCAATGGCCATTTGATACGCTGTCACGGCGTCGTCAATATGTAGCATAGGACGCCACATGCGGCCACCTGCATGCAGAGAAAGGCGTCTCTTCGCATAGGCGTCGCGCGTAAAGGTATTGACAACTAGGTCGTACCGCATTCGTGGAGACTGTCCGAAGATCGTCCCCTTTCGCAACATCACCGGGCAGAAACTCGCATCGGCCAGAGCTAACAGGCCAATCTCCGCCTGGCGCTTCGACCATGAATAAGGCGCTTGCGGATCGACGGGATAATCCTCCGTCCGATACTGATCATCCGGCGTAAGCGTGTAATAGATCGAACAGGAAGACGCGAATACGAATCGCTTGACGCCGTTTTCCTTGGCGAGTTCGCCCATGCGAATCGTGGCGTCCATGTTCATCGCTTTGTTAGCAGCCGGGTTGTATTCAGCCGTCGGATCGTTGGATAAGCCCGCCAGGTGGATGATCGCGTCGATGTCCTGCAATTCAGCAGCACCAATCTCGCGAATGTCCTTCCCGACGATCTCGATCCGATCATCACACTCAGCCAAACCTTCCTTGCCGAACACAAGCTTGTCGATGACACGCACATGATGGCCTGCTTCAACCAGTTTAGGCACAAGACGGCAGCCAATGTATCCGGCGCCGCCAGTAACGAGAACGTTCATACGAACCCCCTTATTGAAGGATGTCTATTGGAATTTTTGTTCATACAATGTCACAGACTTTAGAGTTATTTTGATTCGCCGAATAGATGTTGTACCGAACGCCGCCAGGAAGTCTGCGCAGCAGGTTCTTTCGGCATCAAGGCCATAGCCTTAACAACCGCGTCGGCAATAATGACGTTGCCTTCAGCCGTGAAGTGCGCCCCATCTCGAAAGAATGTCTCCGGTTGCACGTCTCGATCCGCAGCGACATCGGCAAATGCAGGTTTCAAATCGAGAAATTCGATCCCTTGCTGTTCAACGAACTTCGCCAGCCTCTCCTGAGGCTCATTGGATATCTCGGATCCAATGAATTGCAGTCGGTACGGCGCAACAGCTACTACCAATCCCAGTCCATGCCGATCGCAAAGTTCTCGCAACTCCTCGATTTCTTCTTCTTGTTGCCGCCAAGCTTCTACTATTTCAGGTGATTGCGCACGATCCCAAAGTGCCCGGACTGAATAAGCCTCTCGCTTTTCGGCAGTTACGCGAGTTGGCGTCAACGCCGAAAGCAAAGAGCTATAACGGCGGTATGCTACCATCCAGTGAAAGAGTTTGCCCGCACCGCCATCTGCAACACCATGATATCCCAACCCTGTACCTCCAAAACTCTTCAAGGCTAGATATTTCTCAGTGATATCATTGAGGCAGATAAGTAACACGACAAGATCAGGATCATACCCTTTGTCGAGACATCGCCGAAGTATCTCAGTCTCCTGAAAGGTACAATACCCTGGCACTCCCGTATTTATGAACTCAACACGCTTGCGACTGAGCTTGGCAGCCATCATTCTTTGAGCGATTTGCGGATACGCGTCGGTCGCTTCGCAACCTTGGCCGAAAGTGATTGAATCACCAAGAGAGATTACGCGAATCGTGTTCGCATCCTTGCCTCGCGAAACGGGAGCTGACCGAAAGCCCTCCTCATTCGTTTCCAGGCGAGCCCCGCTGTAGCTGCTACTGAAATTGGCCCGCAGACGCCAACCAAGTTCGGCATCCGACTGAAAAGGAGTCATGCGCTCCGGAGCTCGACGATACCGAATGCCCGCTGCCAGTTCTGTGTAAGTTAGTCCCGTAAAGAAAAGAAACACGCCCAGGACGATTCGAGCGAACACCAAAGACCGGCGATTCAATAGAGACAATCGCAAACCGGCTAAACAGACAGCTGAAAACACAGCGTGGAAAATCGCGATCAGTGCACTGCACCGCGAATTGTATCCGCCGTCTCCGTCCCAGCCTTTAATCACCGACAAAACTGCCGCTGCCATGGCAACAAAAAGTGACATAGACATGGCTACAACAATAACGGCTCGCATCCCTCGTCCAACCGAATCATGCTTCTCGGCATTGGTCGGCGAGTCCGGCGAAGGAATTGATCCAACAGATTCCAGGTTGGTTAAAGAATTTTCTGACATTTGGTTTTTCGCCAGCGCAAAGCGCCGAGCAAACTGTTTTTACCTAGCTGCCTCAAGACCGAATCACAACAAGTAGCTCTTAACAATCGGTTAACGTATTATCGCATGACGCGGAACATATGTTTGATTACGCGTGACGCGACCGGGGTACGATTCGGACTCCATTCTGGACATAATGGCTCCAGCCAACACTGTCAAAACCGGACTGAGAAAGGCATTGAACAAGAAATTTGTAGCTTGCAACCCGACGGCAATGGTAATAGCCATCAAAGCGGCATCGGTTTCAGTAGATCGCCCCTGCCAGAGATTTCGCACCAGTGGATAGCACCACCAAAAATAAAATGCGGCTAGCCCAACAATGCCATATGTGGTGAGATAAATAATCCACAAGCCATCCGCCGCCATGACGTCGTTCCCCGCGGCGTCCGTCACGCGATTCCTGCCCCATCCGCCTAAACCGAACCAAGGCTCTCCTTTTGAATGATCCAGCAAGATCGTCTCCGCCCTGATTCGGTATTGCAGAGAGCGTGCTCTCTCCGGAGAAACTTGCGCAATGGCGGAAGACATCCAGCTGCCATCGCTAACGTCTGTGTAGCGTGTAACCATCCAGCTAAATGCCAAAATCGCAGGGATCACCGCGACGAATCGACGATTGGTTTTTTGCCAGACGAGTAACATGCCAAAGCCGACTATCGCAAGCCCCCACGGACCAAATGACATCGAGGTAAGGAGTCCCAGCATGCACATGCCAACAATGACAACCGACGGCACGCCGAAGAAAGGAGGCAGAAGTTTGCTTCGATATAACCAAATCGCAACGACCGACGTCCAGGCAAAAAACGTACCCAGCGCGAGGTTGGATGGAAAAAATACCATAGGTCGGTAGAACCCCCAACGCATGGTCAGGTTCCATGAATGCTGCATGAAGCCATAAAACTTCTGGTGCAGTTGGGGGCTCATTCTCCATTCCCAAACTGCGAATACCGCATAGATCGCCGAAGCATATACGACCAGACGGCAGGCATCGAGCAATTCAGCCTTGGTTCGTATGAACACTCGACCAAAAATATACGGAACAGCGTACCAGAGAATCTGTTTGAGCATGACCGAAACGCCATCCTTGGGACCAAGGTCGTTCACCAAAGATGTAATACAGGTGACACCGGCAAACAGTATCACCAGGATGTCAGCCATACCCAGACGAAACCCGGAAAATCGATTCGATTGAAAAAGGACGGTTCCAATCACAACGCCCGCACTGGTTGCGAAAACTTTGTCAATATCGGGCAGCCCTTGCACATGGATCGACGCCATCGGGAGTAGGAGCCAGCCGCCCAAAAACGAAATGATGCACGCGCGCACGGGTGGCAACAGCGCAAATAGCATAGCGCAAGTCGGTATCCAACCCAACAAAACCAAAACGGCTATCGAGCCCATGCATTCCCCTGTTCGGGCGCTGTCGATACGCCATCGCTCGTACCGCGTGATTTGGCAATCGTTCTATTCATTGCGTCCAGGAATAAGTCCATCGCGTCATCCCAAGTGTAGCCGGTGGCTACCTCGTGCGCCCGGCTTGAAAGCGCTGCCCATTCCGTTTCATCCATCGCACATATCCGCTCAATCGCCTCCGCCATGTCTCGCGGATCACCTGGTTTCACAAGCAAACCGGCGCCATTGGCGAGCAGTTCTGGAGCCGCACCGGCGGGCGTCCCGATGACAGGAGTCCGACATGCCATCGCCTCAAGAATCGGCAAGCCAAAACCTTCTCGCCGACTCGCAAAAAGCCACGCGTCGCAGGAAGCGTAGATTTCACGAATCGTATCCTGCGCCGGAAAGCGAGAATACCTCGCACCTTCCGACAACGGCGGATCCGCCATGGGATCATCCGTCCCAAACGCAACCAATCGCAGGTTCGGTATGCGAGACTGTGCAATTCGATAAGCCTCTATGGCAATGTCGCATCCCTTCCACTCGATGGGCCGATAGAGCATACCCACCGTGGGTTGATCCTGTTTACCACGAGGCGGGGCGAAGAATTGTTTCTCATCCACCGCGTTTCTAACGATCGAAACATCGGTATCGCCAAATTCATTGCACGCGATATCCGCCAGCCACTGGGATATGACAACCTTGCGTATCGGAAGCCTCCAGGTCGCCTTAACCCGATCGATCGGCTGAGTCTCGTGAACTTCGTAATGCTGAAGAAAATAAACCTTGGCGCCCTTTTCAGGGGCGAGCGAAGCTACCCATTCCGCAGTCTCCCACCATGTCGCCACAACGACATCGGCGTCAGGAAGATCCGCATCGCACACAGGCCGCCAACGATCCAGGACACGATGGTCCAGCCCCACACCGTCAAAATGCGATGGACTCCTTCGCACCCGCCGAGGCCATCCCTCGCCGCGCAGAACGGATCGAAGTTTCCCCTGCAAGGGGATCGACCGCTGTGGCGTGGAGATCACGACCACATTGTGCCCGAGGCGCGACAGGCGTTCTGCATAAATCGCAATGACGCGCGTGCCACCTCCAAGGTTGGCATGTGGCAACACAAAGGTTATGTCCATCCGAACATCCGTCTAACGCTGTTGGATCGCAGCAGACCCCACCCCCAACCGCCGCCAACCACAATGGCCGCTACCGCAAATGCGCCCAAATCGCTCTGCCAGCGATCGCGTACGATCATGCTCAGCAATGCACCACCAACCGCAGCGACAAGGACAATCAGAGTCAACATGATGTCCCTCGGGAACCCGCGAAGTTCATTGCGCCAAGTCCCCCAACTTGATACGGAGTACTTCAACACCTCCGCGCCAAGAAGACCAAGGATCGCGCCCTGCAAACCGAGCAGGATATACCCAAACGGAATCAGCGCCGCCATACCAATCAGCTTCGACACATTCCCCCCAGCTACCCAATAAGGTTTGCCCATCGCGAGCAGCGCACTGCCGTTTGTACACTCTAGAATCTGGAACCACGCGACACCCGTAAGAAGTTGAATCATACGGCCTGCCTCGTGATACCTTTCATCATAAAGCAAATACACAAAAGCAGGGCCACAGGCAGCCAATAGCGAAACCAACGCAGCCCCCAAGAGAAGCAACGGATGGCGGACAGTGTGAAACGTCTTGGAAAGTGACCCGGCAGTGCGTACCAGTTTGCTATATGTCGGAAACACAACCATCGAGCCGACTTTGAGAATCACTTGTACAGGCGTTAGTGCCAACATGAGGGCGATGCTATACACCCCTAGCATCTCGGTTGAGAACATCTTCCCGAACGCGAGACGATCCGATTGACCCGCCAAGAACGTCGTGAGCGTGCTGATGAAGATCCATTTTCCGAAACTCAAGAGTGATCGACTCGCCTCTTTGTCCCAATGAAACCGACAGCGCGAATTTTGTAGGATCAAGTGGGTCAACACCATCTTGGCCAGCGCCCCTGTCAATCCTCCCGCGACGAGCGCCCAAACGCTTCGATCCACAATAGCCCACACGACCATCACAACCAGTGCCAATATCTGAGCACTCAAATCCAGGAGGGCTATCTTGCCAATGGCCAATCTCCGATTCAGCGTAAAGAGCGCTGTCGAATTAAAGCCCGCGATAATCGCAACGGCACCCGATATCGGCAGTACACTGGCAAGCATTGGCATTCCGTAAAAAGATGCAACGGGATAGGCCAGTGCGCAAGCGCATACCCAAAGCGCAATGCCACGGAAAACCTGGATTGTCCAAGCCGTGTTCAAAAACCGGGGATCGTCTCCCCGCTTACTCTGAATGATGCTGGGGCCAATCCCGACATCGGAAAACATCGTCAAGCCTTGCATGAAGACATTGACAAGGGTCATTAGCCCGAACGCTTCCGGGAAGAGCAGCCGTGTCAGCACCAGACTGCTACCCAGTCGCAATACCTGGCTGCCGCCATAGCTGACCACCGTCCAAACAGACCCTCGAATCGCCAGCGACTTAAGCGATGGGTCGGTTGGTTCCGGCCCCTGAGACTCGTCGCGAGTTGCTACTTGACCTGGAGCTTCAACGATGGAGAAAACCCTGTGAATTGTGGGGCCGCAAAATGGCAACCCGAACAGATTGGACGAAGAATCGAAAGGCCGAATCGAGCAACATTCGCCTAGACTCCGTCCCCGTCACGTTCCCACACGAAACGCGATTCCCTACTCGCGACCGCCTAGAGAGATGCGTCTCGCGAATACAACTTTGAGACAACTACCTAGGGTCGAGTTCGACTGGGTTCGGGCGCCATCTGCGCCCGAAATCGACCAAACACACTCCGAACGCCCGCTATGTGTGTTGTCGGCCTGTTCATTCACACTGCTTAAGGAACGCGAGCACCGCGTTTCTTGCCTCTTGCGTTCGAATGCATTTACTTTTTCTTCTATTCGCGAACCAATGATTCAGAAATACTTTGTATTTCCACGAAAACGGACTTTTTCGATCAAGTGGAACACCTAGAGCACGCTCTAATTGACTTACGGCTTCCGATTGTGTGTCTCTCCTCACGACTACTCAGAGGATCCAACGCCTTACCAGAACGTTCGTATCCGCAAGCCCTAAGAACAGCCGCAAGTTCTTATCCGGATTCTAGTTAAACGAAGCGTAGCAACAAGCAAACAAAGCGATTATCGCCCCCGTCTCATACCCCGTCCGTTGCAAAGAGCTCCTTTGCGTTGCCAACCTTATGATATTCAGTTCATTTCGAATTAAATGGAATATGCATCTCGGACGGCCTGATTTGCTGTAATTTCTTAAGCTAGGCGCTCGATTCGGCATCAAACTATTTCGCCAATACCACCTGAAGCGAATTATCTGAATTCCGGCGACAAGAATTGTAGCCCTAGACCGGATGATTATTGGCCCGTTCGTACGAGCGAACAGGTTGCCATAACTGTTTTTTTGACAGTAGGTTGCGATAAGAATCGGTTTTATTGCACAGAGGTGAATTCCCTGGAAAACGGAGCTAAGTTTCGTTGACAGTTGAATGTTGCTTGATAGACTGTATATGAGGTAGAAACCAGTCGTTTTGGCGTCACGGGCATTGGCCCAACCAGCGTTCGAGACTCCCCCGAGAACGTCAATTTGCGGAGGGCGAATTTGGCAAGGGATTCACAGAAAAATGTGGATGCTTCGGTTTCGCTACGTCTGTCGCGTGGATCAGATTGCGCAGACGTAGTGGTGCTTGCGGGAGGGGTGGGTCTGGACGAATCATGGACCTGTGGACAGTCGCGGTCGTTGCTGTCACTTCCTGGAAAAACCCTGCTCGACGATGTTCTCACCAAGGTTTCAGCAGCGTTCGATGGCACGATCGCCGTGTGTTCAAATGGACATGCTGAAACGGTTGGCCAGCACGTCGTGGAAATGGCATCGACCGACGCAAACATTCTTGTTCGCGAGGATCGCCTCCCCCGCGGCAGTGCGGGTTGCATCAAGGCATGTGAACCTGAGCTGCAAGGCGAAACGATCTTCGTTGTAGGCGCTTCCGTCTGGCTCGAAGACGATCCCCAATGGATGCTTGAAGAACACAAACGACGCGGGAACGTAGTCACGGTTTTCTGCATTCCGAACCAGGTTGGCACAGGATCCGGATCAGAAACACGAATGCGTCCGGCTGGTATCTATTGTTGCGAACCCGAAGTGCTCGAACATATTCAACCTACTGGTTTCCAGGATCTCAAAGAACAATTGATACCTACGCTCCTTGCGCAAGGATTTCCTGTCGGTGTTGTGGCACTCAAGGGCCAAACACACCAGGTACTTGACTGGGCGACCTATTTGCACGCGATTACTCGTTCATTATCGAACGAGCAGTTCAGCGAACAAGGCTTCGAACAGCTTGCCCCAGCCATATGGTGTGGCCAAAATGTGACAATCGCTGATGACGCGCGGGTGGTCGGGCCCGCCCTTCTTGGGCATGGGTGCAACTTGGAATCCGGTTCGGTTATCATTGGACCAGCTATGCTTGGCGACAACTGTACGGTGTCCAGCAACTCAACCTTAATACGAACGGTTGTACCCGAGCTGACAACGCTCGCAGAATCCAGTTCGCTGATCGATCAGATTGTACCAACACGATGGGTCGATAAGTCCTCAGACCGCCTTCAGTCCTCGGCCCGGTCAACCACCCAAGCAACCGGCCTCACAGATACAAGAAGGCGTGTGCCGATTGGCGAATCAGCACGGGCCGTCGGTCAGAAACTTTCGTTGGGTTTTGGGGCGAACACGGCTTTGTTCGTGTGGGCTTTCTGGTCCAATTTTGAGGGGCTATGGGAGGTCTGGCAGACGGATCCGAATTATGGCGCCGGTCAGCTTGTGCCTTTGGCCGCAGCTTATATGGTCGCAACGAAACGTCGCGCCCTTGAAGGTCTTTCTTTTCAGATTTCTTATGCCGGAATCGCCGTTTTCTCCGTCGGAATGGCGTTGAATCTATTCGGCTATCAATATCTATATATGTCGTTTTCCAATCTTGGGATGGTGATCTGCGCTTCGGGCGTTGTAATGACATTGACCGGGTGGGATGGCTACAAGCGCATCTGGTATCCGCTTGCCTTGCTTGGTCTTATGACTCCATTGCCTGCGAGGATACATGATGCGATTATGCTCCCGCTACAAACTTTTGGGGCGCGAGTCTCGGCCACAATTTTGGAAATCGGAGGAATTCCAGTCGAGCGTTTTGGCAATTTGCTGGAGGTAGCCGGCCAACGCATCGCCGTCGCGGAAGCCTGCAACGGTCTGCGAATGGCCATTGCATTCCTTATTGTTACAGCAGTTGTTGCGTATATTGTAGAACGACCGACTTGGCAGCGCGTCGTCATCCTGCTGTCGAGCATACCCATCGCCATGGGCTGCAATGTTGCACGGATCGTCGGCACAGCCTACTTATACAGCGCTGGCTACGATTGGCTTGCCCAGGGCGTTTTTCACGATGGCGCAGGTTTGCTCATGATGCCACTAGCCTTAATCCTGGTTCTTGTCGAACTACGCCTCTTGTCAAACCTCTCCGTCACTCTGTTTGACGACCAGCCGTCGATGGAAACCGCAGAACAAGTCGCCGCAACCCCGGTTCGATAGTCTCTCATATCGGAGCCTTGCAAGTGAATCAGCAACAGAAGAAATACATTTTCATAGGCATGGCACTGACCATGATCCTATGCGCCGGCCTGCTGAATCGGTGGGTCCGCTCATCGCGTGCAAGCTCCGCATCCACATTTACCGATCTGCGGCGCCCACTATCCGAAATTCCGTTCAATATTGGCACTTTCACCTCACGCGATGTACCCCTTAGACCTGACATCATGGAGGCATCTCGCGTCGATGCATATGTTCAACGAGAATATATGGACGGCCAAGGGAAGAGGCTTCTGGTTTATGTCGGTTATTGGGGGCTGGAGAACGTCGGAATGGGCCATGGCCCAGAGCGATGTTACCCGGCAGCCGGTTGGCAGGTCGATTCCCCTCCTAAGTCTGCCGATATTGAATTTTCATCCAAGGACCGAGGTGTCCCCACTGGAATCGGACTGCACCGATTCCTCCGAACAGAGCCGGAGGGCGTCAAACGATGCGCGGTTGGCTTTGTTGCAGTCGTCAGCGGCGTTTATCAAGAATCATCGCGAGGTGTATTTTGGCATAGGTCCGGCCAATCCAACGAACAAGGCGGCCATTTTCTTGCCCATGTCCACATAAGTACGTTTCCGGAAAGCGATAAGTGGGATGAAGCTGAATCCGATATCATAGAATTCTCAAAGCAGCTTCTTCCAAATGTGGCATTGTGCCTTCCCGGCGGGATCGAGTAGAATACCGTTGTGTGTTTGCGTCAATGTAGTGGCGCCAAGTGAACCTAATCATGACTGACCCAACCGAAATCGTCGTGGCGAGGGACCACATTCTGGACGCGCCGATGCCGATTGGAACCGCCGCAGCCTCGTCTCGATCCCTATCGGACGCAATTAAGTTTCGATGGAAGTCCGCATTCATTATTGCGGTAGTCCTTTCGGCGGCATCTGTCGGAACTATTTGGCATTTCGTAGAGCCGAAATACGTTGTCGTCAGCCAACTTGAGATCGATCCGGTCGTTCAGCCAATTCTACGACGTGACGCGTCAGCAGACATCTCTAGGCATTACAACATTTATGTAGCTACGCAACGCGGCACGATACTAAGCCCCGACCTGATCGCCGAAGCGTTGGAATCGCCGAAAGTCAGAGAAGTCCCCCCCCTTCAAGGTAAAGGCGACCAGGTCTCGCTTGTCTTGTCTAAACTTACAGTAAGAAGGATACCTGGAACGGAGCTGCTCCGACTAGGCATGATCGGCCAGCAACCCGAGACACTGGCCGCAATCGTAAACAGCATTGCACAAGCCTATCTCCGTAGGCATGAAGACGAGAAACGAGAACTCGACGAACTCGTTCTTCAATCACTGCGTGACGAACGTGCTTCTTTGGACGCTCAACGCAAAGCAAAAGCTACCGAGATTCAGACCTTGCAGGCGGAGGGGTCGAATGGAGCGGAACCAAATTTCGACGCTGCTATCACCATATACCACGAAAACCTGATTGCCGTTCAACGAAAGCATTCAGTAGCCGAGATGAAACTAAATGTCATCAAGAGTGGCGCCGAAAAAGACGGAGCGACAGAACTCACTCTGGGCAACATTGAAGCCTACAAAGCCCAGGACCCACAACTAAACGCAATGAAAACGCAGCTTCGATCGGTGAAGATGGAGCCATTCCAAGACGAAGCGGTAGGTCGTGGCAAGAGCCATCCAGACGTCAAGTCAAGGCCGCAACGTATCTCTGCCCTGGAAGATGGCATCGCGCAACGAGAAAAGGAGATTCGCGAGGAATATTTGCGAGACGAGATCAGCCGACTTCAATCAGACATCCTTGAAGCCGAGATTGAGGAAGAAATGATCCAGCTTGCGCTGGCCAAAGTGTATTCAAGAAATATGGGTAGCTCACGTCAAGATCATGTCATAGCAGATATCGGGCACGAGCGAGAATTCGTGGAAAGAGCGCTGGAGCAAGTCCGCAATAAGATATGGTCTGTCCGCGTCGAGCAGAAACGGATGAGCCGGGTTAAATTGAAATCACCCGCACGCGCACCGAGTAACCCGAATCTTGACAAACGACCGAAATTTTCCGTCGTTGCGTGCATTGCCTGCTTCTTCCTGAGCGGCGCGTTCACATTCATTCGCCACCGAGTTGATTCGCGAATCAGAACACCCGTTGAAGTCTCGCAAGGACTGGGCGTTCGCATCCTGGGCAGCGTTCATCATGTTCAGGAAGCCAACGGCAGCCCTCTTTCACTCGAACACGGATTGCGTGAACCCGTACGCGGGATTTCGACGGTGCTCCTCTCCTTATCCGAGGAAAGGAAAAGCCGAAGTCGTCTTATCACCAGCCCAACGCCAGGCAGTGGCAAATCCTCTCTCGCGGTAAACCTTGCGCGCAGCATTGGAGCGACCGGTAGAAAGGTTCTACTTGTCGATGGCGACAATCACAGGCAGGGCGTATCTCGAGTTCTGCAAATGTCGGATGGTCCGGGATTGCGTGAGTTCTTACTGGGCGAGTGCCCAGCGGATTTGGTAATTCACGCTCTCCCTTCGGAACCTTTTCGGCTTCTTGCAGCCGGATCCGCCGACGACTGTTTCAGCGATATTGTAGCTAACCAAAATGCGCAGAAGCGTCTAAGGGACCTGTTTCTTGAGTACGATGAAATCATTGTTGATTCACCGCCGGTTCTTGCGAATAGTCACGCCGTGATTCTGGCAACACTTGTGGATGAAGTTGTATTGGTTCTCCGAGCTGGCCGGTCAAGCCGCGAAGAGGCAGAAGCATCAAAGCAGTGCCTGGCGTCAGTTGGTTGCCATGCTGTGGGAGCGATTCTAAATGGCGTTGATCCCAAGCAAGTTAAGTACGGCTATGGATACGGTTATAGCTACGGTTATGCCGGTAGTGACCAAAACAGCCAAGGATAGATCGCCCTGGATATGAGGTTGTCGATTCGGTCGCAGCCTGCAGGAGAAGTGCCATAATCACGACTCGCCGACAAGACGTTATCCTCGTCCATTTTGAGGATTCCTTTGCGCAGAAGTCATTGCTCGGAACGGACGTGGGTCCAGGGAATCACAGTAGAGAACCGGCAGCGTCGAGTGCTCTTGACTGGTATTGCGAGTGGGCATCGGATTGCATGGGGCCAGTGTTTCCTTTACTTCCCGCGCATCTTCAGCACTCCGTCGAACAAACCGGTGGCAGGCTTGCGAATGCGCGCTGCGCTTGGTATTCAAGCGACGGTGAAATCAAACTTCCTGTCTCTCTTGAGAAAACGCGCCTTTGGGTCATTAATGGACAATTGCTTCCCATTGTGAGCTGGGATGCTGCACATCAGGCTGCCGACGAGCACCAATGCGACGCGCTGTTCTTCGGTCCGCCCGGCTCCGCGTCAGCCTCTCAGTATCCGGAATCCTTCGTCGTAGATGCGGCTGGCAAAATCCTGCGTGTTGAACGCCATTATGTTGACTCACCCGTTTTTACGAACGTATATTTCGGCCCGGCATGCTTCTTGCTCGCGCAGGGCAGTCGCGCCACTTCGATCGTACACCACGTCATCCGCAAGGGTTGGTGCCTGGATAGCATTCGCACACTATCACAAAACGCGAAAATTGAATGGTGTGTGACGCCGGGGGTCTTGTCCAGTTTGGAGGGCGCTGTCTTTGCCGGTCGAATCGAAGGGCGAAAGTCGCCGTCTCAAAATGACGCGAATCAAGGTTCCGACAAGGGATCAAACGTAAGGCCGCTGGAATCAAACACAGAACAAAAGCCGCCGGGCAATTTTGTTCGAGACTTCACCAAGAGGTCGATGGACATTGTATTGTCATCGATATTTCTATTTTTCCTTAGCCCGCTGTTTGTTGCAACTGCCGTATTAATACGCTTCACTTCTCGTGGCCCTGTTTTTTTCGCAGACCGAAGACAAGGCTTGGGCGGCAAGGAATTCAGTTGTTTCAAGTTTCGGACCATGATTCCAGAGGCCGCCAGCCTCCAATCCAAGCTTCGACAAGAGAATGAGGTGGACGGGCCGCAATTCAAACTTTCAAACGATCCCAGGCTTACGAAGGTCGGAGATTTTCTTCGGAAATACAACGTTGACGAGCTACCACAACTATTTAACGTTCTTGTAGGAGAAATGAGCCTGGTTGGACCGCGCCCATCTCCTGATCGTGAGAATCAACTGTGTCCCGGTTGGCGACGAACTCGTCTTTCGGTTCGACCCGGAATAACGGGCTTATGGCAAGTTCTTCGGTTGCGCAATTCAAACACTTCGGATTTCCAAGAGTGGATTTATTATGATGTTGAATACGCCAAGCACCAATCATTATGGCTTGACTGCCTCATCATTCTATACACACCGTGCACCGTCTTCGCACCGCGCCTTGTGGGTAGGCTGGCCAAGAAGATTGCCAAGCGAGGCATATGTACAGGCTCCGAGCGTGTCCATTCAGGTGACACGAAAGACCCACCTTCCATGCACAGGGCCACCGAAATCTCCAGTTGCGATATCTAACGGAACCTTGTAGCCTTGCAAACTTGGCGTGGGAGAATGCTTCGATATGTCGAAGTCTCGGCACTCAAAACTAAGAAACCGGCGACGTATTTTCTTTTTGGTTGGATTTCCGATCTGCGCGGCGGTTCTTGCCGTCGGCGCGTATGCGGCGTACAACTACCAGCGCGAGAGGAACACCGAGAAGCTACTTAAGCAGGCGCAAGGTGCATCTGAAGCCGAAGACTGGGCTCGCGCATCGAAAGCCTATCGCCAGTATCTTAACCGCAGACCTAAAGACATGTCTGCACTTCGGGCGCGCGCTGGCGTCCTGTTGGAGCAACTCAAAGAATCTCCGGAAGTTGTGGGCACTGCGATTGCCACTTTGCGCAGGCTGGTCAAAGAGGATCCAGGAAACACCGATGCAATTGGTCAACTCGCCGAGCTTTACGTCCAACTTCGTGAGTTCGATGACGCAAAAGACTTATCTACACAATGGCTTGCCAGCGTCCCCCAATCGGAAAAAGCGACTCGCACATTGGCTGCTGCAAATCGCGGGCTTGGAGAATTTGAGGTAGCGACGGCAGGGCTTGTCAGCGCAATCGAGACTGACCCCACCAGTGTAACTCTCTATCCTCCGTTAATCGCTCTCTATACCCTGGACCTGAAACTGTTGGACCAAGCGAAGAATGTGCTCGAGCAGGCACTGGAATTTGGATCACATTCAACTGAAATCCAGTTGGCTGCGTTTGGATTCCATGAGGCTATACAGGAATTTGATACGGCGGAGAATTTCCTAAAAGCGGCAGTCCGGATGGAGCCGGACGACCGACGCGTACTTTTGACCGCCGCAGCTTACTATGTTTCTCAAAGACGCTTTGAGAGCGCTCGGCCTTTCCTGGATCGCGCCGCTGAGCTGTTTCAACATGATCCAAAACTCCTGACTCTCCTCGCGGACTCGGCCGTTGGATCACACGACGATAAAGAGTGTATCGATGTCGCGACGATACTGCGCGAAAACGCCAGCGATCGGTATCCTCACTGGGCTGCGCGTGCCGCAGAACTGTTCATTACGGCTGGCCATTTCGATGAAGCAGACGAGTGTATCGAGTTTCTCGCAGGCATCTCGCTTGTAGACGAGAAACTTGAGTCCTGGCTTCTAGCGCTTCGAGGCTCAAGAGCACTCATGTCCGGGCAGGCTCTTGTAGCAATCCCATACTTTGAAGCCGTGCTCCGCCGTGAGCCAACGAGTGTTCCTACCCTTGAGCACTTGGCCGCAGCGTATGTGCAGTCAGATGCTCTTGAGCCAGCCATTGATGCGTATCGAAAGTTGATTGCCCTCGCGCCGGAATCGAAAAACCCTCGCTTAGCCTTAGCCCGTCTCGAAGCAGCAAAGGGTAATTGTGACAGTGCCCTTGCGACACTAAACCCCTTGCCACGCATCGAGTTGGAGTCGAGTCGAGAGGCGGCGCTGATTTCGATCATTTGCGATTTTCGCGAACATGTTTTTTCGCGTGAAGAAGAGAGTTCCCAAAAACTCCTCAAGAGAATCCGCTCATTTGGCCAAGAGAAACTCGCTAGCATTCTTGAAGCCAAACTATTCGTTCAATGCCTGGAACTTGTCAATTTTTCGCCGGAACTGGAAGACACCATTTCCACCCGCTCGACCGACGAAGGGGCAGGACTCATAGTCGGTGCCGCGTATGGGAAACATTTGGTTCAGGCTGGCCGGTTTGATGATGCGCTCGACGTCGCCACTGAATTGGCACGCCGATTTCCAGACGCTGCTGGAGGCCATGAATTGGCGTTGCGAGTATTCGCGGCGAAGAATCATGTCGCTGAGGCTTTTACCTATATCAATCAACTTGCCACCGAGGATCATACCAAAGGAATTTTGTTGCAGCTTCTTGGTACCTTGCTGCACTCGGCTGATCCCGAAAATGCGCTTTCGGCTTATCGCCAATGTATTGCGCTACATCCGGACTCCGTTGTCGCACGAATAGGAATTGCCGACCTGGTAACAACTCTCGATGAAGCTCTGACGCAAATCGACGCCGTTCGTCAACTTGAAGGCCAAGCGGGCGTCACATGGAAATATCACAAAAGTGCTTGTTTGCTTCGTCTTGGAAAAGGTAGCAACGACACGGTCAACGAAGCAATCGCGCTGCTGAAAAACTGTCTCGTCGATCGACCGAATTGGCTAGCCGCTCGCATCCTCTTGGCAAATGCCTACCAATCCGGGAACCAAGTACTGGAGGCTGTTGAGTCTTACCAAACGGCGTTATCGCAACACCCGGAACTTGCTACCAGTCCGGTCGGTCTTCGTTTGATACTATTGCTCAAGCAGCTGGGAAGGCTTGTTGAAGCCGACGTCATCTTGACACAAATGGCAAATAAGGCCCCGGAATCAATCCAGGTACTGCGTCTGCAGACGGATCGCCATTACCGAAGGCGCAACCTCTCGGCAGCCGCACGGACTGCAGAGAAAGTGCTGAATTCGCAATCCGACGATGCTGAATGGGCAGCCCTTACTGCAGAAATCCACTTGAAAAACTCGAACCCATCCCGTGCAGAAGAAATCGCTCGGGCGTCGCTGGCTAAATATGCAGATTCAACCGTTCTACTCTGGGCACTCGCGTCCTCACTCAGCAATCAGGGGAAAAATGCGGAGGCTGACGAGGCCATGCAAAAAGGCGCACAGGATTTTCCGGACGTCGATCATTATTGGTTGCTCGCGCAGTATTTTGAACAATCCAACCGACATAACAAAGCCGACAACGCTATCACTCAAGCCATAGACTTGGAGCCTGACAATGTTGCCCTCTTGATTGGCTGTGCAGAAATTGCACGGCGGCGAGGCCAAAGAAGCAGGCAAATCGATTTAGTGACTCGCGCTGTCATCGCCAAGGGAGATGCCCCGACCGGATCGCTCATACTTGCGAGAGTCCTTGCCGACGGCGGTTCCGAATCGCAGCGTGCGCAAGCCTCGGAAATCGTATCGCAAAGACTTCGAGATAATGAAAATGACGTACCCGCACTCGTCTTGCACGCCCAGCTTCTTGGCTCAGCACTTCCCCCTGATTTTCAGGGCGCCGAGACCGCCTTGCACAAAGCATTATCCCTCAACACTCGATCCGTCAAAGCCCATCAACTTCTTGCGGCTGTTCAAGTCCGCCTGGGACAGTTGTCGCGAGCAGCCGAAAGCGCGACCGAAGGACTTTCTGCAGCGCCAAATAATCTCGAACTCCTGCTACTTACCGCTGAAATAGCAGGCTATCGCGGCGAATACGAACGCTCGATAACGCCGTTGCGCCAAATCCTCAACCTTCGGCCTCGACATCAGGCGGCGGTACGGATGCTCTCCTTAGCCTATCAGGAACTCGGGCAAATTGATCGAGCCATTCGCCTCGTCGAACAGCAATCGCCCGAGGATCAGCGCAGCAAGACGGAAATCAGAGCGCTCGCTCGTTTGCACGAAAAAAAGAGAGAATTCGATATCGCGCGTGTTTTCTATGAGCAATATGCTCAAGTCTCAAATAACTCTCCCGCCGCATTTCAGGCACTACTTCATTACGTCGCAAGACGCAAAAAGTTTCCCGAAGTACATCGCTTAGCCATCGAGCACAAAAATGAAGACGCTGGAGATGTCGCCTCTCTCGCCACGGCTGCGCAGATTCTTGGCACGCAGCCGGATGACCCTGCACTTGCGAAAATCGGCCTCGCCTGGCTGGATGAAATCGCGCGTAATCAGCCGGACCATGCAACCGACGCCATTTACCGGGCCGCCCTTTGTCACTACCAGCGAGGCAGAATTTCTGAAGCAGAATCGAGATTCCTTCAGGCGCTTAAGCTGGCACCTGAAGCTTTAGCCCCGGTTAATGCTCTGGCGTGGCTATATTCGGAAGATCTTGATCGCCCAGAGGATGGACTTGCGCTGATCGAACGTTTTCTTGCAGCGGGAGGCCGAGGTAATGCCGAAATGCTCGATACACACGGGACGATTCTTCTGAGGCTTGGCCGTATCGATGAAGCGGCTGAAAAGTTCAAGGTGTGCATCGAAATCGCAGGACAAACACAAACACTTACCGCAGCCACTTTTCATCTTGGCCTGGCCACGCGGAAAGCCAATCGTATCGCCGACTCACAAGCTCTGTTGAGCCGATCATTGAACCTGAATGCTCGACTCGGAGGTTTGAAAGATGAGGACTTAGAAATAATCGCAGGATTGCTTTCGAGCGATTCCGGGATAGTTGATAGGAAAGACAGATGATTACAAGGCGCAACCGAGCGTTGAATCTGAAATGCACAGCTGCGTCCCGGCGCCAAGACGCAAGTGCTTGCACGAATATCGTGCGCTAAGGTACAGTTAGTTCACCAGGAAAGACTTATGGCGGAGGACGTTTTTGGATACGACGGTTAACAAGACATCACAGCATTCGGCTTCGTTGCGAGATTACATCGCATTGCTGCGCCCGCACCAGTGGGTTAAGAACATTGTAGTCTTCGCGGGCCCTGCTGCGGGCCTGACCTTGTCATCGCCCGAATCCGTTTTCCAAGCCTGCATCGCCTTTGCATCGTTTTGCTTCGCGGCCAGCGCGATCTATGCAATCAACGACGCGATTGACCACAAAGCCGACGCGTTGCATCCGACCAAACGCAATCGGCCCATTGCCAGCGGAGTTCTCAGCCCTTCGACAGCTGTCGTCATCGCAATCTTCCTTGTCGCTATGGCCTTGATTTTGCCCACAGCATTCACAAACAAAAAAGTCACCATAATCCTTGCGATTTACTTCGTAACCATGCTGGCTTATTCCCTTGCACTTAAAGAACGCATCATTTTAGACGTCATTCTTTTGGCATCCGGGTTCGTCATGCGAGCATTAGCAGGAGCCGCCGCCGTAAACGTCGTTGCATCTGAATGGCTCATCGCGTGCGTCTTTACGCTCTGTATGTTTTTCGGATTCGGCAAGAGGCGGTGTGAAATAGTCATGATAGGCGACGCCGAATCAGCCGGTCACCATCGCAAGACTCTCCTCCGATACACCCCTGAGCTTCTCAACCACCTGATCACAGTTTCTGCAGCTGTCGCCATCATGACATTTCTTCTTTACACGATGGATTCGACGCAAAGCGATTCCCCATTCCGAAAGGAATATCTATTCTACACGTTGCCTATCGTAGTGTACGGAATTTTTCGTTATGCAATGCTAAGTGAGATGGGGATTTATAGTGGGCCGACCGAAATCATCCTGAAAGATAAGATGATGGTGGCTTCCATCATTATTTGGGGGGTTGTCGCGCTTGCAATCGCATATCACGATCCACTCGCGCAGTCGATGGGATTCGAGGATTGGACTTGGGGACCTGCTGCGTCGCCGGCGGAGGTTCAGTGAGCGTGCAATAGCAACTTAATCTTCAACAACGTGGGTCGCAAATGCCTCACGACAACTTTCCCACATTTGCGCATCAAATGATCCATCACCGCGCAGACAATCGACAGCACCATACGCCATAGCCAGTGCATGATGTGTATTGTCATGCGCAAATAGACCCTGCCGACCGAATGACAGTACGTTGGGCAGATCAGTCGCCCAATGGTCCATTACGTCGAAGTGCTGTTCGTAGCCGTTTTTGTAAATGGGGTACGCGTGGGGCAGGCGTCGCACAACAGTTTTGATGACCGGACACTTGACAGGCAATCCACACCGAGAAAGGCTGTCCTTGACAATCTCGCCAAGCGCGTCGTCTGAGGCCGACCAAACGTCGTCTGATTGATCGCAAGGCAACTCGCCACAAAGGACGGTCCATCCTTTCGGCTCGCTTCGATCACTGTAATTCTTAGGCTCTGAAAGACGCGTCAACTGAATGTCTCTCTCCGGGAAATAGTGCGCGTCGTATGGCGAGAACTGATCCTGCCCGAGAACGAGATAGATCAAAACCATAGCCCGCGAGTCCATGCTGGCAGCCGACTCGAGGACATGCGATGGAGGCGACGGCTCGACCAACCTCGCCAGCACCGCTAGCGGGATCGTCGACCAGACGTAGTCCGCTTCGATCGACGCCTTCGTCCCGTCACTTTCAACCTCAATGCGTACGCGATCTCCTGTCACGATCTTGGTAACGCGCGACCGTAGCTTGATGTCCGCTCCATCAGCCTTAGCAGCCTCGGCAATTGCCTGGCTGATCTGCCCGAAGCCTCGATTGGGATAGTAAAACCGCCCACTCCCCGGCGCTCGAAAACCCGGCACGACACCGAAAACCTTACGGATCATTCGGCCGAGCGAACCAGCCGAAACCCGACGACGCGCCTGTGTCGCAGAAAGTAACTCCGGCGCCATCCCCCACATTTTCCAGGCATAAGGGAAATAGAAATCTCGACAGATCGTTTTGCCAAGCCCTTGCTTTAGCACGCTCGCGAAAGTTTCGTCCCCGCTCTTTCGACCGATTCGAAGATTCTTGATGGTCGCGTCTCGCGCCACACCCAACCCGAACGACCAGGGCAGCCGAAGAATCAAATCGACAGGTTTCAGCGGAAAGTGAATCCACCTCCCGCGAAGACGAATGCGTCCGTGTCTAGGCCGATCGAGAAGGTCTTTGCCTAGCAGGTCACGGATGTCGTTCAAGATGGCCGGGTCGCATGATGGATGCAAGCGATGACTTCCGTAGTCAACGGGAAGTCCATCCAGGTCGAAGCTCCCGGCGTTTCCGCCGACGCTTTCGCCCTGCTCGATCACCTCAACCGTTGCCTTGTCCGCTGCACGAAGCCGCCAGGCAGCCCCCAACCCGGCGGGACCGGCTCCCAAAATTGCAATATGTGGCTTACTCATTGTTTCGCATCAACAAAAAATTCCGACCTGCATTCCATACGCCGCAATTGGCCCGAAAGAAACTATTCCGAATTCAGTGGCAAGCGTCTCATGAGAAACTCCAAAGCAGACGCGTTGTCAAATTCATGTCCCATGCGGGGCGTGACTACTTTTTCCAGCAGCATGCCAGCACCTTGCGCGGAATAGATTTGCCTGGCTGTTTCAAACTCCGTCAACGACGATTCGTTATACGCCGCACAGCGTTTCCAAGGTTCGTTGTCCAGCTCCCCCCAATGCACAAGCATCGCTCGGGGCGCGACAAGCCCCATGCAATCGCTCAATTCGAGCCACGAGGACATACCAGGAAGAACCTCGTAACTGTCATGTCGGCTCAATCGAAAATTCGCTTCGTTAGACATGACACACCCGCTTGCGACTACTGCTCGAATGCGCAGGTCCAGGGCTGCCAGGTAAATCGCCGTCTTTCCGCCGGAACTAAAACCGACCAGGCCCAGCTTATCGATATCGACTTCCGACCGAGTGCTCAAGTAATTAACGCCTGCTATGACATCTTCCACCGACCGGCCGAGTGCCGTCTTACCCGCGTGAAGGCTATAGGCGGCATGTGACATAAAATCGACACCTTCAGGCGATTCACCCATCATCCCAAGATACCCGAAACCACGCACCTCCATCGTCAAGACAACATAGCCCTTCTTCGCAAATGCCCAAGCATTTCCATGCTGCGCATCCGCGACAATCCCGGCGGTTGCTACGATTCCCCGACTGTGCCCGGGGATCACGACCAACGTGGCGCGCTGATGAGCACCTACAGGCCTTAGCAGGAACGCGGGAACTTCCTGGCCGTCGGACTGCGTAAATACCAGCGTCTCCCTAACTACGCCTTCTTCTAATTGCTCGTCGATTGATCGAACGGTCGGTATGGCGACAGGCCAATCAATTCCAAGCAATTCTTTAAGTTTCTCACTTGCTCGAAACCGCCATTCCTCCAAGGTTCCGCCGGACTCGACATGCTGACCAAACGACAAGCGCGGGGCACCAGGTTGAACCCTGTAGGCTTTGGCGATCGTAATCTCAGGAATCGGCTCGCTCATGGCATCTACGTTGCGCCATAGCTTGCCCGGTATCCGATAGTGGCACATGCCCCAAATGATTACGATGACGCAGGCGCCAACCATCAGCATCGCCATCATGAGCCATCGTCGCTGCTTGAGCAGCGCAGACTGCAAAGGCCCGATCAAGTTCGTATTAGTATTTGAATCTGGCATGCTTGGCATGAACAGCCGTCACCCGTACGATCAAACCACGAACGGGATGAAACGTTTTGTGTCGGCGCAGTATTTGTCGTAGCCATCCAGCGTCTCGGCGAGCATCTTTTCCTCTCGAACAGCTTGACTTAGAACAATGGGCATCAACGCAACGACGCCGATCAACAGCCAGGAGTTCAGGGCCAATTCGAGACCAACCAGTAGGATGAGGTCGCCGACATAAATGGGATGACGAATGAAGCGGTAAACGCCGTGCGAAACGACCGATTGCTTCGTTAAGACCTTAGCCGTTTCAATATCAGACCAGTTGTTGCCAAGTTGCACTCGACCAAGAATCGCAACGATTAATCCCAGCGTATAAGTCGCGACGCCAGCAAGTCGCAAGACATCGGGATTCGTAGAAATGAAGAGCTTCGGGCTAATCCATGCCACCACCCATTCATCAGGAACAACAGTCTGCGCAACGATCCCCAGGAGAATCGAAAGTTTCACTAACTTGACGAATCGCGTGCCAAGTGACAATTCCCTTCGGGCGGGTGATGCTTCCGCGGAACCGCGACGCTTTAACACTTGCCAAAGCAGCTTATGGCCAATCAGCCCGGCCAATAGATATGTACGCATTAGGATAATCACGTCTGCCTAGCCTCCGACACTAACTATTTTTTGATTCTTCGGCGACACTCGATAGTTCAACATATTCCTTGGGCCTCACGCCAGCAACAGCGTCGGGGCTAAATCGCCCCATTCGCGTCGCGATTGCGTCACCGAGCATACCGATTAACAAAACCAACAGAGCACCTAAGAATGCAAGTATGGCCGTCGCCGAAATGTTGCGGTCTCCGACAATAGCCAAGTCTACAATCGTCTTAAGAGTGCCGTAACCTAAGCACAATAATACGATAGGCACAAAAATGCGCAAGGGGCGAAACAGCATGGCTGTTCTTAAGATGAGAACCGCAAAACTACCTGCGTCCCATGGTACAATTTTCGACTTGCCGGTTCTCTGGCGATAGTCAATTGGCAAATAAGTCACTGCGTAGCTGTCGCAGTGCATCGCCAACGTAATGGTAGTCGTAAAACTGAACTGACTCGGCAATATCGGAAAATACTGCATCGCGACATCGCGCCGAAACACGCGCAAGCCGCTATTCAAATCCGGAATCTTCGAGGCTGTCAGATAATTAGCCATTCGATTCAGCACCCACTTGGCGGGCTTGCGAATTAGCGGAATGTGAACGTTAGCGCCCGTTCGTGCCCCAACCACCATATCCGCCTGATCCAGACGTTCCAACATTTCGGGAATAAAGCTCGCAGGATAGGTGCCGTCCGCGTCCGTGATAGCGATGATATCGTGGGTGGCCGCCGCGATACCCGTCTTGAGTGACGCACCGTATCCTCGATTGCTACGATGTTGAAGGACTCGAACGCCAGCTTTCCTGGCTTCCGCGCCGGTATTGTCAGCGGAACCATCATCGACAACGATAATTTCCGCATCGATCGCGTTATCTTCTAAAATTTTTCGCAACTCCTCAAGCACGGGTCGCACAGCCGACCCTTCATTGTAGGCAGGAATCACAACGCTAAGTTTTCTCGACATTATGGCATTCTCATCTATTGTGTGTCATTGCGATCGCCAACTTGAGCTGGCACTGCATCCGCCGCACGAAGTCTACAAACATAAACGTGACCATCTCCGAGCGAACCATAGAAGGTTTCGACGATCTCGAAATCGTTCTGGATATCTTCCCACATTTTTGGATACCAGTTCTTGGCCTGCGTTGGCAATGTGTACACAAGCCATAGCGCCTCGTACCTGGCTCGAACCTCATCAAGCTCCTGTTGCGAATAAGCCATCGACCAATGCGGCGCAAAATATCGTTGATATGCGTCAGCGGCCAACCCAATCGCAACAACCCCATCAGTCGCTTTGCGTTGCGACTCCACAAAATCACGAGCACCCGTGTAATCCTGCTTCGGCAAAGCGTAGCACCGCCCCACGGTAATGGAAGAGGCAACTATAACCAGTATCGTCAAAGCAGTTCCCACGCGATAAGCCAGCACGTTTCGCCGATCCCCCTTCATGACAAGTCGAAGCGTCAGGTCCGACACCACGGTCGCACCCCGCACCGCCATGAGAATCACGAAGCCCATGCAAAAGAAGAAGAAGCGAGGCCAAAGGTTATGCCCAAGAACAACCATCGTACCCCCGCCCAACAGGGCGGGCAGCAGCATCAGAGGACCAAGTCGCCAATCTCTTCGCGAGACGCTGATAACACCACATACCACCACGAACATGCCAACAAGAACAACGAAACCAGCCATGCCGGCATCTTGCAGTCTTGCGAGACTTTCTCTTACAACCCAGAAAGGATCGGTCCATTCAGACTCTTTCGACTCCTCATGCAAAGCGCTTCCCAGAAACTCTGGCAGTGAGAGTGCATGCAGTTGCAAAGTAAGCGTCCCGCCGAAAGCCCACGCCAACAGCGTTTTCCACGAATAGCCCGGATCGATGGCCATAGCTCGCGCACCTTTTCGAGCAAAGAAACGCCTCCCCAGCAAGCCCAAGAACACCACGCCATGCGCTCCAACGACGAAGAGCATGGTCATGTGGGTCCACGTTCCCAGCGAAATCGCCACGCCATAACCTACCCAGGAAGCAAAGCCGCCTCGATCAAGTGACTCCAAAAAGAGCCAGGTGCTGAGAATACTGAAAAACAGCAAGCCGGTGTAACCGCGTGCATTCTGGGAAAACCACACATGGTGGTAGGAAACCGCCATCAATGCGCAAGCGAGAAGTGCTTCGCGTACGCCAAGCGTACGCTTTCCTAAAAGGAAGAGCGCCCAAATGCTGAGCACGCCGAACATCACGGCGGGCACTCTCGCCGAAGCAGCCCCCTCGCCAAACAACACAAAAGAAGCCCTACCAAGAACGGAATACAACATGTGTTGATTCTGTGACGGGAAAATGGCGACAATCTCACGCAAGGGTCGTTGAAGGAAATCAACAACTGTCATCAATTCGTCATACCAAAGACAGCTGTCGAGCTTCCAAAGCCTTAAGGCAAGCGCCGCTGCGCAAATTGCAACCAGAAAAAACCAGGCTCCGATGCTAACTTGTTCTCGATCAGCTTGGCCTGTGTTTGTCACAGGCAAGGCTGAATTGCAATGGATACGAGAACATCGGGTGCATAGCCAGGCAGCCAGAATCAAAGCGAACCCATGAAACAAAAGCATTCCACGGAAGAGAGCAGGCCCCCATGCGAGTTGCCCGCGCGATTCCCCAAGCAATGCTTGCTCAATCGACGCACCGGATGCCAGAATAGCCAACAGCCCCATCCCGACGCCGACCAACGACGCCATCCACGCCCACAAACTCGAACGTCGCTTTGAATGATCCAATGTTTTCATGTTGGTTTCGTTTTTGACGAGACAGGGACGTGCTACTTGTCGCCCGCATACCCCAACGAACGAAGCTTCTCAAGCGTTTCTTTGTCCAGGGCGTCGCTGTGTGCTTCCTCACTCGGCTCATAGTGAAGCTGATCGGCCCACCATTCATCCAACTTGCGACCGAGTTCCGCCGCCTTTTCCGTTTTGCTTGCAATGAGGTTGTACTGCTCGGCTTTGTCGTCAAGAATGTTAAAGAGCCTGTGCCGGCCACGAGATGACCACACAAACTTATAAGTTCCGTCACGAATCGTACGCAATGAAGCTGTGAATTCGGTTGTATCACGTTGAAATCCAGTGACTTCAGCCAATCGCTCGAAATGGCCATAGTATGGGTGCACTTGAGAATAAGTGTACTGCCGAGGCTCAAATTTATCCGCCAGGAGTGTTCGCCCAGGCAACGCCTCGATCGGAACTGGTTTTTGCAACACATCAAATACGGTCGGAATAACGTCAATAAGCTGACACTGACCATCGACCTCTTGTCCCGGTGTGAACTTGGATGGATAACGAACAATAAAGGGAACATGAATCAACACATCATTGACTGCAAACACATGGCCCCAACGATTGGCTTCACCCAGGTTTTCGCCGTGATCCGCCGTCACAATAATCATCGTATTATCGAGATCGACGTGCGATTCGAGAGTATCAAACATCCTACCTAGTTGATAATCCTGGTACGCAATGCTGCCTGCATACAATTGTCTGATTGTGCCAGCCTCATCCTCGCTTTGAGCTTGACCGGCGTTCCACTTAGGACCATAGAATTTTGCAGCTCGCCTGGTCGCTTCAAGATAGCCAGTACCATCTTCAAGACATTGTGAGCGCCATCGCATTGGCGGGTTTAGCGGATAATGCGCTTCCATCAAATTGACAAAGACAAAGAAAGGCTTGGACTGATCGCGACGAGCAAGCCATTGGTCCAATGCTTCCACCGCCTCGGCGACGCCGTGGTCACCCCATTTGGCTGGCAACCCAATCTTGTTAGCCCAGTAATAGAGTTTTGTCTTCTTGATAGCCGTCCAAAGCTGTAACGATTCATCAAACCCTTGCAGCTGATTTGTTACGGAAAGATACCCATTCGCAACTAAAGCCGCTGTCTGATACCCCATTTCGGACAGCATTTCTGCAAGCGTCGTAAACTCGTCATCAAGCCAGCGGTGATGTTCATAGCTGCAGCCATGAGTGACCGGATACAGACCAGTGAAAAGCGACGCGTGCGACGGAACCGTCCAGGATGATGGAGCGATCATCTGCGTATACATCGTTCCCTCCGCAGCAATCTTATCCACTACAGGTGTAAGGCCGCCATCGTGCCCGTAACACCCAAGGTGGTCGCGCCGCGTAGTATCCATCACAACCAGAACGATATTTGGTGGTGTATCACTTTGTGCATCTTCGAGAGTTGTAGAATCACCGACGACCGATTGCCTGTCCCACGGATACTGTTGCTGACCCAACGCAGCTAAGCCGCCTGCTAATGCGAACAGTGAAACCAGGACCAGCGTCGGCTTTTCGGCACACATTCTTTGAACCAAATACGCAACAGTCACCACGACCGCACACAGCAGTGTTGCCATGATTCTTCCCATCGATCCCGCGTCGATAGCCAAGAGAACTGGCGTAACAACAACGGCCAGGCCTACCATTGAAAAACTTCGCGCGAGCAACCGAACTGCGCCTCTTTCTTCAAGGCACCTGAACATGCAAACTGCCAAAATCCAGGGAAGAGGGAGCGTGATAATAGCAAGACGCCCCCTCAGCGTTTCGAACAGAACAAGCTGGCACGCAAGGCCGGCTAAGACAGACAACACCAGTGATGCTTTAGGTGGCGAGGTACGAAACCTGTAAACAAGAGCAATGGCCAAAGCCACGGGCAACGCAATGCATGCGGCAATGCAAACCAACCACGCAACCATTTGCATCATTTCCCATGTCGGCCATGCAATTCTCGCTCGAACGAGATCAAATACGCTGAACATCGCGCCAGCGGATAGGCCAATTCCCATCGTCCACGCAAACATTTGCAAAGACGTTGGGCGAATTCCATCCATTTGACCAGTTGTTCGATCCTCAACCCTGTCCGTTGCCATCATGGCTTCCTCTGGTAAAACGTGAAATACTGAAACAAACCTGTGTCAGCCAGGCGCACTGTTTTTCGTTCGTAATTCGAGCGAAACTCGGGGAGTTCCCAAATCTCATGCTCAGACCGCTGACACAACACACTGGCAATTTGAGAATCATCCATCGGTTCGCGACCGACGGCGATATTGCCAAGAAGGATGTAATCCGGCTTCCGTGAGAGCACATAGGCTCCATCGCCCCGCTCGTGTCCTGCTCTCCCCTGTCCTATCCCTTGGACTGGCTGCCTCGCGATGTGTTTATCGGTAAGCCCGAGCATATCGATGACTGTCCGCTCGCTGTAAAACGCAATCGCGCCAGCGGGAGTCGAAGCGACGACCGCATTCGGCTTACTATTGTCAGCCAGCCAAAGGCCAGCTTCCTTGCACCGATCGACGAAGTAGTTATCAAAATTCTTGTACGGTGCAATGTCCGGCTTCTTGTGACGCAATATCACGTTCGTCTGTTGCGCACCAAGAACCGCCAACAGCGCAACAAGTGAGACCCCCGCCAAACGTAATCGCCATAAGAATGGCCGAGGATTAAGCGACCCAAACCACTCACCCATCGAAAGGATACCCTGCTGAGCAAGCAGGTAAATCAACGGCGCTATACATCCAAAGAATCGGAAATACGCAAGTCCGTCCCCGCCGACCTTAACGATATAGGCAACCCAGCCCCCCACAACCCATAGCGCACAACGCACCCAGGTTTCTTTACATGGAAAGACAAACGGCACCGCCATGATTGGAATCAGGATAACTCCGCCGTAGTTTTCCAAAAACCCTTTCAAGTGCCGGGCGCCACGAAGGTATTGATCGATACCACCTCCCACTTTGGCATAGTAGGTATTGGGAAGCGGATCTCCGTAATACCAAAATCGCCAGGCGACGTAAGGCGCGATCACCGCAACGAATGTTGCAAACCAAACAAAGGTTTTTTTGGACCAAACCGACTCTCGCCGCCTGAAATGCTCATGACACCTGGCACAAGACAATATGGCAAACACAACGAAACCGTCGGCGCGCACCAAACTTGCGATAGCAACGACAAGGGCGGTTCGGAAAGTGCCTCCGCCGCGATCAAACTCTCTCGAATGGAAATAAACGCTTGCGAGAATAAGAAAAGTAAACATGGTCGTGGCAAGCCCGCCCATCGACCAGGCACAAAACGACGTGTTGCACGCTAACATAAACGCCGCAGCCGAGTTCTTCCATGTGCTACCACCCGAAGAGTTCCAAGGCCAACGCACCATCAGTAATATAGTGAATGTGCCAATCGCAATAGCCGACACGCGCGCTATCACCAACAGGTCCGCCTCCGGCCAGACTTTGGCAAACAGACCCAATGCTAGTACCCAGAGGAAATTCGTGTAACCTTCAACTCGTTCGCCGACGTTGTATACAAACCCGTTTCCCATCGCAAAATTCTTTGCGTATTGAAACGAAATATATGCGTCATCAACAACATAGCCAACAGCTATCGCATGGACCCAATACAGAACGATTGCTGCAAGCGTTGCGATAAGCAGGCCCGTGCCAAATCCTCGTCGTCGGCGCGAGAGCGCATCTTCCTCCAGATATGAAGGTGAACAGACCATCTTATTGAGTCGCGTGTTCATTCAGTCACAACCAATGCGGCATCTCGCATAACCCTGAGCAGGGATCGCCGTTTCCAGAAAAAGCCGCATCATCACATCCATCCGAGTTTCTCGATTCGCGTACGGATTTCCTCTGCGCCAATACGATGCCCGTTTCCGTTCCAATGACCATCATCAAGAAAGAAAATAAGCTCGCCTTTCGCTGCGGATTCGCGTAGTGCCGGAGTCAAATCGAGAAACTCGATTTCGTTCGCCTGCGCCCATCGCCCAATTCGATCAATAAGATCATTCGGCTTCCAACCGGCCAGTGTTGAATCGATACCATTCTCGCACAAGTCATGGTACATGCGGTACTTAATGGGTACGCTTACTAACAGGAAATTGATCTTTTCCTTTTCGCAAATCCCCCGCCCCTTTCGTATGAACTCCAGCGCCGCATTGGCATTCGTCAAGTCAGAGTCAGACAGAGGACTGCCGCCAAATGCGAAGAACATGCGCTCGCCCCGATATTCTCCAGGGATATTCAATACACACGACTTTGAGAGATCCTCTTCTTTTTTCGAATCCGAAGGCGACGTTTTTCTCACAATCAGTTGCAAAAGGTTTCGACTGAAGCTGCGTTTGCGGAAGCCGTGACTTTGTGCAATGTACTCATCCCATCTCTTGATGCTTTCGCGATACCGAATGAAATCGTGAGTTAAGTCATTTCCTTCGTACAAGACCCAAACGACAACTCTTGGCTTTGCAGGCAACGCAAAGCGCTTCAATACCGCCAGCTCCTGCTGAGGGCCATATCCAATCTGCCCCAGGTTGATGACCTGCTCGCCCAGAAATTCAGATAGATGTGCCGAAATAATGTCATCATAATCAACGATCGGCCCTTCGACGAAGGAATCGCCAATCAACACGATGTCAGCCTGTTTGATGTCATCGGCGTTGCGAAAACCCTGATAGTCGTAGCGCACATCAACTTCGTATCGTCGATCCGTTTGAATATTGTACGAAACGACCAGATCGCCAGGAACCGTGCCTGCGAACTCATCGTAGGGGGTGTGAAGATGAATCAATTCGTCATCGAGACGATTTCGCGGATTTTCCCAGGCCTTGCGAAATGGGGTCCCAAAGACGACACGGTAATCTATCAGTCTTATCGCAGCAGGCAGTTCCAAACAAACCAGTACAATCGCACCACATAACGTCGTCGCCAAAACTGCGAAGATCTTTCGACGCAACACGCCACCCGAAGCAATCACCCACGCGGCTGCTAATAGTACATAAGTCGCCAAGCAGTTGGTCGCGAACAGCCGAATCGAGTATCGCCCCAATATTAAATCGCGTTCGCCGGAACCTCCCGACTGAAACCACAGCGCAATCGCTACGCCAACCAGTATGATGGTACAAACGATCGATCGCGCGGAACGTCGCACCATTGGCCCAGCATCGGGTTCATTTTCTTCTCTAAAGGTGGATTCCACAGTCAATCAGATTTCGCGACGATCGTATCTCTCGACGGATCCCACAATCGCCAAGTCAACAGTACCAGAATAAAGAGTGCTGAAAACATGACATTCGATCCACGCTGCACAAACTGCCAATTCGGAGCAAGAATCCAATAGACGTTAAAGAATGGGGATAGCAATGCGAGCGGAACAACAACGCGAACCAAAGGCTCAGACCGAACAAGGGCAGCGACGGCCAATAGCCAGAGCACAAACCAAGGCCACACATGTCCGATTGAAGTAAAGAGAATCGATGCGAGAAGCGCTAGGGATACTCCAGCCAAATGCAACATGGAACGCTCTCTCGCAAACTTCACAAGACACGTCAACGACACCGCCCCCATTCCTAATCGAACAATTCCTTGACTGGCGAATGCCTCCAATCCGGGCCAGCGATCGTCCAACAGATGGCCAACCGTTCCGATCAGCGCAAGCCAACCAACCATGCAACATCCAAATAGCGCCATCCAGTAAGTCCGCATTCTGCCAATCATGCGCGATGGAAACAAATGTATTACATAGGCCGTGACCAGGATGCATAGTGCCGCAACTAAGACACAAAATCCGGCCGAGGTGCCAATCCACGCACCCACGCGAGAAGCCAATCCCGTAATCGCATGCTCGGGCAGGAAGAAATGCCAGTTTCGCATATCCCGCGTTCCAGAAAAGAACTGCACGTCACGAAAGAAGGGAGAAAATATCGCGATGCTTAGACCGGTGCAAGCGAACAGCGACAGCACATATGGCCATCGCTGGCCTTTGGTCGCCGACCATCCGCGCCAAATCTCGATCAATATCAACGGCGCAGTCACATACTTGAAGAGAATGGACAACATAAGCGCAAGAGGTGCCAAACAGTGCCTCTTTCGACCAACAAGAAACAGCCACAGCAGAATACATGCTACCATGGAGATGTCATTATGCCCTTCCCCGACCGAAAAATGCACCGACATGGGCAGCCAACCAAAAGCACAAATGGCGATCGCCTGCGTCTTCAACGACATCGACTCCGTCGTTTTTCGAATCAGCCACAAAGAGAGGAGCCAAAACACGAGGAGTATTCCCTTGAACAGCAGGAATTCGACAAGGACCTGTCGATTGCTGACAAAGGAAACAGCCGCTGCCGTGATCGCCCAAAGCGGGCCATACGTCATCGTTTCTTCAAAATGTGACAAAGGAATATCACTTAGGCTGCTCGTCGTGAACAATTCATAATAAGGATTATTCCCATCGGTAATCATGCGCGACCATGCCACGGAGCACCAAAAATCCTGTGTGAATATTGGATACGCAGCCACACATGCGAACGCTAACACAACGGCAGTTCGCCCAAGACTATGGACTATTGATGCATTGATAGGCTCGCGGTGTCGCACCAACCGAAAAAAAACAAGACCCGCCGCGAGCGATGCCAGCAACATAGGCAAAACATAAGCAATCACACCAAACCATTTACTGGACATCGCCGTATCACCAGACAACGTTCTTTTCAAGAACATCGCCACTGATTCCGGCAAAAAAGGAATCGCGTTCACCAGTCGATGGAACATCTCCACCTCCTTGGGCTGAACCATGCCGAAAGGAGATAGCGGAGCAATCAGATACGACGACGGAACCAGTAAGAGAAATGATGCAACCAATATAAAGCCGCATCGGCGCACCAACACCGCCAGTTGCTCGTTCTCTCGGTCATGCACAGCAACGCGCAAGTCTTGATTCTTACTCATGGCTGATGATGTCGTACTTGGCGTCACGATTGCGTTGCTTTGAAAACCGGAATAGCCGAACGGACGGTCCTGAAAATCAACCATCACCGGCTGTACGTTCGAAGAGATGGACGACATGTGGATACGGGAGCCAATCGGAAATCGGATAGGTCTCCATCGCGAAAGCATCGTCCACGGCTTCTCGAAACTGCTGTGGATTCCAGTACCACATGTCGAAGCCGCGTGTCATCACAACGTCCAGCGCCCAAGTGAAAAACAACTTCCAGGCAGGCTTACGAAGCACATCCTTGATGATAATGGCCCCATCCGGCGCCAAATGCTCGCCAATCGTCTCCAAAACATGTTTCTTTCCTTCGAGCGGAAGATGGTGCATAAGATCTATCATCACCACCGCGTCATATTGGTCAGCCAGCTCCAAAGTACGCGCGTCTCGACATTCGAATCGCGCATTCTTCAACTGCAATCTTTCCGCAGCCTTCTGCGCAGACTGAATGCGCCCCGCATTGAGGTCCAATCCGTGGTATTGAAGATCGGGATAACGCGAGGCGAAGTAACAGCCGAAAAGCCCAAACCCGCACCCGACGTCGAGAATTCGCTTCCGCCCACGCATGCACAACCCAAGCATGTGCAGGATATTGATGTTGATAATAAGAAAACGCGCAACGCTATACGCACGAACGATTCGCGAATCGTACGCACCGATGATCTTCTGCAATTGCTTTCGATGCGCAAGCTGGTCAAACATGGGAGTCGATGCCACTAGATTGTCTCCTCAATTGAACGGTCACGATCGGACGCCATCATGGTGCCAGACGCACACTGGCTTCGCAGACCTCGATACACGACCCACCGCATCACCATGATCTCCCTATGAAGGTTGCCATCGATAAACGCTACACACGCCCTCGGCAAAAAGGGCCGGGCCGTAGAGTAACTGCAATTGAACTGTTTCTTTTTCTTCTACCTGATACTTCACGACATACACAACATCTCGCAAAGCTGAAAGGTAGGCTTCCTCAGACGAAACCAAAGCCTGCCCGCCAACCAGCTTGATCGCAATAGCTCGTCGCCGTTCTGCGTCCGGGTACGGATCCGTCATGTACCCGGCTGCCCCTACAAAAAGCACGCGATTCGTCATGGCTGGCAGCTCTGGGACATTGCCCTGGACGGCGACCCGTTCCCGTGGGTCTGTAACAATCATGGCGTCCGGCTCTGTCGATTTCTCGATCCATCGATAAAGTTGAGAAATTTCACTATCCACAGGGAGGCGTCGAAGATGAACGCCTTCCGTCATCAGCTGTGCAGGCGCTCGTCCGGAGTAAGCAAGTACAATGAGAATTGCGGTCGGAGCGAAACAACCGGGAACCAGAAAATATTTCCATGTACGATGGCTGGAAGACGCCGATTTCATCTCACGACGACAAAGCTTGCCGGATGCAGGAATCGCAAGCAGAACGATCGCGCTGTGGAAAAGATTGCAGGAATTTTCCACGGGCAAGTACACCGCTACGGAAGCGAGCAGCAAGAATGCAGCCGCCAACATGAGTACCTTCAAGAACGCCGCATCGATACCGCACAACCTCTTATGGCCATACCAGGCAAACACTGCTATAGGCCCGGCACCGACCACCACCGCGACAATATGCTTCACCCCTTTGTAGGAAGTGAGCATAAACTCCATACCGCCTTGAGAATTGCTCAACATTTGACTAAAGGTTGGTACTGCCAAAACCATGCCGGCGACGATCCCAATGATACCAGTCCACCAAGCCCCGCTCGAAGGAACATCAGATTCATCAATGCCGAGTCGCTTCGGCCTCAGCGACATAATCCACATTGTGCCAAGCGAGGCACACAACACACCACCGACCGCAAGACCAATAACCGGACTGATTGCAGTGCAGAGCATCACGGCTAATGCGACACCAACCCCCGACCGAATCGTGCGCCTGCGCATGGCCCCACAAAGCGCCAAACCGATTGGCAAGATCAGAGCAAGGGCAACAGGTCGCGACGTGATGTTAAAAAAATAGGGCAAATTTGGGCCATATAGCCTTGCACCAATCTGGCTCTGGTAGATATATGGGCCGAATGTGTCTGTCAGGTTGTCCCTGAATGCCGCCCCATTGTCAAAGATGCCATGCGCAATCCAGATAAATGGGCCGAACGGATTGGCGCCCACCAACGCCAGAAAACCGATGCATACGCCAGCGACCAAACTCTGATACAACCTTCTTCCAATCGCCAAGCTGGCAAAGACAAGGACAATTAAGCTTGAGCCGATGACCCATTCCAACGCATGTAGCGGATCGACCAACGCCACACGGCTCACAATCGCCCCAAGCAGATGAAAAAACCAATAATAGCAGATCGATTCGCCAGCAAAAAATGGATTTTCGGGAGGCAGTGAAAACGCCTGCAAACGTTGGACAATAGCTGCGTGCAGGAAACCATGCATCGATGCAAGCGTGCGCGGACTATTCGCATGGACGGCTAAGACCAGTGCCACACATAAGACAGATAAAATCGCTCCCACAATTACGAATGCCCATGGCCACCGCGAGGGTACACTTTGACAGTCTTGCCCGTCGGCAACCCCGATGGAGGCTTGCTCAGTCGTTATCGAGCCAGATTGCATGCTATCTCTTTGAATGCTCAATCAAAGCTGCCCTGCGTCACAACGACATGCCGTCAGAATGTTCTTTTTTCTCAGAAACAGTCCACAGACAATAAATCATCGCAAACGAAACCGCGAGAATCGCTATAGCCGAACCGCCAGTCCGAAACGCCTCGGGGAAGAAGGAACCCATTCGTTCTAGTGTGCGAAGCCAGGGGAGTTCGAACCCGCCAAGCGAGACATTCGCAACACAGTCAGCGATGCCAAGTTGGCCGACTTCAACATCCCTGTACATAGCCAGGCACCACGACCAATAGGTACAAACGACACCAAACAACACAGCGAAAGGACGAGGCATACGCAGCAGCACTCCCACCGCCAGCAGGAACACAAATGGGGTGATCGGAACGATATGCCGAACACCCGTGTTGAACTGCATTCTGCCGTATTGATTGGCGCCGCAAAAAATGAAGAAGACGACGCAAAATGCCAAAATACAAATCAGCTCACGTCGCCCGACGAGAGAAAAGCCTTTGCGCCAATAAGGAAAAGCAAACACAGCCAACAAAATTGGCGCCGATGTAAACAAGCCAAAACGAATGGAAAAGGCCGTATCAAAGAGTAGGTCGAGCTGCGGCCAATCGAAACCAACATAGCCTCGCTCAGTGAAGTTAGCCGCTGGCATATAATGTTGCGCGGGCCAAAGCGGATTCCCAAAACTCGACCACTGATACGCCAACAGGACGGCACCACCCATTAACACACCGGACGCGAAACGAAGACTATCGAAACGATCTTTTGCCGACTCGGGAAGCGATGAGCGTCGAACCAAGCCATAAAACCCGAGCACAACCGGCACGATCAAGCCACTATAATCACACACAACTGCCCAACCGGACAATAACCCCGCTATGAAATACGCAGGCTTCCTGGGGACATCTTTTAAGTCCCATGGCCTCCAGAGCAGGGCAAAAGCGAACAGCGCACAGTGACACACAATCAAATTCTGATTCAACTGCGCGGTGCGATAGAAGACGGGCGTCGCAAACGCATACAACACGGCAAGCCAAACGCTCGCCCTCGCCGAACCGGTCACCCCGAGCAATAGATAGAACATCACTACCGCAGACAGCGCAGAAAGCGGCGCCATCAAACCCGCCTGCATGACCCCGGCGGCCAAACCGAATTTGAGGTCATAGCCTTTTGCGAAAGACTTGCGAAAAAATTCGCGTGCCATGGGCCAGGGGGAATCGTACTCGGGAGGCTGCGCACCACTCTCTTGCCGAGCTGTCCTTGCTCGATCGACCACTCGATCGATGATCGGCCTTGTGAGCAAGTACGGGATTGCTCCCATGATCGACGCCCCCGGGTTGTTGTTGCTGAACCATCGACCGTCCGGCATCTCAAACAAGTCAGGGTGTAAGCCCGCATACTCGGCTACGTCAAAACTCAGATGGTCACCCAAGGACAGCGCCGGATAAATCTCACGAACTGTGTTTGTCGCAAAGTGCAACACATACACCAACCAACAGGTCAGGAACAATCGCACCGCGGTCGATCGATTCGAGAAACGCCAACTATCCGTATTATTCTGCAAATTCAACAACTGGATTTCTACCGAACGCCTCTCATATCGAATCAGGAAGCCTTCTTGCCTCCGAGCACCGCAACCAAACCCAAAGCACGCTCACGAACAGCCTCGTCAATTGCCAACGAAGCGACACCCATAACAACAACGACAACGATCACTTCAATAGGTAGCGTTGCTTCGGGTATTATAGCCAGAGTCAACACGACCAGCGTGACAGCTATCAAAGGTCTAATCAAAGAACGCAGGTGTCCGACTACGCCCAGTTTGTCGTGAGCGAAATGCCAGGACGAACACCACACTACGATCTCTCCCACCACCAATGCTATCGCAGCACCTTGCGTACCCCAAGCGCCATAGGCGAACGGAATGAGTCCGAGCGTAACAGCAGCCCCAAGAGCTGCTGTTACCATTTCCGCCTTTTGGTGACCCGTCGCAATAAGGCCGAAACGAAAATGACCGTTCACCGCTGCCAGCACGCAAACCGCACTGAGCCATTGCAATGTTGTCGTTGCTTCGACAAATTCCGGCCCGGACGCTACACGAATCGCAACGCCCGAAACAACCACCCAAATCGCACCACATGCCAGCGCAATCCACCCTACCATCCGCATGGATCGCCCAACAAGCGCATGAAACTCCTCACGATTTCCATGCCAGTCTCTTGACATCGATGGCAACAGATTAAAATAATACAACCAAACAAAAGCATGGAGCGCGATGAGAATTTTCATGCACACACCGAAATATCCAAGGTCTTCTTGGGTCGCAACAAGACCGACAAGCAGTGTGGCTCCGAACATGCGTACAGACCAGAACATCTGACTCAGACCTATCGTCACGCCGTCTCGTATCAACGATCGCGATACGCGAAACCTAAGTCGCAGCCGAGCACCCAACTTTCGACGATACATCGCGTAAAAGAAAACCGCAGCAGCCGTCACGCCGGCAAGTTCCGCTGCCCCCACCACCCACAAACCCTGCAAATCCCGAACGAAAACCACAACGATCAAAGCGAAGATACCCTGTCGAACGACCTGCGCGATCGCAACAATATGCATCATCTCGTGCCCTTGAAACACCCACCGTAAGAGCATCGGCAGCACAAACAAACTCGAACAATAGACGAGAATCAGCTGTTCCTGCTGATCTGACCGATCCATCACGAACACCGCGACCAAAACAATCGCAAAAGAAGCGATGGCAATCAAAAACCGAACGAACACAATCTCCGAAACTAATTCCGCAGTGCGCGCTGGCTTCTTGGCAATTTCGCGAGCACCGTATGCATCGAATCCCTGGTCAACGAGAAGCCCCATGATAAGAAACAGGCTCGCGGCAAATTCAACCATTCCCGCACCAACAGGCCCCGCAATGCGCCAAACATAGGCAAACGCTGCAAACGTCGCCGCTTTGCTAATCACTTCCGCCCATGCGAGTGACATGAAATTGAACGCAAGTTTCATGCTGGTCGTTCTCTTACCAAAGCCGTACCCACGTCACTTTTCACGAAAAACCGCACGCACGCTACGCCCCCACCGCCGAATCGCGAGGTATCGATCGAGCTTCCCCATCACCGCGCGTCGGAAGTCGTCGGGCTGTTGAAGGTAGTAAGTATCAAGCCGGGGTAGTGCTTCCAGAGATTCGTAACTCGCCCGCCGCAACTCAGTCGTACACGCCGCATCAAACGCCTCACCGACAATACGTCTCGCATACTCAGTGTGCCAACCAAAGGGGTAGGCAAAAGTTGATATTCTGTGCTGCAACTTGTCTTCGAGCGATTGCCTGGAATCCGCTATCTCGCGTTTAACAGCCTGTTCGTCCAGCCGTCGCAGGTCGGGATGCGTCACCGTATGGGCACCGATTTCCAACCCAGCCTTAACGAGATCATCGATTTGCGACCACGTCATCAAAGGCTGCAAGCCAAGCCTTTCAAGTGGCGGCGCCCAGTCGTTTGCTAGGCCGACATGCCCAGTAACGACGAATACCGTCGCCGAGAATTCAAACTCCCGCAACGCAGGCAACGCATGTTCATGAACATTCGCATAGCCGTCATCAAAGGTCATAACAACAACATTCTTCGGCCACGCGCCCTCACGTTTTCGATACCGAACGGCTTCGGCCAAAGAAATACCGCGCAGACCAAGCTCTGCGAGCACAGCCATTTGCTTAACAAAAAGCGCAGGCGAGGTCGAGACAACAGACCCGCTATCATCAACCGAGTGGTACGTCAGTATGGCAAGACGATCGGTTGCCACGTTTGCGTCAGTGTAGTGAAATCATCTCGTTTGTTTCGAACGATCAGCCGGTCGTAGTGTCTTGCTGTCCGCCTTGGACACCAGACAGACGATGTTCATCGACAGGCTGACACACATACCCCACGAACTCCCCGCACGACCAGGCAGATAGAAGTGCCGCGATCAAAGGAAACGCACGGAATATTTGCCCGATCGTTCGCCCTTGACGAATCATGTGTCTAAATGCTCGCCAGGAAAGCAACATCGGAAGCACAGGGGCCCCCAGCAGAAACGTGAGCCGACGCAAGCTCGAACACTCACGAACGCGCGTTTCCGCAAAAATCCGCCCCCACTCCAACCGCTCTCGCAAGGCGCTACCAAATGATTGTTGCGGTCGATGCTGGAAGACGACAATACTCGGATCAATAAACAGCACTTCGCCGCGAGCCTGCAAGGCCCAGTGGACATTTGTTTCGTGATACGCGACACACCAAGTGTCACGAACAGCCTCCAACGCAGTTCGTTTATAAGAAATATTCACGTCCGAAACGTAGTCTCTTGGGCCTGCCTCGATGGGAGAGCCATACCGACCAAAATCGCAGTAATACCATGCCCAGTTAAGAGGCTTATCAATCTCATTATCGATAGGCCCGCCGATCACCGCATAGGGCTGTTTGTGAGCCTCCAGAATTCGCGCGCACCAGTCCTCAGCCGGAACTGCGTGATCCTCGGTCATCGCGACGATTCGACCACGCACGCGAGACAAACCGCAAGCGCGTCGGCGATCAAACAGACGGTGTTTATGTGCCGGAATATCGGCACAAGATGCAACACCCAGGTCATCGATCCAGTGGAACTGCACAGTCGGGTATCGCGCTTCCATCGATTTCACATCAGCGCAAAACTCATCAATGGGAACGATGATCTCACCGTTCGCTGCTTGAACCTGAGGGATCAACGCCTGAAGACACCGATCGAGCGAATCAACTCCACTCACAACGGTAAGCAAGACGCTTAAGTTCAAAGGCGATTCGGCTGCGTTCTCTGCCATAATTTTTCAGTTAGCTGGAAAAACACGGTAAGAGGCAAATCCTGCGCAGACTCCGTCCCCGTCAACTTCCCACAATCCTCAAAAAACAAGGCTGAAAAGTATCGCACGACTCTGCAACTCGCACCAACCGAAACGAAATCGGCAAGGCGAGGCCTTCTTTGACTTTCCTGCTCCATACAGCCAAGAGCTTCGGCAGCTCTACCGCCCAAGCCCTCAATCGCTGCTGACGTTATTGTTATCGGCCAGTTCGGGTGATGACCGTCAAAGGGGGGAACAACTCTTTAAACTCACGGCTCGCAGCAGTGTTATCCCGACAGGAGATTTCGATAGTCCCCGCAATCGCATTGCCCGCAAGTCTCCAGCTGCTTCCCCTATTTTGACTGGCGGGAAGCCACTTCCATGGCGGAATCGCATTTGTCTGACGATTCGGCATCGCTCCGACTGCCTAGCACCAAGGGCTGATCGGTTCGGGATGATTCATACAAAGCGTTCGCAATTTCTACTGCCCGAAGGCCTGACCACCCATCCGCCAACGCAACGCATTCACCAGCAATCATCTTGCCGAATTCGGCGATCTCAGTCTCGAAAGAGCATAACGTCGTCGTCTGCCACCCCTTGAGTTTCTCCCGAATGATGATTCCCGGATACCGCTTCTTGATCTTCTTGCGTGGCCCGCCAGGCTTGTCTTGCGTAACGAGGAGATTGAACATCGGAGCATATGCACCGCGAACCATGCCGTTGTCGCCATACGCCTCTATTACGACTTGATACCCAATCCACTCGCTCCACGTTGATTGAAAGATAATCGGAACGCCCGATTCACTCTTCATAATCGCAACCGCATTGTCCTCCGAGCCCGGCACATTCCAGACCCGATTACTCGCGACCCCAAAAACTTCCTTCACCTCTCCCGCAACAAAGCGGGCCAGGTCCGTCATATGAATCCCAACATCCATCATCGCCCCGCCACCAGACAGCTCCGATTTATAATTCCAATCAGCTCGGAAATTCGCCAGGCCATCATGGCCACCGAAAACACGAAGATGGTCGAGCCGCCCAATCGTTCCCGCTTCAACGACATCTTTTACGAATTTCATTGCGGGATAGAACCTATGGTTAAATCCCACTGCCAACGTCTTGCCCGTACGTTCGGCTGTTGCGAGGATTCGCTTGCACGACTCAACCGAGTTGGACAGTGGTTTCTCGCAAAGAACATGTTTACCCCCCTCAAAGGCCGCAATACACATCTCTTCATGCAAATGAACGGGCGTCGAAACAATCAGCGCATCGATTTGATCGTCACTGACAAGATCACGATAATCTGATATCGCCTTGGCCGACGTTCCGGAAACCGCTCGTTGTGCGGCAGCCAAATCAGGGTCAGCGACCGCTGCAAGAGACGCGACTCGATCGCTCTCAACAGATTTCGCCCGTAACAGCCCGATCTCACCCGCCCCGATGACTCCAATTCGCATCATAACCGCCACCTTTTTGTCTTTTTTGGCTTGCCGCGACCAGCTTTTTCTAACGTACACCGATCAACAACCCGACGCAGTAGAATAACTGGATACCAGTGCAAATTCCATTTACCGGACGTTATAATACCAATCCAATGACAAGCGAATCTCAAACATCTAAAATGTCCGTAGTCGTACCATCGGTCAATGGCTTGGGCGATCTTATCGGTTGCCTGCAAGCTCTTGAAAACGAACGAAAAACGACTGAACTTGAGGTTCTCGTCGTGGACCGCTGTGGTCAGCAGGTACGCGAAAAAGTCCGCCAGAACTTCCCGGATGCCATCATTATCGAAGTCGAGCGAAGTGTCACCATTCCTCAGATGCGCGCTCGCGCCTTTCAAGTGGCCAAAGGAAGCGCCGTCGCAGTAATCGAAGACCATGTAATCGTCCCGCCGGGCTGGGCAAAGGCTATGCTAAGTGCTCTTTCCGAGACGACACCAATTGTTGGAGGATCGGTAGAAAACGCTGCGACACAGCGGTGGGTGGATTGGGCAGCGTTCCTGTGTGAATACAGTCATTGCATCTTGCCCATTCCCGAAGGCAGTGTCGAATGGCTAACAGGAAACAATGTTATCTACCGCCGCGAACTGCTGGACCGCTTCCGTGAAGCGATTGAAGCGGGCAAGTGGGAAAATCATCTACACGAGGCCATTCGCAAAGCGGGGATTCCATTAACCTGCAGGCCGGAAATTTGCGTCGGGCACAAGAAACATTATACTTTCGCCGAATATCTCTCGCAGCGATATCTGTATGCACGTTCGTATGCTGGTGCGCGCATGGCGGGCGAGTCGTTTGCTAAGCGGATCGCAGTTGGGTGCGCGGCTTTCGCGCTACCACCAATCTTGTTCTACCGAACTGTTTCGAGGATTCTTCAAAGGAAACGACACCGCAAGGAGTTGTTTATTTCCTTGCCGGCTATTGGCCTCTTTGTTTGCGCATGGGCACTCGGCGAGATTGCTGGGTATTGGATGGGTCCGGGTGATTCTCTGAGCAAAGTGTGCTAGATTCCATTCCGAGCTTTACAGAAATCGAAAAAACATGGGATTTCTCAGCGGCAAAGTGAACCGGGCGCGTGAAGCGGCTCATGTGATCCAAACCTACGCAGCCGACATGAAGACCAGGCTCCGTCTAGCGTCATGCTATGCGAGCATTTTACGGTCATCAACAAACAGCCAAACGGTCAATCTCCTCCTGGAGCTGGCCGGTCGTCGTTTTCCCTTTCAAATGCGAAAGTGTGACATATTTACACTTGCAGAGGTCTTGCACGAAGAACAATACGCTCTGCAATCTAAACTCCCGGCCAATCCGACGATCATTGATGCTGGCGCTAATGTCGGCGCGACCAGCATTTGGTTTATTGCAAATTTCCCGGATTCCAGCTTGCATTGCTTTGAGCCAGATGCAACGAATTTCGGTTACCTGTCAACAAATCTCGGCCTCTTTGAGCATGTAAAACTGAATCGCGCTGCAGTTGGTAAGGAAGCTGGACGAATCCAATTGTATCTCGCAGACCATGGCGCGGAGCATTCAGTCGTCGCCACCGGAAAGGCCACAGAGGTGCAAGAAGTAGATTGCCTTGCTCTCGGCGATTACCTTTTCCAGAATGGAATCAAAGAGGTCGACTTGCTCAAGCTGGACGTGGAAGGAAGCGAGTTGGATGCACTAAAGGGACTTGGAACAGCTATCGAACGTGTAAGGGTCATTGTCGGCGAAATGCACGAAAAGTTGGTTGATCCATCTGATTTCTATGCGTTTATCAAGAAGCACGGCTTTCAGGTTCTTCAAAAGAACTATTTCGGCTCGGGCGAGGAAGACGGGGTACATATGTTCGAAGTATCGCGACCCAACAGTCACTGAAAAAATCGCCCGGCTGTTCCTCAGAAAACGAGGGTAATGGCAGTTCAAGAGAAGACTGAATAATACGGCTCTTTACCGTTATACGCTGAGGCCTTACTACGACGGAGATGCAGGTGTAAGGCCTCGGCCCCAATCCTGCTCGCGGACGGCTTCGGTGATGCGCTCCGCCATTTCTACTGCAGCGTATCCATCTTCAGCGCTCACCGCCGCAGCTGAACCCGTCTTCACCGATTCAAGAAAAGACTCAATCTCAGCCCGCAACGGCTCCACATCATCAACCTCGATCGGCTCGACATTGACCATGGCACCAAAATCAAGATTCTGCATCTCTGACAGGTCTTCGAAATCGCGCTCCTTAGCCATGCGAATCAGGTCCAGATTATCATCGAGCTTAATCGCCACACCCGATTTTTTCTGGTAATCCATGGACAGATACCCGGTTGGCGCGAAAACACGAATTCTGCGTTCTGTTTTTAGTGCCAATCGTGAAGCGGTCAGGTTCACCGCAGCATGTTCGCCGAACCGAATCCGCGCGTTAGCAACATCCTCACACACGCCCAACACGCTCACACCAACCGCATCCACAACATACTCCCGCTGCTGAACGAGGTGCAGCACAATGTCAATATCGTGGATCATCATGTCGAATACCACGCCAATGTCCGCACTTCTAAACGTAAACGGGCTAATACGTTGAGTTTCGATGAACCGAGGCGTAACACCCATCCGAAGCATCGCTTGCACCACAGGGTTGAATCGCTCGGAATGGCCAACCTGAAGCAGGCAATTGTGCTTGCGCGATGCGTCCAGGAGCTGCTTTGCCGAAGTCGTATCCGGAGCCAACGGCTTTTCGACCAACACCGGAACACCTGCCTCCAAGAGGGGAATCACAACTTCCGCGTGATAGACTGTTGGCACGGCAACGGTAGCCGCGTCGATGTCACCTGGGACGTCGGCCATACTTTGATACGCCTTACCCCCATGCTCCGACGCCATCTTCCGTGCCCGGTCGATGTCTTTATCAACGACAGCTACCAGTTCACAGCTATCCAACTCGCCGTAGATGCGCGCGTGGTGTCGGCCCATGTGTCCGACACCAACCACGGCAGTGCGTAGAGGAGATTTCATAGTTGGCTGCCCTTTTAGGTTTTCGTTGATTGAAGTGTGAACGTTGCCGTCACTTGCTTGGCCTGATCGAGTACGATGTCGACGGGATTAGCCTTACTATCCAAGCTGCCGTTCCATCCGGCAAACGCCCAACCTACGTCAGCCTTGGCTGTCAACTTAACGACTTTTGGCGATTGTTCATTGTTTTTATGCCACTCATCTGCCACAATCCCGTTACCAATCACTTTGATCTTCAGCTGTTGATCTTCGTCGGGCTTCCAGGTATTTCGGTGAACGGGGTCGGAGCGGAGAGATTCCAGATATCGACCATGTCGGCCATGCGCAAACGAACGCATCAAACTTTCGCATAGATACAAGACGTGGGGATTGATTGCCGGCTTGTCCATAATGGCCTGAACGCGTTCACTAATAGCGGTTCCGGATTGTCGCGCCTTGCGAGAAAACAATTTCATAAACGCCGTCTTCAACGCGCCGATATCTTCATTGGAATATCCGTTTCGCTGCAATCCAACACCATTGACCATCCGCACTTCAGATCGAGTCCCCCTGGCCGCAACAACGAGCAGGAATGGAGGAACATCCGCAGCAATCCGCGTCATCCCTCCAATAAATGCATGTCTACCTATTGTCACAAAATGATGAACGGCGCTATGCCCTCCCATATTCACATGATCTTCAACCTTAACATGGCCCGCAAACTGCACATAATTGGCAAAAATACATTGGCTCCCAATTTGACAATCATGGGCCACATGCACGCCGATAAGGAAGAGATTGTTGTCGCCGATTCGTGTCACGCCCCCACCGTTACCTGTACCCGGATGAGCCGTCACCATTTCTCGAAAAACATTACTATGGCCGATCTCAAGCGTGGTCCGCTCACCACGATACTTAACATCCTGAGGTGGAGCACCAAGCACTGCTTGCGAGAAGACTTCACAATTCTCGCCAAGCGTCGTAAAGCCATCGACGGTAGCATGATGATGTACTCGGCATCCGTCACCTAAGACGACATGCGGGCCTATGTATGCAAAGGCTCCGATCGAAACATTGCTGCCGAGCTTCGCACCCTCTTCAATAATTGCTGTCGAATGAACGCTCAAATTGCCGCACCTACTCAATGAACACTATCCATGATCCACATCCGTTAGCATAAACTTGATTTCAGCCTCAGCCGCACACTCTCCATCGACAGTCGCACGACCTCGTATATGCCCCGTCGTCGATCGAACGCGCACAGCCTCTGCCTCG
>JAJDEA010000253.1 GCA_029260035.1 Phycisphaerae bacterium
TACTTTGGTGAGAAGAGCACACACGAAGACGATGTCGGAATGCCCGACACGTTGCTCGGTGATTGGTACGTCAACTTTTCCCTGTATGACGCCACGCCGATGGCGCTTTGCGTGAACGGGAAGACTCGCTACGCCATCGTCATTCCCATCGAAGATTGCGAATCGATCGAGACGCTGTACATTCGGCTGGCACAACGCATCCATAAAGCAATGCGTAGTTTGGGAATAGCCGAAGAGATTTCGCAATCTGTGCTGAACGAACACCGTGGCGGCGTGATGATTGCGCCAACCAATAGCCGTAGCGTCCTCGGAACGATGAACGACCTAGCCAAACAGCTGGAATGGCGTCTGGACAGACGTTTGCAGGATGGGCCGGTGCGCGATCCCGCCGATTTGGATGCGGATCTCAACGTCATCCCTCATGGCCCCCTTCGAGGGTCTCACGCGAGGGAACAGTTCATTGAATTGTGTCGCAGTGAGACTTGATGATGTCGCTTTTTCTGGACCATTCCATAGGGACGCGCACTTGTCTTGCGTTCGCCAAGGAAGAGCCTGCTGCATACGGGAGGTCGTCGTAATCAGGCAATCTGGTATCATGGGACTTGGCTTCTCGAAGCCGGTGGTACCATGAAGGCGTGCGCAATGAGCGTTTGAAAGATGCGTCCATCACTAGAAATGGAGTCCGTTGGTCAGTGGAGTCGAAGGATCGGATGAGCGAATTTGATCCCCCTTCACACATACACACGCAATTGAAACGATCACCAGCTTGGAGCGAGGCGGGCATACTGTCATTCGAACCGGAGTGGATTCCACTCGACAAACGGCGTGGATTGTCGCCGGACGTGCCCGGAATCTATGCCATTGGCTTTGCGCCTGGCGTGAAGTATGCAAACGGCAACTCGAAGGTCATATATGTGGGTTCAAGCAATCGAATACGTCGTCGCCTCGCCACGCATGCAAGACGCTCTCACAGTGAGTGGATACAAAGAATGGTGGACCAAAACCACGACAAATTGCTTGTGTGTTGGTGGACTCTCCCAGGCCTGCCTGATCGATGGCTAAGAGGACTGGAGTGCACAACACTTGAAGAGTTCGACATCTGCTTTGGTGACTATCCCATTTGCAACCAAGCCTTGCCGGATTCGACCGCGTGGGAAAAATGCGACGGATTGATTGAAATCAACTTTGCCAGCGAAATTGATGGAAGCATGTCAACCGTCGCATTAGCTGAAAGCCTGGACCTACCGCTGCAGCGATCTATCTCGAAAAGTTGGGTGACATTCTCGAGCGACGAAGATGGAAGAATCTCAGTGCGCGGGGAAGATCGAAGCAGTTTATTGGGACGCGCCGAAACACCCGTCAGCGAACTGAAGGACGATGAGATTGCATACCTTGCGTTCATCCATCATACGCACATTGCTGTTTGGTCATGCAATAAAATACGAACCCTGTTGGCCTGTTGCGCGAACCTCCTGCCAGAAAAATCGAAACGGAAAACTACAGTATTGCGATTTGATTCTGCAGCAGCCAAGCCGCCTTACGGAAACTCCTGGGGAGAAGTGGCAATGCTGAAAGGGAGGATGCTATGCGGAACTTGGACTCCGTTAAAACGGTGCCATGTGAAAATCCTGCATGGGAAGACGGTATTGGGACAAGCGATACTCTCTAAGAGTGGTTTCAGTGGGGAGGATCTGCATGACTGCCCACAAATCAAGAAACCGCGTCCACAGCGGTGGAATGAACAAGAGTTATCCGATCCAAGTCCTGCCTGGGAAAAACTAATAGAAAAGCAACTGCAAAAGGAAGAAAGGATCAGGCGAGAGCTTCTTTTGCTTGAGGACATGGAGGATGAGCTAGGACCTGAATCTGTCGCCGTCAAGCTGTCAGCGAAGCGACAGGAGCATCGTGATTCTAAGAAAGCGATCGCCAACGTGATTTCAACTGGCCTCGAACATGGCCGCAAGCAACGGTTACGCGAGTCCATCGAAGCCGCGGATAGAGCATTGGCCAGAGCCCTGCAAGATAAATATTGAATTGTTCTTCGCACTTACCACTTAGGCGGTTTGCAACTGCAGTAATGATCGGTTCGCGAAATCCACGGGGAATATCACGATTCAGTCTCTAACAGATTACACGAGTCATTCAGAAGGAATGTACATTATCTCGCGATGAACGGCAAGTTCATAAACCCTGCACACCTCCGCTCTACAATCGAAGATGATAAGAACAAAATGCGACACAAGAGGACGAGTCTATCTAAGTGAGACACTCCGTTCGCGATTCGGCGAATCATTTGTTGTCATCGAAACCGGTGCCGGAATCATGCTCCTGCCAGCACCCGTCGATACGGTGGTGGATCTTGCGACGATAGGGAAAGCACTCCGTGGCCTGTCCGTCACAGAGGCAAAGGAACGAATCCGGGAGCGAGCCCGCAAGGAGACGCTGCGAAAACTATTTAAGCAGTGATTGCCAAATATTTGGCATGAAAACACAGACAGTCGCAGTTCCTTGTGACGATCTTACGCAGCTCAAGAACGACGTCGCATTAATCAAAAACCTCCTGCTTGACGAAGGCCCATTGACCGATTGGGCAAAGAATGAACTGGAAGAATCACGGATGGTTACCGATTCTGAGCTATTGAGTTCTAAAGAAGTGAGGCAGATGATCCTCGACGCATGACATGGACGATCAAATGGACGCCGAAGTCAACTCGCGTTTTGAAAAAATTGCCGCAAGACATAGCGATCCGATTGCAGAGCAAAATCGAATCTATAATTGGCGATCCTTTCCGTTACTTGGAGCACTATGAGGGTGTCGGATACAAGATGCGAATTGGCGATTACCGAGTCTTGATCGACGTGGATACCAAGGCAAAGCTGTTGAAGGTACGAGTGCTTGATAAGCGAGGCCGCGTCTACAAGCGATAGAACCTTGGACGTTTTTATTGTCAATCGCGACTTGTTACACCTCATTGTCGTGGTATGAAATTCCCCTCAACGGTGCCGATGTTGTTCGCTTGAAAGTCAGAGACAAAATGTCTCAACGTCAATCCGATTTGGAAAACTGTCGCGTAAGCCTCTTATGCCTCTGAACAAGTTCGGCTTGGCTTCTTCGGCGCAGCTCAGCAATCGACTTTTTTATCGCATTGGCACTCTCGTCAGAAAGAGTTCCGGCAAGCTGCATGAGGCTTGGTTCTTGGGTAATCCTGATGATCACATCTGAAAAG
>JAJDEA010000254.1 GCA_029260035.1 Phycisphaerae bacterium
GGTAATCAGCGTATCCATCGAGCCCCGATCGTCGAAGGATCGTGACAAGCTGTTGGCGTCGCTTCACGCACTGATCCGCCAGGACCCAACGTTAGCCATAACGAATAACGTGGAAACAGGACAGCTTCTCTTGTCCGGCATGGGGGAGCTGCACTTGGAGGTTATGGTCCAAAGGTTGCGTAGCGACATGAATGTTGATGCTGCAGTGGGTAAACCGCGTGTTTCCTATCGAGAGACCGTTAAGACTGCTGGCGAAGCGGATGTTCGGTTTCAAAGACAGCTTGGGGGGCGTGACCATTTTGCCGGAGTTCGGCTTCGACTACAGCCCGATGCGGATGGCGAGGGCGACATTCCCGAAATCGAGAGCGCCCTAAGTGAGGAGTCCTTGAAGCCGGAATTCCTGGCCGCGATTAAGACGGGTGTTACAGATGGTGCACAAAGCGGCATTTTAGGGGGGTATTCGGTCATAAACTGGAAGGTGACCGTGTTGGGGGCGGAGCAGCACGAAGAGGACAGCTCAGACCTTGCGTTCGAGAACGCCGGTCGATTGGCTTTTTACGAGGCGATGGAAAAAGCCGGCCCGGTTTTGCTCGAGCCAATTATGGACGTCGAAATCGTGACGCCGGATGAGTACCTCGGGACGATTATTACTGATTTGAACAGCCGAAAGGCCGTAATTCGGAACTCAGAAGTGCAGGGTGAAAGTCGTGTGATTCTGGCCGACGTTCCGCTTGGGCAGATGTTCGGGTATGTGACGAGACTCCGAAGTCTTTCTCAGGGACGTGCGACGGCGGCCATGTCCCCCTCGCACTACGCCCCCGTTTCAGATGAGACGATGAAGCAGCTGGTGGGGTAGAAATAGGGGTTTCGTCGCGATTTGACTTCAGCTCCGGATTGTTGAATGGCCGCCGCCGGACCATTTCGCACTCGCAAAATAATATCGCAATCAACCCGTTGACAGCAATCTTTGGACGCGTATCCTATTGCGTTCTGTCGCAAATTGAGGCGACGACGGCAAGACTTTAAATGACAAGGGTTTACGACACGTGGCGGTAAAAACCAGAATCCGAATTCGCATGGAAGCCTATGATCCCAGGGCGTTGGATATGTCCGCTCAAGAGATTGTTGAGCAGGCGAAGCGAACCAGTGCTCGGGTGCATGGCCCGATTCCATTGCCGACGCGTATCGAAAGGTACACCGTGCTGCGTGGTCCGCACATTGACAAGAAGTCACGAGAGCAGTTTGAGATGCGGACCCATAAGCGCATTATTGACATTAGCGAGCCTTCTGCACGGACGGTCGAAGCGATCAATCGTATACAAGTGCCCGCTGGTGTTTTCGTAAAGATTCGAACGTGACATTCTCTTTGTGGTTCTCGTCAGGGTCTTGCACGCGGATTGGCTCTTGTAACCACCAGAAGACATAACAATGCCGTGTGAGTGTCATCGCACGGAAAGGCGTTGTTCAAAGCCTGAGGCAGAGTTTCAGGTCGGAATGGGTTGAGTATATGAAGGCTGCGTTAATTGGAACCAAGGTTGGCATGACTCGCGTGATCGGCGAGGGCGGAGCCGTTACGACGGTTACTGTCATCAAGGCGGGGCCATGCGTTGTTACGCAGGTCAAGAGCTGTGATTCCGACGGATATGATGCGGTTCAGCTTGGTTTTGAAAATGCAAAACCCCATCGTTCGACCATGGCGCTGATTGGTCATGCGGCCAAAGCAAAGACAGGTCCAAAGCGGTTTTCTCGAGAGTTTCGTCTCCAGGAGCCTGCTGATGTAAACCTTGGAGAAGTGCTTACCGTCTCGCAATTTGCTGAAGACGTTTCGTTTGTGGATGTTGTTGGTACAACCAAGGGCAAGGGTTTTGCGGGCACGATGAAGCGGCATGGTTATGGTGGCTTGACCGCGTCACATGGCGTTGAGCGAAAGCATCGCTCGCCGGGAAGTATTGGCGGGGCGTCGAACCTTGGTACTGGGCGCGGTGTCAAAAAAGGGAAGAAGATGTCCGGCCATATGGGTTGTGTTCGGCGGACCGCGGAAGCCCTTAAGCTGGTCGATATTGATACTACGAACGATTTGCTGATCGTAGCCGGGAGCGTTCCGGGGCCGAATGGTGGATCAGTGATTATCCAACAATCGAAGAAGAGGGGCTAGGGAATGCTTTCGGTGCCTGTTTACAACTTGCAAGGGAAGCAGCAAGGCCAGGTCGAAATTGACCCGGCGGTGTTGGGCGGCGAAATCCGAACAGCTCTGCTGAAACAAGCGATCGTGGCCTTTCAGGATCATCAACGTCAGGATAGTGCTCGAACAAAGAGTCGGGCGGACGTTGTAGGTTCCACGAAAAAGCTATACCGACAGAAAGGGACAGGCAACGCTCGAGCTGGTAATTCGAGAACGCCTGTTCGGCGTGGTGGTGGCCGAACTTTTGCAAAGCGAGGCCCACGGCGTCGCTTAAGTCTTTCCAAGAAGATGCGCCGCGCCGCAAGAGATAGTGCTGTTCTTGCCAAAATCCAGTCCGAAGACGCGATGATTATCGAAGGATTGGAATTTGCGGAACCGAAAACGAAAGCATTCGCGGCTATGGTGAGTGCATTGGGTGCGGATCGCGGGTGTATGTTAGCGACCGACGAATTTGATCGGAACGTGCTTCTTTCCAGCCGTAACATCAAAAAAGTGGATGTGAGGCGTGTGGAAGAGCTTAATGCTTACGAAGTGCTTCTTCGGCGAAAGCTGATATTTACGAAGGAAGCCTTTGCGAAATTGTCAGAGGATGCGGCTTAAGGCTGTATGGCCCGGGTCTGAACGCAATG
>JAJDEA010000255.1 GCA_029260035.1 Phycisphaerae bacterium
CGCGCGCTTGCGGATGCGGCGATCGTGAGATTGGCGCTTAGCAGGCAATTCAGCGATATTACGGAGCTTTTGCGACGTCTTGACTCGGGCGACGAATCGCCAATTGGCAGCGCGAAGGCTTTGGGAGCGACGGCTTCAAAAAAAAAAGAGGAGTTAGGTAGCGGGCTTGGAACGCCGACGATATCTACGGCGAATGTTGCGCGGGACGTCGGAGCATTCGGGCAGAATCGAGGATCGTCTGCGGGCGAAACCAAGGCTGAGTCGGATGGAACGGGCCATTCCCCTCAAACGGAATCAGGCGCACGCGCCACGCAAGGGAGTACAACTTCGGTTCGTCCGCCTGCATCGATTTCCTCCAGTGAGTGGCAAGAGGTTGCCACTGACCCGCTGGTCGTGAAGATCAGAGAAGCCGTCGATGGAACGTTGTTTGATGTTCGACCTGCGAGGGGAAAGTCGTCCGACGTGAAGGACGAAAACGTTGACGGCAACACGAATGATGCTGAGCCTGTTTCTTAGTGCGGTGTTCAGTTTTGCCGTAACGTCCGACTGTTGAATCGTTATAGAGAAATAGTTTTGAAACCGCGATTGCGCATTGAGCGAAAACGCCTTTAGTGGAGAGAAGGAAAATGTTTGGAGGCCTTGGTGACCTGGCAGGATTGGTTAAGTCTGCGAAACATATGCAGGAAAATATGGCGAAGCTCCAGGAAGAACTCGCCAATAAGCGATACGAAGGAGATGCGGGCGGTGGAATGGTACACGCCGTGGTAGACGGAAAGTGCATGCTCATCGATATTAAGATCGAGCCGCAAGCGGCTCAAGACGTTGAACTGCTCGAAGACCTCGTTAAGGCAGCCGTGGGGTCAGCGGTGCAAAAATCTCAGGAAGCGATGAAAGGCGAGATGGCGTCACTGACCGGCGGTGTCAACATACCTGGCCTTTCGGACATGATGGGTGGCAAGTAGAGCCTACTCTATCGTGTCCGTCGGCGAACAGAAAACAACACAATGAACGGTGAGCCACTCGAGTCACTTGCGCGATTGAAAGAGCGTTTTCAACAGCTTCCCGGCGTAGGTCCGCGCAGTGCCGAACGCCTTGCATTTTTTGTGCTGCGCGAGCCGAAAGAATTTGCTGAGTCACTTTCCAACGCTATTCTCGACATCAAGCAGAAGATCATTCATTGCAAGACATGCTTTAACTTGACTGAGTCAGACCCATGCGCGATCTGCAGTAACCCCCGTCGCGATCGTTCGGAAATCTGGGTTGTTGAGCAGCCGAAGGACCTGATCTCGCTGGAACGAACCGGCTTGGTTCAGGGTGTCTATCACGTTCTTATGGGACATATCGCACCGCTCGAAGGCGTCGAGCCGGAGAATCTTACGATAGACGCGCTTGTTCAAAGGGTTCGGGACGGGAGCGTTCGAGAGGTCGTCCTTGCACTGAACCCGACGCTGGAAGGTGACGGCACGTCCCTGCACATTCAAAGCTTGTTCAGCGAATTTGACGTACACGTCACGCGCCCCGCTCGTGGATTGGCTGTTGGCTCCCAGCTCGAATATGCCACGCCCAGCATGCTTGAGTCCGCGATTCGAGGCCGATCGAAGTTATCCTGACGTCATAAGCAGTTATTCAGACCTTGTGGTTTTTTGCAGGCATTAAGCAAGGGCGATGTTTGGCAAGGCCAACCTTGCTATACTATAGGTGACGATTCGAGGTCTGTACGTTTTGCTGTTAATGGGATGAGGCGTGTCACAATACCTATCACAATCACTTGGTCAGCACATGAAGTTGGAGCAGAAGCTCACGCCCCAGCTGATCCAGTCTATGACGATCCTGCAAAAGCCGGTCGCTGATCTGGAGACTTTTCTTAACGATGCACTGAAATCAAATGCCGCCCTCGAAATTGCTGAGCCTACACAAGATGAATCCAAGACAGATGGCAATACGCAAGGGACCGATTCGCAGCGCGAAAGCACGGTAGATGAAACGAGCTTTGCCAGGCTCGACCGCTTTTCTAATTATGTCGATTTCGATGCCAATGATCGCTCGCCAGCAGCGGCTCGGCGATCGGATAGCGGCGATCGAGACGCCAAGATGGGGGCACTGGCGAACACGGCTGGCCGGGATATCAGCCTGCAGGAATATCTCCTCGACCAATGGACGTTGCTTGAGTTGGACGACAATGTTAGTCGTGCAGGGGAAGCGCTCATTAACTCATTGGATCTGGATGGCTACTTGCGCATGTCCCTGGAGCAAGTCACTGACAGCGTCAGGCCCGTTCTTCAAAAGGAAGACGTCGATCAGGCTTTGGCGGAAGTTCACAAATTGGACCCGGTGGGTGTTGGTGCGCGGGACGTGGTAGAGTGCTTGTTGCTGCAAGTAGATGCGCTTCCCGGCGACAACGAGGTCGAGCGCAAACTCATCCAATATCATCTACAGGACATAACGCATAACCGACTCCCAGCTGTAGCCAAAGCAACGGGTTTCTCTTTGGGGGAGATCAAAGAAGCCATCCGCGCAATGCGAACATCGCTGCATTTGCATCCAGGTTATGTCGTTAGTGATCGAGCAGTGCCACCGATTCGACCCGATGTAATCGTGGAATACGCAGACACCGGCGCAGGCTTGAACATTCGCCTGACGCGAGGCAATGTGCCGGATTTGCGCATCTCAACGGAAGTACACGAGATGGCCAAGTCCAAGAAGAACGAGAAAGAGACGAGAGACTTCGCACGAAAAGAAGTCGAGGCGGCGTCGGCGATCATTGACGCCGTACAATTCCGAAATAGCAGACTTATGGATGTTAGTCGGTCGATCGTCGAAATGCAGACGGAATTCTTCAACGTAGGGCCTGCTGGCTTGAAGGTGTTTCGTATGAGCGACTTGGCTGCGGAGCTTGGCTGTGATCCGTCAACGATCAGTCGAACCGTCGCGGACAAGTACATGCAAACCCCAAGGGGAATCTTCCCGTTGCGGTATTTCTTTACGGGTGGCACAGAGTCGGATGATGGCCAAAGTATCGGCTGGGATCGCGTTAAGTCGCGCGTCCGCGATATTGTTGATGCGGAAGATCGCAAAAATCCACTCAGCGATGATCAAGTTGCTGCACTGCTTAAAGAAGAAGGCATCGAAATTTCCAGGCGCACCGTTGCGAAGTATAGACAACAGCTTGACATACCTGCTGCAAGACAACGAAAAGAATTCTAGAAAACCAAATGGTTTAGTCCACAATTACTTATTGAGTGTATAGTTGCCGTGTTACGCCTAGGTTCCATCGAACTCCAAACGCCTTTCATACAGGCAGCGCTCAGCGGCTACAGCGACCTCGCGATGCGCAGGCTCGCTCGCAAATATGGCGCCCCTTATACCCTCAACGAAGTCGTCCTGGATAAGTCGGTCAATCGCCGAGGGAAAATGCAAGAGCGAATCTTGAACGTGGCGGATGATGACCACCCTGTGGGTGGACAGCTCATGGGCGCGGACCCGGATGACTTTGGGCCTGCAGCGGCTGCGATGGCTGAGGCAGGGTACGACGTGATCGATATCAACTTCGGCTGTCCGGTGCGTAAAGTGCTTGGTCGATGTCGAGGCGGATTTCTTCTTTCTGACCCGAAAACCGCCGTCGATATCATTCGCCGTGTTTTGGATGCCGTTGGAAAGACGCATCCGGTGACAGTCAAAATGCGACGTGGAACCGATGATTCAGTCGAAAGCGAGAAGAACTTCTTTGAGATACTGGATTCCGCTTTCGCAGCAGGCGTTTCCGCGGTGACTGTGCATGGAAGAACCGTCGAGCAGCGATACGTTGGTCCGAGTCAATGGTCATTTCTGAAAAAGGTAAAGCGTCATGTAGGCGATCAGGTTATTCTGGGTAGCGGAGATTTATTCCAGGCTGAGGACTGCCTGCGGATGATGAGCGAGACGGGAGTGGATGGCGTGACGATTGCGCGAGGGTGCATCGGCTATCCCTGGATTTTTCAGGAATGCGTCGCGATCCAAAAAGGTGACAATCTACCAGCATTTCCTTCGATTGCAGAACAGCGCGAGGCAATTCAATTCCACTGGGATCAATTGCAAGCGGTTCATGGCGAGCAACGCGCGGGCAGACATATGCGCAAGTTCGGGATCAAGTATGCTGAGCAACACGCGTCGCCGAAGGAAGTGCGAGATGCCTTTATTCGCAGCAGCCGTTCTGATGACATCACGCAAATTCTTGAGACATGGTACGACACCAGCCGAGACTGGCCCGCAGTGAAACGGCGTGCCGGCGTCGGAAATTTGATCGCGGCTGGTGCAACAAGCTAGTGCTGTGTCATGGATGATTTGATGGGTTGGGCAAAGTTGAAGTCGTGTGCCACTGCTCTTGAGCAGTGCGATTGCGTTCACCGGACGACTGGAGATCACTGCTCGAGAGCAGTGGCACACCCGTCAAACCAGCGTTGACGAAGCAGTAGTGCAGGATTTATTTTTCGGTTGCCCACACACCGTGTCATGATCGAAACGATTTCAATGTCTCCGTCGTCATCCCGAGAGGGTAGGATTGAGGCTCCCGCATTTGGAAAGACGCCTTGCTGACACGCATTCTATTTGAAAGCACTTGGCTTTTTCTCGCCTGTTGGGTGCCGACACAGCTCACGCTCATCGCGTTCTGGTCCTGGCAGCGGAGCATCCACGCGAAACGAATGACCTGGGCGGGCTTCTTGGCGTTACCTGTCCTGTTGAGCGTTTCACATCTTGTCGAAACGCAACGCGAGCAGATCGAAGGGTCTTGTCGACAACTAGCGAAAGCCTTGGAGCGGGCAGATGTTGATGAGATCGAGCGCAGTTTGTCCGAAGATCTTCGCGCGAGGGGATTGAGCAAAGACGAATTGCTCACGAAGCTCGAAAGTCGGCTGGAAGAGTTTCAAGTGTCGGATGCGACGCTTCACAGTTTTGACGTCACCGTGGCGGATGATGGCATTGCGGAGGCTAGCTTTCGGGCGATGTGCCGTGTACAAAATCAAAATCTCACCCGTCAATGGGTGCCGTCACGATGGCGTTTTATGCTTCGTCGATCCGGAAATCGCTGGCTGGTTACGCGGATCGAATCGCTACCCATTCCCGCTATGGGTGCGGGGAATATTCGTGATTGGTTGTGATGGAACTGCCGTCAAGGCGAGAAACTTGGTGTTTCAGATGCAGTCGATGTGGGGCCGTGCGGTATGGGCGTACCGCATTCCGGGCAGATTCCTGAAAGATTGCCTGTTAAGTTGTAATTACACGCATCGCAAAACGGGTCTGAGCTGAAGCGGTTCCTTAATCGATCGCGCCGACCAACCCGGTGCAAGATCATGATGAATGCCGAAATCACCGCAACGCCGATAGTTGGATAAACCCAACCTTCCATCAAGCCCGCGACGGCAGCGACGTCGAATGCGACGTTGAGTATCGTGCCGCCGAGCGTCCAGCCCACAAGCCTCGCGCCCCGCACGCCAGCACCGAATTTCCCCACCCACCACCATGCTGCAAGCCGAGCAACATACAGATAGATCCAGGAAGCGATCAGGTGATTATCGATTCCAGCCAAAACCCACGTCCCGCCGCCGACGAGAACCACACCAAGGACCGCACGCAGCGCTGCGAGTTTGGCGGCTTTCGAGAACGGCATCGGAATGGCTCTGCTAACCCGGTAGCGATAGGCTTGGATGAATGCGAAATAGGCGATGGGCTTGATGAGGATGAAAATGACGAGCGATGCCACCAAACCGGAAGTTTCAAAATAAGGTCCACAGGCGAGCATAGCCTATCCTATAGCGTTTTCGTACACTGCATTTCACTTCGCGACGATCCTTCGGAAGATGGATCTGGCACGACCATATTCAAGACCATTATCGGCAGTTTGGAATCGTTCCATGCATGCCTCAGATCATGCAAAACGGCTTCTTAAGTGCCCGCAACCGTCCAGCTAGTTTTGCAGTATAATCCGTTGCATGAACGATACCCTGCGGGAAGATAACTTGAACGATGCACACTTGATCGAGCCATTGCTTCATTCCGTGGTTGAACGCCAGGCTTCCGACGTGCATTTGGTGCCTGGGAATCCCGTGACCTATCGCGTTCATGGTCTGCTTGAGCAGGAAGGCGAGCCGCTCGATCCCGCCGACATCAAACGCATGGTGGAGTCCTTTCTCCCCGATCGGCTTATCGCGCGCATGCACGATGGCAAGGATTTCGATTGTTCTGTCGCAATACGCCATGACGATGTCTCCTACCGGTTTCGGGCCAACGTTTTTCTCTCGCTGGGCCAGTGGTGCGCGTGTCTCCGTCACGTTCCAGATGCCATTCCATCGTTCGAGTGGATGGGTTTTTCGCGAGAGTTAGCCGAACGATTGATTTCGTATCGCAATGGGTTGGTTATTGTTACGGGCGTGACCGGGACGGGAAAATCAACAACACTCGCAGCGCTCGTTCACCTGCTAAATCAACGGGGTGCAACGCGCGTGATTACGGTTGAGGAGCCGATCGAATATGTGCATAAGCCGATCACGACGAGCGTTGTAACGCAGCGGGAAGTAGGTCGAGACGTCGATTCGTTTTACGACGGGTTGAAGTTCGGCCTCAGGCAAGACCCCGACGTCATGTTGGTCGGTGAGATTCGCGATCGCGATACGGCTCAGATGGCGCTTAGCGCCGCGGAGACGGGCCATCTTATCCTGACGACAATGCACACCAAGGACGCCAAGGGTGCAGTAACACGATTTGTAGACCTGTTCCCGCACAAGGTTCAGGAAGACGTTCGTGTGCAGCTGAGTTTGAGCTTGCGGTCGGTGGTGAGTCAGCACTTGCTGCCTTCCGCAAATGTAGGAGAAAAGCGGGCTCTTGCTATCGAGGCATTACATGTAAACGATCCCGTTCGCATAGCGATTCGTTTCGGTAAAATCGAATCAATCGAGTCAGCCATCCAAACGGGCAAGCGTGACGGTATGACGTCTCTCGATGACGACCTGCGCCGTCTGACGATCTCCGGCTCGATCGACATCGAAACAGCTCGCCGTTTCGCCAAAGACCCCGATCAGCTTATGGGTTAACGAAATTCAATGCCGTATTTTTGGCGTCGCTTGTATCGCGCTGCAAAAAGCCGAACTTTGGCATTTAATCGTACCCGAAGACCCGAAACCGCGCGAAACGTGCCGCTCAATAAAGACCTTACATTGCTTCAGCATAATTACTTTTTTCTAGTCAAAGACGTATGAATTGTGTCGATCCAGCGGTCAGCGCTAAAGATCTCTCCGTCCCAAGGTTCCCACTCTTTTGGGAATCCTGCCTTCTTAATGTCATCAACCGACTTTCCTTCTCGCATTTGCATACGAACGAAATCCGTCGTTCCGACGAGCATTTTGTGGAACGCTTTCAGGTCATCCAGTGTGGAAAGTGACCCGTGCCCCGGGATGACCTTGACGTCCTTGGGTAGCTCTTTGATGATCTCCTTGATGTTCTTGATCAAACCTTCGACATCCCCGCCGTGGTCCAGGTCTACAAATGGAAATGAGCCTGCGAACAGGATATCGCCCATGTGGATCACCTTGGACGTTGGAAAATAAACGACACTGTCGCCATCGGTGTGCCCGTTTGGATAGTGCAATACCTGTATTTCCTCGCCATTAAAATGAATGGAAATGGAATCATCAAAAGTGACAACTGGAAGGCCTTCTTTGGGTAGTGGCTCATAGGTGCGAGTGAACAATTTCTGCACGGTTGACAAGCGCTGGCGTACATTTGTGTGTGCGACAATCAGTGCGTCCTTGCCAAAATTGCTGTTGCCGCCTGTATGATCAGCATGCCAGTGTGTGTTGAGAACGAACTTCAGCTTTCCCTTTTTGAGATTGTCGATTGCAGCTTGGATTTTATCAGACAAGCCGGCGAACTGGTCATCGATCATGAGAACGCCGTCGGAGCCTGCGGAGATGCCGATGTTGCCTCCACTTCCTTCGAGCATATATACGCTTCCCGCAACATGGGTCGTTTTGATTTCAACGTCGGAATAGTCCTTCTGTGCAAAGGCTGGGGTAACAAGAAAAACTGCCGTAGTAAAGACACGAAGCATCCATTGTATCATGGTTTTCTCTCCGAAGTAGTTTAAGCCTAATCTGGCGATCCCGTCTGTTGCGTATTGCGCAAGAAATAACTTCTCGGAGATCACGCAGATAGGCCAGTATACAAGAACAAAACTTGATCCGAGCGGATAGATTAGAGTGCATCAACCAGATTGAAAAGGGCGCCATCTGCGCGCGGAGCAACCTTTTTCGAATAGAGATTGCGGTCAGGCCAAATCGCATTGTCAGTGCGGTAACGACTGAGCGAGGTACACCACTATTCTCCGTCGACACCTGCTACGGACAGCCGTCCGGCGATACAAACGGGTATGGCGTTAGCCCGAATGCGTTCACAGCCTGAAGAACATCGTTGCCGTTCGCAACGAAATCCGGAACCTGTGGGTTCAGGTCGACCCAACTCAGGTGCGGCGCGGAGGCCAGCTTTTGGAATTTCCGCAGCACAGCAGTCACATCAAACCCGTTGACTCCGCCGTCGGGTGGAAACCACGTTTGCGAACCGTTATCAAACCCTCCAACTACATCTGCCCAGAATCGTCCATCGAGGGGTTGCGTGATGGTGCTTACAGCGTAGGGGTCGGAGAATAATGTCCCGTTGGAGGTTGTCCTCATTTCATAGCTAGCCGTTGGAACGATTCCGCAATCGGCGATATGGATAATCGGCTCGGGCCATTCGCGGAAGACGGGAGTGCTGACAATTCGTGCCATCGCTTCGCCTATACATAGTCCAGGCTTGGCGCTGCCGTCTTCATTTTGGCACCCCGGATCAAACGCCGCACCAACCCATCCCAATAGACCTGCTGTGCCCGGGCCGCTGGTTAGTTCAACGCGAAATGCCACGCTTCCGACGTTGTTCGGAACGAAGGAGATGTATCTGTTCTTCCGTTGATTGTCTGGGAAGGCTGGGGAAATGGGTGCGTCTGTAATGTCGGGATCGATTACGAAATCGAAATCGGAAACATCAAAATAAATGTTTCCCTCGGCTTCGATTTTGATGCGAGCGGTGGATGTCACCAGGTTTGGCAGCACGACGACTTCAGACCCGTCGTTTGGCGTATTGGCAGCCAAGATCGTCGGAAACGTGAGGCCGCTATCCATCGACAATAGAATGGTCACGTTAGCCGTGTTGATGGGGGCAGCATTCGTACCCGCAACATCCCACAATACGGTACGCGATCCGCCCCAAACAACAGACGTATTGGGAGCACTGATTCGGAACGGTCCGGCTGCAGTTGTAGATGTCACAAACATGTCGTCAAATGCAACGCCGCCACCGCCCGCGCGATTATCTCGAATGGTAACTCGAAAGTTGTTAACGCGAGATGTCGAGGGAAGCTGTTCGCCGATGGTCTGCACGTTATTCAAAATGTCAGACCACTTCGGAAAGGTTCTTGTTGGCTCAGTAGTTGGATTGAATGAACGGAACAGTGGGCTATCACCATTATCCTCGCTCCCAAAACCAGCGGCAGGCTGAGCGGGACCTAAGTCACGTTCCTCCCATTGATAGGTGACAGGGTCTAGATCAGGATCGCTCCCCGATGCAGTCAACGTGAACGGAGTGCCGGAGGGAATCAGAAAATCCGATCCGGCATCGACGGTCGGCGCGTTGTTGCCGGTGGCTGTCGGGACATCGCAAGTATCAGCGAACCCACCAGCGGTTTGATTGCGAATCTGTGTAAAGCTTGCTGAATGAAAGTAAGGATCACTATTTGATTGAAGGTCATCAAGGTTTCCACAAATCCCAGCATATGCCATGATGGTCGTACCGCTACCCGGTTCGTAGGCAGTGAAAGACGTACGGTTTCCACCGGAACAGCTTCCGTTGACACCATTAAACGTATGGGTTCCGCCAAACTGGTGACCCATTTCATGTGCAACGTAGTCGATATAGAATGGATCGCCGATCGGAGAGCCTTGGCCTGTTACGCCCCTGGCCTTGGAGCCGTTGAAACATACGACGCCCAATCCGGCGACGCCTCCACCGCCGGTGCTGAAAACGTGACCAATATCGTAATTGGCACTACCGATGATGGAGTCGATGTTGGATTGGTTTTGACCAAGCATCGCACCACCGCTTCCATTTGAGTAATTGACGGGGAATTCGGGGCTGCTTGTAAACACGAGTTGGTCGTTGTTGGCGACCAATTCCAGCCTGACAGAAACCTCCGCCTCATAGACGCCGCTGACTCGGTTTACGGCAGTGACTATCGCTGATTGACCAGCCAAGACTGTGCCACCATGAAACGCGGTATATTCCGCCGTGGCTGCGACGGCCAGGCGATATGTCCTGAGCGTTTCGCCAACCAATAATGAACTTGCGGAAGCACGCAACCCTGCGACGGGAGCGCCGACGTCATGGAGTTGGCATGAAAATGACTTGGCTTTGGCCTTGTAGTCACGCTTATAATAGGACGAATAGAGATCGGTTTTCCCTTTGGAGTAAGGGTCGATATAGACCGCACCATTTGGAGATAAAATCTGCGCGTGAAAGCCTCTTGGCGTCATATCCAAACGAACGGTTGCGTGGGGGTCGTCGATCCCCTGTCCGGCATAGGTCTTGATTTGCGGGAACTTCGCAGCCAACTCTGGAGCCATGACCGGGGATTCCACAATGGTAAACTTGGCAAAAGTACCGTCAGGCATCGGCAATGATATCGCCTTGGGCTGTTCGGCAGCCAGCGGAGATAATTCCATGGGAATGGTAGAAAGAGCGTTTTTCATCTCTGCGGTGTCGAGCGAGAACGTTTTGCCTCGCAACGGACGGACCCACGGCTCCTCGGCTTGCCTGTTGGCGGGAACCTGATCTAACGAACGCCAAGCCTTCGGCGCTTCATCCGTCAGAGTTCGCTGTGCGTAGAGCGGAGAGCCGGTAGCTGCAAATATGAATAATGAAACGAGTGTAGCTACGGGTGTTACCGTTAGCGTGGCGATTGTTCTCTGCATTTCAATCCCTCAGTATTCGTTTTTGTGTCAGTGCGTCGATCGAAATAAACACACAACCTATTGCTTCGTCAACGCTGGTTTGACGGGTGTGCCACTGCTCTCGAGCAGTGATCTCCAGTCGTCCGGTGAACGCAATC
>JAJDEA010000256.1 GCA_029260035.1 Phycisphaerae bacterium
CGCATGGGTCATTTAGATTCTTGGCGCCAGGCCGCGAGACGATTGATCAGCAAGACTACAAACGAATGCAATTCCTAGAATGGCGCGATTCCTGTTGACTCGAATTCTTCTGCCAAAAATGTCACGGTGAAAGCAATCTAATATGCAATTCCTGTCGCCGGAAATCGGTTTTGGTTTGCTCTATTTTAATACTCACTTGGCCCCTTGTTAGCAAGAATCTGTACACTTCAATACGCTTGTTTTTAGCTTCTCACGAGGCCACTAATTCCCAGCACAAGAAATGTCGTCAAGGTCCAACCCATTGCAACATGCACCCACAGGTATGCACGACACACACTCCCCAATGAAAGTCTAAAACGCCACAACCCAATCTCAGCGCCTTTGCTTGTGCTCGGGTGCCAATACTCGGCTTGATAGAAATTGACCAACGGAACAAAAAGATCAATCGAATACATGAACGCATTGAATTCCGGATAGTTTTCCCGTGGTTTTGACGATTCCTCCGCGCAGTCGGCCGACTGAATACTCAATGGCTCGATCAGTCCATAACATTTGCCAATCCAAAAAACACCGAAGCCAACAAGAATGACAATCGCGATACACCATGTGGCCTTTGCTGGCCGGTAACCGAAGTCGATGACCCAACCGTGTACATTCTGAAATAAATAAGGAATCCTGGAAGTACTGCTTGGCATATTTGGCCCCCACTCGCTTGCGATACGGACATTCAGAGCATCGTTTGAATGTCCCATTCTCTCCAATACCGCCGCTAGCTGTTCATAGGGCTGTAGCCTTGACAACATTGCTTGCCGCGAGATCCAATCGATCCGCGACGCTGCTGTCGTCGGCGATCCATCTCCAATCTCACTGTATTGAAAACCGTTCAGATAAAGGTCTCCAAGTTTGGGCCAACTTTCGGTTTCGTCTGCCAATGTGCCCACTCTCGCAGCACGCAGATCGAGACTTGCGTCGTCAGGCGACCGATGGCCGCGCCATCGAAAAGCGCCTTCAATGTTCGCCGCTTTTAATGACACCATCCCATCAACTTTGAAATTCTCAAATATTACATCGCCGCCAACTTCCAGCTGGTTCGCCATGAGAGTATCTTGAGTTGGGCTCGACCAGTTGCTCTTGGTGCAGTCGAGTTGGGCACCGATTCGTGCATGTGTAAGGGAAACTGTCCCCTCAGAGGAGAATCCCTGCCTGAAAAACATACTCCCATCCACTTGGAGCATATCCGCGATAATTGCGCCGCGCCCCTTACCAACGAACCTAGCGCCATCACATTCTAGTGAACCACCAATGCGCGCACTTATGAGGCGAACCTCTCCGTGGGTCTCGAAGCGTCCTGTATCTGAAGATGGAGTTACTCCCAGCGCGTCGCTTCGGAAAAACACGCTACCGTCAATCCTTGCTCGATCAAACCGAAGCGCCATATCATTGGTGCCCTCGAACTTTCCAGCATCAAATTCAAGATTGCCTCGTATGATTGCTCCGGAAAAAGTGACAGCCCCTTGGACTCGGGCGCGGCGGAGATAGACACCGCCAGAAACCTGAGATCCGTCGGCCGACAGTGCAAAACCTTCGGCACCCGTTAGCTGAGCATCCTGACAATCCAGGTCACCGCCAATCTTTGCATTTATTAGCGAGACTTCGCCATTGCTCGTGATACTTCGCAGGAATACAGAACCGGCGATGATCGCCATGTCAGCAAGAAACGCATGATGTCCGTCTTTTCTTTTGATGAACTCGGCACCATCGCAGTCTAGGTTGCCAGCAATAACGGTGTTCAATAGCGACACGCCTCCAGTCACTTTGCGGGCATTGAGCTCAACGTCTCCACCGATTTTCGCTGATTTCAGAGAAAGTGCGAATGCACAGCAACTTTCCGTGGAAAATATCGCGTCAAAAGCTCTTACTCTACCGCCGATTTGTGCCCCCTGCAGTCGGACAATACCAACGGAATGGAAGTCCGAGCCAAACAACATGTCCCCGTGAATCTGAATGCCTGTTGCGTATAGGGCAAGCCCTTCTGAAAAAAGCAGGCGCGCACCGGAAAGATCGAAACTGCCTTCAACTCGCGCATTACGTAAGAAAATGGCCCCATGCGCGGTAAAACCGTTACTCATGCGGAGATCACCGCGGAGAGCAAGCCTGTCGGCAAGTATTGTGCCAACAACCGTGCCACTGAGGTCCAAGTTCTTTATGTTGGCGTACTCAAGGACGATTAAGTTTCGAACTTCACTGTTCTTTATCGAGAGAGGGAAAGGAATAGTTGCATCACGAAGATCAAGCTCTCCGTCAATTGATGCCCCTATAATGGCAACGCCCTTGTATGGCACACGTCCTGCTGCGTTAGGGTCTGTTAACAGCCATGAAACACATTCTGAGCGTATGGTGCGCTGATCCTGAGACTTCTCCGAATAGTCCACCGTTTCTCCGCGTTCGACGGAAGAGAACAACAACATCTCGGTCGAACTGAGTTCTGTAAAATGCTCGCGCGCGAGGTCTAAGAGTGGTTTCATCGAGTCGACACAATTTACTGGCGGCGAGGCCATCGCAATCGACCCAAAGTACGAAGCGCACGCAACTGCGAATCGCATTGAGGGAGCATATGTTGGCATGACGATTCTCCAGTTCTATTCAGCTACACTTGATTCTCAACAACTCATCCATCAGGCTTGTCAGTTCTACAGATGTCGGACGGAAAGCGTCTGTGGGTATGTGGTATCACGGTTTATCAGATGGCAATGGCATATGCACAAAGCGCCACCGAATACATTTTGCTGCGACATCACGGGAGTCGCTCACCTGGAGGTGACATTCGCATGATAAAAGTGAAGCGTTTCTAATCCGAGTACATGCGCCACTTTGCCCTTTAATAGGATCCTCGTGGGGCGAGTCTTCGGCTCAACTTCAGCGCATGCAGCACGCGAACGGCGCAATCCACAATTAATGACCATATGCTTCACGAAGTAATTGCACTAGGGGCCTCTGATAGCTGGACAAACCTCCACAGGTATTCAACCTGCGGAAAGACCCGGGAACTTGTTCCCAGGACCTAGCCGGTTTAGTGATAGTACTGTTGCGCAGACATAACCGTGTCCTTTTGCGCGATGACGGGTAGATAACGTTCGCTAAGACGCGAGAAATATTCTAAGAGGAATTCATTGTGAATGATATAGGGTGAACACCCTATTTTTTGATTGTGTTTAGTCCTTCGCAGCTCTTGGATGCAGAGCCATCTTGAGAACATTCAGAACTGTAGAATAACCGTACATACGATATGGTATGAATGGACGCTAACCATTGATACTGTGACTGAGGGGCAACCGGACAATACTCGTATCACAATAATTCAACCGTAAGAACTTTCGCGTCGAAGAGTCGAATTACATTCAGGTAAACCGCCAATATCTCGCGGACTTGTACCCAAACAGCCAGTAAGCCTTCAGCGTCTCAACTCACATTCGTCACCTGATCTTTTTGTGCCAACAACCGATCCATGGCCTCCCCAGCCGCCCTTTCATTGGCATCAGTGACCCGGTTGTAGAACTGCATGGTAACACGCGTGTTGGAGTGCCCGAGCAGTTTGGCAAGTGTCCGCGGTGGCGTTCCCGCCTCGGCGTGATTTTGAGCAAAACTCTTGCGGAGGGAATGGAGTGTGAAGGGTGCCGTGAGTTCAATAACCGCCCTTCGCAAAAACACCTTCGTATCTCTGAGAACATTATTGATCATGTCACGATTCTGCCAGGGGCGCCAGAACTTTCCATTCCAAGCATTACCGGTGCGAGACTTTTGCCAATTTGATTGCACTACAGTGAATCGCTCGGAAGTAAGAACGATAAATCCGCCAGACTTGAAAGCCAGGCGCATGGCTGCCGTAAGATCGGCGAGAGCCGCCTCGGGGATGGGAACCGTACGCTCCTTGCTTTCACTGGATTGGCCCTCGGCTTTGACGGTGAAGGGCGGGATGTCCTCTGTGCCCGCACGATTGACTATGTGTACGCGCCTCTTCGCCAGATCTATGTTGCAAACCTGTAGATTGTAGGCTTCGCCAGCGCGGAGACCGCAGCCATACATGAGCCAATTCGCCGCGCGCCGTTGCACGCAACGCACCTTTCCCAAGCAGTTCTTGAAATGAGTCGATTGGATGATGATCTACCATGATTGCGGGTCGTACAGGATGGCGTGATAGCGATCCCGCAGGAATATCGCCGTTTGTTGCTGCTTTCTCAAATCAAATCCGTTCCTTCCCATATTTGTCATTACGTTGGCCGTCGCAACAATTTCTTTCGGATCGTCAATGATTCCTTGCCAGATGGAGTTGTGATCTTCATAAATGCCATCGTGATAGACAAGCCCGACCCCTCTTCCTGACCTATGTTCGTCAAAGAAGCGGTACCAGTCCATTCGACATGGAAGCATACCGTTTGTTGGTGTACTCTTATACAGCACAAACCCTGCAGTCGACATTGTCATTGCCAAGTCACTCGGTTTCTCTCTGAAACCAATCTTCAAATCAATACTCATGAGGATTCCTCCTTAACTTGACGGGCGTAGGAACTCGTATCTGGTACCAATAGGGTAGGGCTCGCGCAAGGGTACCGAGGAATCTGGAGCTGCTGTCATCCTCAACTAACTCGGAGTGCTCGCTAATGTGAAGGCATTTGATTGAGCGGTTGCCAAAAGTCTGCGCTGTTTCCGCATTCGCGACCATTCGCCTTTTTGTTTTCGGTTGTTTCATTGAACCTCTCTAAAAACCTGTCTTCTTAAACCTATCGCAAATGCGACCGTTGTTGCATCCCCGCTGCAATTCGCTTCAAAACCAATTGACTGGGAAAATAA
>JAJDEA010000257.1 GCA_029260035.1 Phycisphaerae bacterium
CCTCCACACAGGTTTTTCGCCTTCTGTATTGCTCATTCTCTGCGGGATCGAGCACATGAGCACCGGGTAGCCATGGCGGGTCTAGTGAGTACAGATATGGATTATCCAAATACGCGCGAAGCTCATTCTCCACCCGCATGGCGAGCGCCGCGTCGGAAAATGTTGCATCCAGCGAGAAGTACGCTTTCGGATAGGGTGATTGGACCAGGAGTTCTACTGCTTCTGCTTCCCATCGATCGATCCAGGACTGCAGCATCTTTGGCGGAGCACTGCTATCCAAGGCGATCGTAACCGACTGTCCGAATTTCTGGAGATGGTCCTGCGAGGACATGAACGCTTTTGCCGCGACGTAGGCAGCGTTCGCCTCAGATGAATTCGTGAACGTAGCGATGACAGACTTGGTGCTGTGAGTGGGCATGTATTGATCGCCATACACCTCAACCACATCACATTCATATTCGTAAAGCGGCACTGGTTCCAACATGACCAGGAATTCCTCCATCCTTTCTTCGTCCACGGCTATGCCCAAACCAACTCCCGCCAGCAAGGCGATAACTACACTACTGCCGTGAATGAATAGTAACCCTACTGAAGCCAGTACGCCGGGTGGCTTTGTCCCGATCTGCTCAACCACCTGCAATACAAACTGCGCCAACGCTCTGTTGGCTATCTTGGCCTTGATTCGTGCGCGCAGTGCATGAGCGATGCGCAGAGCAGCTGCGGGTGCGACACGATCATCCTCGATAACCAACTCGAAGTTTTCTTCGGCTCTTAGCTGACTCGCAACCTGTCCGTTGCGAATGGTGACTGGAATAGTCAAGAGTAGAAATACTCCAAGTCCAATCAAGAAGAATGATCCACCTAGTAACGCGGAAACGGCGAATACCGTGACAATCGTTATGACACGAAGCGCAACGTCAAGATAATAGTGCCTACAAAACAGCACTGAATGCAGAACTTGCCCTCCGTCAAACGGTAGAAGCGGGACAAGATTTAGTCCGTTGAGTAACAAGGCAACGATGCACCCATAAACGAGCCAATCCAATTGCAGTAGGATCGCTCCGATCCCGATGCCAAATGCCAGAAAAATGCTTGGCACGGGCCCCATTAGCGCAACTACAGCTTTCTTCCAGGCAGGAACATTGAATTTTTGGCCCGTCACAGCTGCCCCAAGGAATGGGATAAAAAACATGTTGACGTTACGATATCTGAAACTCTTCATTGCAACGAAGTGACCAAGCTCATGAACCAGCAAAATGGGAACGAACGTCAACGCCAACTCCCACGACCACCGTGCCGTCCCGGCGGCAACAAATAACACACCAGAGATCAACACCGTTAGGATCAGCGCCCCCACACCCTTGGACCTGCGCTGGGCTTTATCAAGTTCGCTCAGAAGCTGTTCGTCTTCAGCAGAGCGAACAGTTGGCACAACAATACCTGAGTGCGATGGCAGATCTGGCGTGTCATCTTCTAAGAGTTCCATGTCTTCGACATGATCATCGTCACTGACACCGTCTCCAGGACCTTCGTTGTCAAGCGAATAGTCTTCGAAGTCGTCCGCATGATTGGCCATCAACAGCTCCTTACTGATCGTTCTAACATCTTGACTTCAGGCGCTGGCCTGGCCAATACGAGCGAGTCGTACCTCTGTCACAATCGAGCAAATCGAGGATAATGTCCCATTGTTAGTTAGAGGTTTGGTAGTGCCCCGTTGTGTCACAGGCTATCCAGCATTGCGATGGCGGGCAACTACTTCACATTCGGCGTGGTACGTGATCAGTCCCTACTCAGCCGCGCCACCCAGGGGGAATCCGACAAGCAAGATTGTACTTGCAGCAATCCCAGGACCAGGGGCTGATTTCCATTGATAAAGTGCGTCCACCCCCCGGCGATGGCTCCCGTCTGCCCTTTGAACGGAGAATACAGGCTCTACAGCGACTTGCGCCATCGCTCGGGGCGGCGGCTTCAGATTATCGGACCAAAGACCACGGATCCGCAGGGCTAATGGAGCTGGCATTTTTGCTCGAAAAAATAGGCACTGAATCTGGCGTGCAGCACAATGCCATGTTACAGTAGCCCTTCCCGATCTTGTGGAACGGGACTTTGATATTTGATGAAGCAAACGGCAGTCGATTAAGGATTGGAAACTAAATTGGTTAAGGTAAGACCGCGCGGCAACGAATCGATCCAGCAGATGTTAAAACGTTTCAAACGACTTTGCCAGCGCGAAGGGCTAACGCGCGATATGAAGCGTCACAGCTATTACGAAAAGCCGTCTGAGCGCAAGCGTCGACAGAGCAGGAAGATGATCCGAAAAGTCGAAAAAGACGAGATGGAAACGCGTAGATAGAAAGCCAATCCAAAACCAACCGACGCCCAAACGCTGGCATTTTGCGGTTGGTTTTTTTATGCGCATATCTCCACATTCAATAAGCTCGACTACCATGAACAACCGTTCTCAGAGCTGTCTTGTCCGAGCGATGCCCTGCTTGACCGAGCACACGAATCATACACCCTGGAGTACCAAAGGTGATTGAACAGAAAGTGGCGCTAGTGACAGGAGGATCGCGGGGAATCGGTCGAGCCATTTCGCTGGAGCTGGCCAAGGCAGGTTACGCCATTCTCGTCAACTACAATGAAAACCTCGGAGCAGCTGAGAACGCGCGCGAGCAAATCGAGTCCATTGGATCCCCTGTCGAAATCTGCCAGGGAGACATTTCCGCACGATCACACCGCGACTTGCTGGTGACATTTACCCTGGAGCGTTTCGGTCGAATCGATTTACTGGTGAATAATGCGGGCATTGCACCGAGCATTCGAAAAGACATTCTCGAAACCGACGAGGATAGTTTCGATGAAGTCATGAATACCAACCTGCGTGCGCCGTATTTCCTTTCGCAGCGCGTGGCCAACACGATGATCGACCTCATGCAATCCAAGACCATCAAACGAGCAGACATCGTTAATATTTCATCCCTTCGCTCTTACACAACAGCCAAGAACTACGGTGAATACTGCTTGAGCAAGGCGGGTGTCAGCATGGTGACCAAGCTGTTCGCTGCACGCCTCGCCGAATATGGCATCAACGTCTATGAGATTTGCCCGGGGATCATCGAGACGGACATGACATCTGATGAGGCAGTCAAGCAACATTATAATGAAAAATTCGCCAAAGGAATGGCACCAATCAACCGATGGGGCAAGCCCGAAGAAGTGGCCAAAGCGGTGGGCGCGATCGCACGAGGCGATTTCCCGTTCAGTACCGGAACGGTGTTCCATGTAGACGGCGGCTGGCATCTACGCGAACTCTAATCTACTGTAGCGTTCGGAAATACGATTTTACTCGAGCACATGAGCCGCTTGCCGCAACAATTGACTGTTCGCTGCTGTAGAGACGAACGCCAGAGGTGAGCATTACCTCGTCAAGCCATCGCCAGCATCGCTTCCAATTTTCTTCGATCGTTACGCAAGTCTTCGATAGGATTCGCTGACGCAGTTCGACGGAGAATAATTCCCCGCGCGTAATCGGCATCATCGAGACGCGACAACGCCCCGAGCATATCCACATCGCCTTCGCCAAGGGGCGTTTCGGTCCCTGCTCGCTCGGCACTCCCAACCGTTCCATCGCGGGCGAAAGCCACTGTAATTTTGTCAGCCATGTGATCGAACATGGAAAACGGATCGACGCCATGCATAACCATTGACGCCGGGTCAAGACCAATGCCAACGCCTGGACATAACACCGTTTTCAAAACCTCAGCCAACTGCTCTCCCGAATCAGCCGTCGGCCGAATCGCATAGGTCACACCCGTCGCATCGGCGACTTCGCCTATTTGATGAAGCGCAGCCGTCACAAGCTGTGATGGGGATGATGCGGATTCGTCAAAGAGCTTGCCAACATGCGCAGTAACAGTGGGAACGCACAGATCTGCGGCTAACTCCATAACCAAACAGGTTCTATCGACCCGCTCCTGCACTGTCTTCGGATCGTCAAATTGCAGTCCCGGCATATCCGCAACCAGTGCCTCGATTTGCAGTCCCGAACCCGCAGCCAAACGCGCCAAATGGCGTCTGCCGCTCTTGCTAAGTGCCGAAGGACTCAACTCTCCGGCTACCGTCGCAAATTCCACGCGACCAAACCGCAGGTCGGCGGCTTGTCGAAAAGCGCTTTTTGTGTCGAGCCGAAAGTCATCCATATCGACACCGATTCGTTTGATTGCCATCTCGTAAGGTCCCAAGTCTATTCTGAGAAGTCCGGTGACTACTGTTTGCTACCTCACCCACATGTTTTCGCTCTGGTAGCCTCTCTCGGCAAATGATACAAGGCCAATCCAGACCAGCCAGTTCCTCCTCTCGCGTGGCGTGTTTCCACGCTTCCAACCAAGACGAGCCATGCTCCGCCTAGAAACCCAAAACTCGTGTCAAAGAGTCGAATCATTAACCTAGACTAAGGAGGCTATTGTCCGAATAATCGATCTGGTAAGATGGTTGGGTTAGATTCGGTTTCGACGCAAAAAGGCCGGTTTTTCGGTCTCGGTGCATGCTGAGTGTATTCGGAATACATGCGAATTGGCCAGCTTGAGACCGATAATATTCGGCATTCAATTATCCCGGATTTTGTCGGGGCAAGCGTCCATTTTCGCGTATAATGCTTGATTAAACTGGGCGCGTTCTTTATCGCGCCGGAAGGAAGCGGCTTCAATGATAAATATGACCCATCAGCCAAAGGAGACTTTTCGAAACGTTCTACTCGTCGAGGATGATCCGACAGTGGTTTCCGCCGTCGCGGAGCAATCCGCGGCTCGTCAGATGAGGTTCCATCATGCCCCTACGCTCGATCACGCACGGAGCGCAATAACGAATGGCCCACGCTTTGACGCTATCGTCCTCGACCTGGGACTCCCTGACGGCGACGGAATGGAATTCGCCAGACAATATCGCAAGTCAGACAGCCAAACGCCTATCATCATGGTCACTGCACGTGGCGGCGTGGGGGACCGAATTGCGGGCCTGCAATCCGGAGCCGATGATTATCTGTGTAAGCCATTTGTTGTAGAGGAGCTTATGGCGCGGCTTGAAGCATTGTTTAGGCGATCGGTCACAAGGAACGACCACGTCCTTCGTTACCGGGATGTTGAACTTGATCTGGTCAAGCGTTGCGTTCGGCGACAGGATCGTGAAGTCACACTGTCAGCCCGAGAAGTTGACCTTCTTGCCTATTTCATGTGCCACTCGGAAGAAGTTCTTCCCAAGGATCGGATTCTTCGAGAAGTGTGGGGAGATGAAGCAGTACATGACAGCAACGTGCTTCACGTCTATGCGAATTATCTTCGAAATAAACTCGAAGGAGGAGTCTATCCAAGGATTCTTCACACGGTTCGCGGCGAGGGATATATTCTTTCTTAACCTTAGCGAATTCAAGGTTGAAATTTGGCATTGATAGGCGCAACCGAGCTATGAATGTTGTTAATCTGCCAAATACGCTGTATCGTATCGAGGAACTATTCCGAAGCGTAAAATCCACAAGCGTGCGCAATAGCCTTTCAGGTATCCGGATATGGCTGAGTGGGCAGGCTATCGGAGTCAACAGTTAGGTTCAATTACAATGGTCCGTCGCGACATCACCATGTCAACACTTGCCCTAAACCGAACGCAAATCTGCTTCGGGCTGTTGCCCTTCCTGGCGTTCGCCTTCTCGGCATATGCTGGACCGAACAACCGCACCACCGCACCTCGAGGCCAATTTGTCTCCTTTAACGATCCGCTCGGCGACGAAACTGCCCGCCCTACGGACCCCGGCGGGACCGGCATCTTTGACAGCACTGCCCATCGACTTGTCGATTTACGCAAAATAACGCTCGGCACATGGTCCCCGCTTGTTCCCTCGATGGACCTATTCACCGGCACCTTTAACTCGACTGGCGAATTCATGCTACTCCAGCTGGAAATAGTTGGCTTGGTGAATCCGCCCGGGCATAACGATCCATTTTTCTTCAACCCATTCCAATATGGACCCCATCCGATTTACGGCTTCGTCGAAATTGATATGGATCAAAACCTGGATTCAGGCGGCGAGATCATCGCACCGGAGTATCGCTACCTCAGCAACCTCGCGCGATTCGGAGGCCAACCCAATGGCGGTTATTATCTCGATCGCATTGCATTGAACGGTGCTGCAATAGATACTGATTTCCAGAGCCAGCCTCATGTGGAACGAAGTGGCGAGGAATTCCACCTGGCTTTGCTCGGCGGGCAATTCAACCCAACGGACATTTTCGAGATCGCCGGGGACAACGACTTGACATTCGAATCAGGCGAAACCTGGAACATCCTTGGCCGATGGTTGCATCGCTCCCATGGGTTTGAGCCTTATAGCCTTGCATGGGGCGGTTCGGTGTCGGGCGAATATGTACCCACCAGCTTTCTGCAGTTTCGCCACGACCCGACAAGTAACCGGACTTTCATAACACTTGTTCTTCCACTTACAAATTTTGGATCGTCACTCGTCACTGGGCTACCCCCTCAACCACTTAACGGAAATGCGTCGGACCAGGCGTCAGTCCTGGAGGGGCTGGCGGACCTTGTTGATAGTGCTGAATTCCTTCAGGATTTCCCGACCCGTGAGCCTGAGGAAGCCATCATCTACGACTGGGCAGGCGATACGGCGGCCGATTATCTCAACCCACTCACTTGGCGGGTGACCGCCCTTTTGGGTTCAACCTACGACTTGCCCATATCTTCGGGCCAATACTTTGTCTGGACAGACATCTACCCCAACGTTTTTCGTGGCGACGTCAATGGAGAGTACGGCGTCAATAGCGATGATCGAGATGAAATCAACAGTTTCATCGCAGCCACTGACGGCCAAGATGGAAGCTTGGACGGCGCTACTGATGTGGCGGCTTACCCCTACGGCTTCTCAATCTTCGATTTGAACTACGACGGTACAGTAGATGCCGTGGATAGCTTCCTGGCTGCCCGATCAGGTGATTCGAACGACGACGCAGCCGTCGACCTGGCGGATTACTGTTGGATGCAAAACTGTTTTGCACGCAACCCAAATTCCACGAATTATAACGAGTGCCTTCGACTTGACTTTAATTTGGATGACATAGTCGATCATCGGGATTATTTGCGTTTTCGATTTTTCATGATGGGGCCGACAAAAGCAGCCTTCGGTTCTTTCATTGACTTCTCACCTACGTATGCGACCTTGGAAGAGGAATGAGAAAGAACGTCTCGTGATTACGACGCACGATCAATCCATTCGACGATCACCCTCATACGGGTACGCTGCGCGCCGTCGTCCTCACTCGAAAGTCGCATTCACACTCCTGGAAACAGTTGTCGTGATGTCAATCATGGGTCTTCTGTTGTCAGTTCTGCTGCCAGCCATCGGCTCCGTCGCTGACCAGATGAAAGCATTCAAGTGCACTTCAAACATGCGCACCGTCACGCTTGAGTTTCAATATTTCGCAGACGGGACCTCGGACCAGGGCGACAGCGAATCACTTGGACGAAAGCGATTCATGGCTAATGACTTCCAAGACAGCCTTTATGGACTGGATGAATTTTGGGACAGGAAGAACGAAAATCGCGTGCTACTCAGCACGAACAGTGAACTCATGATGTGCCCAGCCGGCGCCAAAGAGCTGACGAAAACAAAAGGGTTCCCTTGCGGCAGGCAGGCCATCGGGCCGGTCGAAGACGTTTCCGTCGCAATGAACATGCGACTCTACCGAAGCGTGATGACTTTTAAGAGAAGAAGAGTTCTTGCTCCCGCAAGAAGCTCGCGCGTCACGGAAAGTATTATGAATCACCCGTATGTGCCGTTAGTGATCGATGTGGACGGCCGACAAGCAGCACAGCGGAACCTCGATCCTTTTTATATCGCGCCGCCTCTGCCGAACACCTCGGACCCGTATTCCACCGGCCATCATTGGATGCCATCTTCCCGTCACGATGGAAAGACCAATGTGGCCTTTGTAGGCGGGCATGTTCTTTCCAGCGAGGACCCTGCGCGCGAAGATTGGAACTGGGCGTATCAGGCTCAGGTTGGCAAGTAGTCAGACCCAACGTCACGCACAATGAGCCTACGCAAGAAACTAATCATCCTTCACGGTGCCTTTGCCGTCTTTGCGGTCGTCACAGCTTCTGCGACTATCTATGGCGTGCAACTTCGCTTGAAAAACGCGATCACGAGCTTCGAACAGTTAATTGACCAATCCAGCACAGTCGAACAACTCCGCCTTGCCTCTCAACGTCAAACTCTTCGGCTCCGCGACATCGTCGAGTCCCGCAGCACGGTGAACGCTGCATATCTTGCCGACCGCGACGCGTTTCTGACGCGACTAGGTGAAACATCGCAGTTTGGCATTAATCGTCGCGGAGGGGGGGACTGGAAGGAAGTGGCTTCGCTAACCAAGCGATTGCGTGAGGAATACGACCGTTGCCTCGTGTTCGTGCAGAATTCAGAGTTCGATGAGGCCAATCGCGTTTTCGCTGAATCGATCGAGTCTGATTTGGCTTCGGCTTTGAATTCTCGCCTACGCACCATCCAATCTTCCTTCGAATCGGCAAGGAATGATTCCGTGAACCTGCTCCTTTCGACGAACAACCAGCTACTCGGGCTTGCAGCGCTTGTCGCTGCACTGTGCGGCGTCCTTGTTCTGGCGGGCTCTGAAGTCGTCCATCGCTGGCTGATCGCACCCATTACCAAACTGCACAAAGCCACAGCAGAATTCGCAGCAGGTGATCTCGACTACCGCGTTCAGGTCAACTCCGATGACGAGCTTGGCACCTTGGGAACATCGTTGAACGAAATGGCTGCATCCCTCGGGCGATCCGAATCACGATATCGTTCTCTGTTTGAGAACCTCAGAGACGCACTGTTCATTTGCGATGCCGAGGGGACTATTCTTGAATACCACGATAGCGATACACAGGTTCTTGGCGCCAATCCCGATGAGGCGGTGGGCCGAAAAATCCTGGACGTTTGGCCGGAATGGGAAGATTCATCATGGGATTGGCAAGCTGTGACGACCCGCGTCATCGGCACCGGGGTTTCGCTGCGCGAAATCGACATCGAATGGCCCGGTCGACACGAAGAGCGAACAACCGTGGACATCATGGGGTATCCCGTTGAATACCACGGTTCCCGATACGCCGCAATCGTCATTCGCGATGCCACACAGCGTGCCAACCTCCGCCGACTCGGCAGACGCTCAGAGACCATGGAAGCTTCCGTCAATTTCGCGCGAGGCATCGCACATGATTTCAAGAATTATCTCAACAGCGCCGTAACCACGCTTTCGCTGATTGGTCCAAGTGGAAACAACGGCAAAGATGCCGACAGGGTCAAAACGGCTCAACTCGCTTGTCAGGAGGCGGCCAATTTCTCACCCCGGCTTCTTAGCTTTGCCACAGCTGACGAAGGCACGCCGGAACCGCTGGACCTTTCGGAAACAACAAGCACAATTCTCGATTCGCTTGACGAACCATTCCTGTCGAATCTTGAAATTCAAAAGAGTTTCGATTCTTCCGTCTTCGTCAGGATGGACCGCGACTATCTGACTCGCGTAGTGCTTAACCTGATACGCAATGCCAAGGAAGCGATGCCAAACGGCGGCAAACTCAATATCGAAACAAAGTACGCTGTCACGTCCAATCCGCTCGAAAACCACCCGCCAGCAAACCATGGTGTCCTGGTGGTTTCCGACTCGGGTACGGGCATGACCGACGAAGTGAAGTCCCGCCTGTTTGAACCTTTGTTCACAACCAAGCCCCGAACGATTGAAGGCCCTCGCGGAATGGGCCTTGCTGTCGTGTACGCAGCGGTCAGAAACGCAGGAGGCTTTGTGCAGATCGTCAGCGAAGTCAATGAAGGCACCGCTATTCATGTCTACTTACCGCCCGGACAAGGTAGGCCTATGCCAAACCACAATCCTACGGTCGCTGAAAGCTGATAGAAACCACACGGGTCTGGTTTTTGATCCGTCAAAGCCACATTCCAAAACCATCAACCTGACTACCTTAATCTTCTCTAAGCAACGTTGGAAGACGACAAGAACGGGCTTACACTTGCGGATCTAAGTGTCGCCGTTCGTGGCTAATGATGATCGCGGCAATATCAAATAGCCCGTCTAAGCGATATCTTCGTCGGTGCTATTGCGATGACGCTTCTTCCGTCGATAGACACACCGGGAACCACTTGGGAATCGGTGATTCGCCAATTATGGCGAGAGAGATGTCAAAGAGACTGCGGTGATTGGGCCGCACCTATCAAAAATACATTGGGTTGATCAAAGGTAGGAGGGGATCAACCCATAAACGGCCTGTCAGCCCGCCTGGCAGGCCGTTCTTCTTTTTTCACAACATCCTCAACAATTCACATCCGCTTACGCCGCTTCGCAGACGTTCTACCGGGGCGATATCCCTGTCCGGGCGTCCGCCGTTGAGAGTGAACGTGGTCTTCGTTTCGATTCGCGCGTGAATTGGAACCGCGATCCCCATGCCGAACTGCTTGACTTCTGCGCATTTCAATAGCCGCCTTCGGGGGGCGGGCGGGAATGAGTGTATCACAGCCTTCACCAATCAAATCCTGCCTGCCCGCCTGCACAAGAATCTTTCGCACGGCAAAGTAATTCTCAGGTTTGAAGAACTGCAT
>JAJDEA010000258.1 GCA_029260035.1 Phycisphaerae bacterium
TGGATCAAACTGATCGAGAATCCTTTGCCGCCACGAATTCCAGTCTGCTTCTGACTCTTCGTCGATCTCAAAATGCACCTCAATTCGAATTTGCTCAAATATCGCTGCGACCGTGGCTTCGACCGGCTGAGTTAATCGTGGCGGTGGCGCGTCATCGTTCAACAGGGCGCTTCCAACGATTTCCAGCAGTGCGAGTCTCTGCGCCATTTGCAGTCGATCAAAGGCTGGAATTCCAATCGGAATACTGTCGTCGCCATCCGTCAAAAGGTCATCGACCAGTCGACCGAGTGCTTCGCGGAACAATTGGGCTTCCGAGCCCTGCAATGTTCGTTCGCCGTCTGAAGTACGATACATCTTCGCTTGGGTTGGATTTCGAATTCGCAATCGAGTTGCAGTTCGCCTGCGATGATGATTGTAATCTAGTCACTTGTAAATGGCGCTGGCTGCCTTGAAACGAACAGGCAGTTTCGTATTGACTATGATGGAATACTGATAGTGAAGCATCCGGTAATCCAATTCAGCCGCGCGGCCTGTATGGCCGATCCAGAATATGGCACGTTCAGTTTCATTAACGCTGATATTTTCAGGGCGATCACATGGCCAAAACGCAACGAACGGCGCGCAGAGCGACGAAGAAAAAGGCTACACGATCGACGGGACGCAGGACAATCCAACCAAGTGCAGACCCGATCGAGGAATTGCAGCGGTTCTACGAAATCGGCCTCGATGTTCTTCAGGCTGACGAAAAGAACCCTCGAAAGCGTGATTACAGCCCGGGAATCACGAAAGACTTTGCCACGCGTGGAAATTATTGTCGTGATTACTACGACCAAGCTAGACGATTCGCTCGGGCGTACACCAAAGCACAGTTCAAAACGCTATGCGAATTACGTCGTCCGGATGGTAATCCGCTTGGTCGCGCGCACATCCTTGCCTTATTGTCAGTTCCTAAATCGAATGAACGGACCGATTTGCAGAAACAAGCCGCTGAGGAGGGTTGGTCAACACGTCGGCTTTGGCAGGAGATCAAAAAACGGCATGGAAAACAAAGCAAAGGTGGTCGCCGACGACGAAGCCCCATGGCACTCGACGATGCTTTGATTCAGATCATTGACATGGGCGAGAGTTGGACAAGCTGGTTTCGTGGCTTCAGGACCGAGAATGACCAGGAACGAATCACTCTGGACGACTTGCCGGAAGAATTGGCCAAACGCTTTGAGCGAATCTCGGGCCAAGTAGTCAAACTGACCAATCTTACCCGAAACGAGTTGGGCATCGATTCCGGTCACTAAGTTGACAAATTGGTAACGAAAACTCAGACGATGTCACCATTCCGTTTTCGATCGTCACGCCGTTCGCCGTCTCTTCCTGGCACAAGGTTCTCCGAGTTTGCCTCAATAACGTGAATCACAAACGCACCGCGGACGTCCCTAATCACTTGAAGAACAGCGCAACACGTTCGTCGTCAATTCGCCTCGGCCTGTGCTGCATCTTTCTTGAGCAACCGATCAAGTTCCGCAATACGACAGTCACGGCCATCGGCAAAATGGATCGTGCTGTTGCCCTCGCCAAGTTGTCGGCGCTTTGTATGACCAACGCTGAGGCGTTGCAGGCAGCACTCCAATTCTGTGCTGACAACGGCATCGGCTGCTTTCGCATCAACAGCCAAATTCTGCCAGTCAAATCGCACGGCGAATGCGGCTACGACGTTTCCGATCTTCCTGACGGCGATGAGATCGTCCAAAAATTCAAAGCATGCGGACAACTTGCAAAAGATCACGACATCCGAACGTGCTTTCATCCCGATCAATTCGTTGTACTGAACTCGCCTCGACCTGACGTTGTAGACCGATCCATCGAGGAACTCGAATACCAGTCCGAAGTTGCTGAGTGGGTCGGGGCTGACGTTGTGAACATCCACGGAGGCGGTGGATATGGCGATAAGCCGGATGCTCTGGCCCGGTTCGCCCGCAACCTGGGTCGCTTATCTGACCGGCACGAAGCCGATTGACGGTTGAGAATGACGACACCACCTACACGCCATCAGAACTGCTGCCGCTGTGTCAGGCAGAAGGCATCCCGTTGGTCTACGACGTGCATCATCACCGTTGCAATCAAGATGAGCTTTCAATTGACGAAGCGACTGAGCAGGCAATCGCCACCTGGGACCGAGAGCCAATGTTCCACATCTCCAGTCCGATAGAAGGCTGGAAGGGACCAAAACCAAGACGACATCACGACTTCATTAGTCTGCGAGACTTTCCTCAATGCTGGAACGGGCTGTCCTTAACCGTTGAGGTCGAAGCCAAGGCCAAGGAAGTCGCTGTCTTGAAGCTGATGAAGCAACTGGCCGAGCGGTGGTTTGTCTACATTCTTCGATGTGCTGACGGCTCGCTCTACACGGGCATCACGAATGACCTGGGGCGACGGATTGAACAACACAACGCAGGCACAGCATCACGCTACACCCGTAGCCGATTGCCGGTGACTTTGGTGTATCAAGAAGAACCGACGACCAAAGGCAAGGCGTTAAAACGAGAGTTGGCGATCAAGGCAATGTCACGGAAGGCGAAGGAAGCGTTGATCCAGTCGGTGAAGTGAATCTGCGGTGACAATCACCACAGCTTGATGTCTTCCTCGAATTTGTCGTTACCATACGCCCGGAATCAGCTTGTACCGAACCCTCATTGCGTATTCCTTGTACCCGTTTAATTCTTCCTGCAACGTCTGATCCTCCCACCGGGTCCGCACGATCAACACCATTGAGGCACAACCCGCAGGAATCAATGCCCACACAGAACCCAACGATAGTGCCATGCCGATTGCATGGAGAATCCCTCCGACGTAACCGGGATGTCGAACGATGGCATAGGGGCCGGTGTCGATCACCGAATGCCCCCGATCCGTTTGAATCCGCACGGTGACTTCAAAGAACTTGTTTACGCCTTCGGCCCAAGTGACGATTCCTATTCCGGCAAGCAGCAAAACGTAGCCGACACCGCAAACCCACCACGGAACCGGGAACCAGTGGAATCGGCCATCATCCAAGGCCGCCACGAGTATGACGGCCAACATCGCTGGAAAGTAAAAGCAGAGCAGAATCTTGTCCCAGCCTTTCGTTCCTTCGCGGAAGCGACTTCTGGCGACGATGACTTCGGGATTCACACGGTGAAGAACAAGAAATACTGCTGAAATGACGGCCAGCAGAACGAGGACGAACACCCAGCCCTTCGGCCACGCCCATGTGCCAGCAGGCAGAAACATAAACAGGGCGATGAACACAGGCAGGCAAGCTAGTCGCAGCACCAGACGGCGGCGATTGATTCCTTGTGGCGGTTTGTCCGAGGTTGATGTGTGCTTCGTC
>JAJDEA010000259.1 GCA_029260035.1 Phycisphaerae bacterium
CCTCTACTACACGCCCGGCAGATACTACAATCCCAAAACCGCCCGCTGGAACCAACGCGACCCGAATGGTCAAGGACTAATGCTGACTTCGCTTCAGTTCAATGGTGGGACGATAGATGTTGACGTTGATCTTGCGCTGAATAGCCAGACTGACGACGGCATGAATGTGTTTGAATTTGTCGGCTCAGGCCCGACTATGAGAACCGATCCTGCTGGACTGGAGTATCTCGACTCGATTAGTGGATTGGAGTTTCCTGATGAGAACTTCGCCAATGATTTGCTGATATCGCGAGACTTCGATGACATCTACAATTCGATTGTCGGGAACGACTTTGCCTATTTGGGTACGCAAGGAGCGGCTACGTTCGGTTCGTTCTGGGGTGGGAGCGTTGCCTTGCTCCCGGCTGGTGCGCATGCTGCTGCCGGAATCTCCGAAGGCTTCTCTGAGTTTGCAGATTACTACGCTGAGCAGCTTATCTGGGCGCCAGTTGACGGCGCATTCGCAGGATTGAGTGTATTTGCCAAAGTCACTGCGGTTGGGACCGCAGTGGGTCGTGCAGAACGGGGAACTAGGACCGCGCGAACGGTCCAAGGCTTGAGACACGGAACACGCTTTGCGAACACCTTGCATGGAGTCGCAAAAAGAATCAGGCCAAAGCTCTTAACTGGGAATCTAAAAGAAGGATGGATCCATATCAAAGGAAGACACATTACTGGAATCCATCCACGCGGGCGCGGACATCTTTTTCCAAGGGGAGTGACACGCAGCCAGATCGGTAAGCTGGCAAACGTTGTAGTCGGCAAAGGCGTGCTTGTTACAAAAAAAACCTCGAGACGAAAGCAAACATATGAAAAACGTGCCAGAATAGGAGGGAAGGTGGCTACGATCAGAGCCATAGTGGATGCAAAAGATGGAAACCGGCTCATTACGATATTTCCCCTCCGTGATATGCGTTGACTCTACTAGCGGTACTTGTAGTATTTAACTATGCTTAGGTTAGAATTCGATGTTTCACCGCTCTTTGAGGGCGACCCCTTGCATGGGCTTGATCTGGGTCATATCACGGTTGTCAGTGACGATATTCGCGTAAGCTCTGCCGATAAGTGTCCAGCAATGATGGTATTTGCATCTATTCCTGATTTGTTGGATGGCCTTCAAGAACTACTAACGACAGATTTGAAGGAGTTTCGTTTTTTCGGGATTGAATCGAGTTTCTTTATCTTATTTAAGAAATCCAGTGATGGCCGTATCCAGGTTATCACGCGTGATCGTCTCATCACAACTCTGTCACCACATGTGCTGGCCGCAAGCGTTTTCAGATCGGTTTCAGACTTCTTGACATCTCATCCGCTCGAACGCATTGACCCGGGCAGTGATGCAGCGAGTGACGATGCCCACGATTCTCTAGCCGAATTTGAATCCTTCCTGCGAGAGCATTGCTCCTAGTTCACTTCGCCCTGCAGGACGCGAACTACAACGTCGTCGGGATCACCGATGATAACGGTGCATTGCTGCAGCAACTCAGCTACGAGCCGTACGGGCTATTCAGCACAATTGAGGATGGCACCGGCGCGACACAAACCCAAAGCGACCTGCTGATCGATCACGGCTTTCAGGGCATGATCTACGACCCGGAGGTAGGCCTGTACTACTTCCGAGGCCGATACTACCGACCCGCAATCGGCAGGTTCATGCAGAAAGACCCGAACGAGACGGCGTTAATTCTTGTCAGCACTCTTCTTAGAAATGCTCAAACTGCCAGGGCTCTTGCGCAAGTGACCGCCAACGGGCAGTACACGGACGGCCCAAACGTCTACCAATTCGTCGGAAGCAATCCAATCACAGGCCGTGATCCGGCAGGGCAATTCCTGTTTCTTGACGCACTCGCTTCAGCGGGCACGAGGGCCTATGTGCGAGGGGCGAGTTTCCTGGCAGCACACACGCTCTTGGCCAAAGTCGTTGGCGTTACTATCGCGGCCACTAACCTCTATGCGATGATTCAGTACGACGAAGTCGCGGTTGCATTTGCAACGCACCCGAGTCTCATTGGCGGCGCCATCATGGCGGAGGCCGCGATTGCAAGCAGGGCGCTTGGCCTACTTCTCAGTGGTGGGCGCAAACTCCTTAACGGCGCCAAACGAATTCCCAGCCTCGTTAGGCGGGCCGCCACCTGGGCAAGCAGTAGGTTGCAAGGGCTCTACGGACGGGGTAAAACTGCTGCAAAGGGAACAGGAAAATGGGCATCTCCCAAGATCACAACGAACAGGCACGGACAGCTAACAAATGGCAAGTACATCCTTAAAGACGAAGCAATGGCGCCTCACGCGACTGGCTCATTAGTTGGTGGCAAAAGTCAGTTTTTGAGTTCTATTAATGAGAAAGAACTCGTCTTGGATGCAGCTGCGTATGCGGATGATTCTGGACTTTGGGCTGGCAATAAAGCAAAGGTTGTTTTCGACAGTCCTATTGGCGTCCATGGAGAATCAGGTGTCTTAACTTCTAACTTGAACCTTTACCGCAAAAACACAGGCTTTGTTCATGGTAGTCCTGGGAGCCCCTAATTATGATAGAACTGACCGCGGTATTTCAGCAGGCATTGTCGAAACGTCAATCTTGGACGCGTACTTCATTCCTTAAGAACCTGCACGAAATCTCACAGATTATTCCCCAGTCAATTGTAGATTGGGATGAGGGTGTACCTGAAAACTGGGGGAGGATCATGGCGGACGATGAGGTGTTGAGTCTCGTATGCCGACGATGTCCAATTGTTATCATAAAGGAGAAGATTGCCCAAAGCGTCGGGCAATTAGAGAACATCCAAACCCTTATCGTTGAATCTATGTCCGAAAACTTGTTCATGGTCGACAAGGAAGTAATCGAAGAACTTGCGGGGAGAAGAGTGCCAGACAATGTTGACTATGGCGCGTGCTCAATTGATGACCTATGGTGGGCTACCGTATCATAGACTGTTGTGTACGTTTTGGATGCACCTTTCTAAATTTGCCGGTGCAATTTGTCACATCCCCAATCCGCTCCAGATAGCATGTGCCATATCTTGGCACTATTCGCGTATTCTTCAGCAGCTGCTATACTTAGTTTCGTCGGCATAGACGCTGCTGAAGGCGCGATCGATGCGGGTATTAGCGCTGCGGCTGATGGAGAAGACAAGTGGGGGATTGCTACGGCGTCATTAGGTGGTGCCATCTTTGGCAGGATTGGCGCTGGTGCTGTTGGAAGCATTCTCAAGTGGTTCCGTGGCGGAAAAAACGCTGCAGCGAAGGTTGTACCGCTACGTGATGCGAAAGGGCGCTTCACTAGCAACGCAGGAGGGCATACTGCAGATGCAGCAAGAGGAATTGCCGCACACAAGAATTACAAGAATGCACTGGGTGGGAATTACAAGTTTGAATTTGAGTTGCCAAGTGGGCGCCGCGCCGACGCCGTGGATTTTGAGAACCGGATAGTCAGGGAACTCAAGCCCGACAACCCAAGAGCGATTCAAAGTGGCCAGCGCCAAGTTGAAAGGTACCGCCAAGAACTTGAGCGAGAATTCGGCGGGGAGTGGAGTTCGATTGTGGACACATATAAACCATGACTGTTACGCGAAAATTATCAGAATCCTTGAATGCCGAATTGAAAACTGCAGGTTTCAAAAAGAAGGGTGCAACATGGTATCTTGGCAATAATGACGTGATTGCTGTCTTGAATTTACAAAAGTCTAGCTATGATGCCACACACTTTTTCAACCTTGGCTTTTGGATTCGTGTGCTCGAGGATGTCGAGAATCCAAGACATGAGCAATGTCATGTGCGTTCGCGAGCAGAAGAGTTGTGGCCAAACGAAGAGCCAATGGTCACTGAACTGCTGAGTTTCGACACGTCTGCTGACTGCAATGAAGAGCGTCTTGCTGAAATCCGGAAGCTCGTGCGAGAAAGAATAACACCATTTCTCGTACGTGGCTCGGACATGACTGGTCTGGCCAAAATTGTCACTGAGCATAAGGGCATTCTTGTGCGTCGTATTGCGTGGGAATTGTTGGGACTGGAACAAGGAAGGGCAGGTCGATGACCTGTCCAACATTATCCATTGCCGCATCTGTATAGTGCAACGAATACGGCGTCGCAGATGTTGCGGCGGGTGATTCACCTACTTACAAATACGATGCGCTCGGTTGGCGGACCGTCAAGATCATCGACGGCACCACGCCCGTCACGCACTACTATTACTACGACGGCCATCGCCTCATCCAGCACGACATCGACGATGGCACCGGCGTGGCAGTTCATCGCCAGTACGTCTACGGACTGAATTATATTGACGAGGTCGTGGGGTATTACGATAGTGCCTCGCCGACGGCTCTGCTTCACCTCGTCCTGCAGGATGCGAACTACAACGTCTTCGGGATCACCGATGATGAGGGCGTGTTGCTGCAATAACTCAGCTATGAGCCGTACGGGCTGTTCAGCACGATCGAGGATGGCACCGGCGCGACACAATCCGCAAGCAACCTGCTTAAGAGTTGCAGCACACATCAAAATGTCTACCGCTGCCAACAGGATAATATGCACCGCAGCACTATGAACCCGCGATTTGCTGCTGCAGGGCGTTGGCGTAATTCGTACCAAGCGATGCGTTGCTCGGATCGAGCGCCAAACCAGCCACAAAATCCTCTATTGCATCGGCGGTTTCCTTGAGCAAGAGTCGCTGCTGGCCACGCTGGTCATATGCGTTTGCCAAATCTTTGACATAGGTCGTGTCAAGTCGAACCGTCTCATACGCTCGTTTCAGGTGATCGATCGCAATGTCGTAATTGCTCGAGCTGAGCGCATTCAAGCCACGAGCGTGGCTTAGCTCGGCAACCTTGTCTTGAGCGGTCGTTGAAGTGGCGTCCAATTCATAGGCCTTGATATAACTGTTTAGCGCAACGGCTGTGTCACCTTTCGCCTCAAACTTGCCGGCTGCGAGAATGAATAAACCAGCGACTTCTTGTTTGAACTTTTTATCATCCGGCGCTTTGGTTGCCGCCGTGTGCAGGCTGGCTAGTGATTTCGTCGGCCTGTCAAGCATGAGATCGCGCCGCGCTTTCGCCGCCGCAACCCGCGCGGTCGTTTCACGAACCTGTCCGTTGGACAGATCGAAGGTTTGAGCACTCTGCAGGTCACTTTCTGCCCCCAAAACATCACCGCCGTCCAGCTTTCTCTGCGCGCTACCGGCGAGAGCGCTGGCGACGTCTGACCGGTAGCTAATGTTGTACGGTGCAATATCAGCCGCAGCCTTGAGTTCGACAACAGCTTCCCGCGTTCGGCCCGCCTTTTGGAGTGCCCGACCGAGAAGGTTGTGCGCGAGGCCCACGTCGGGACGCTTTTCGACCACCTTCTCGGCTTCTTCGATCACACGGCTCAACTGTCGAGGGTCGGCACTTCTGACGGCTTCCTGCAGTGCGCCGAGCGCCCGCGACAAATCGTTCGTATTATTGGCGACTTCGGCAATCGCAAGGTATGCCTCAACGTTGTCGGGACTACGATTCGTTAATTTCACAAGCAACTGAAGCCCTTCGCTGCGCTGAGTCAGATTTTTGAGCTTCCCTCGCGCGACGGACAAAACGTCGTCGTCGCTTTTTTGCAGAGTGCGCGAATCTTCAAACTCAGATCGAATCACAGCATTGCCCGGCGCCAGCGCAAGGGCTCGGCTGTAGATTTGTTCCGCTTGCTCGTAATCCAGCTCCTCCATGTATGAAAATGCCAGGATACGAATCGCGCTGACATCGCTGGCGTTACGTTCCAGCACTTCGTCGAGTCGTTTCCGCCCGGCCGCGAAATCACCCTCTTGAATGCTCTGCGCGGCGGAACGTAACGTCTCTCCGCGTAGTTTTTCGGACTCCGCTTGCGCTGCACTCTTTGGCAGGGATGCTGTGCCGGTTGAAGTAGAAAGCAGAGGTGCCAGGGAGCTATAAAGTCCGGAACTGGTAGCCTGGGCTGAACCGCCAACGATAAACGCAGGACCAAAGGAACTGCCACCGGCTGAATCGCCCGCGCTGGCAACTCCTGTCGAGGTGCCCAAAGACGACAATAGACTGCTGCTAAGTCCAGCGTTGAAGGACGAAATGCCATTGATTGCCACGAGAATCTCCGCCGTGCATTCGGCTATCAAGCTATTCTACGATAAGGCGTTTCCCAGCTAGACTGGATAAACTCCAATGCAAAGTGGGCCTCGAATCTGCATTTTTTATTGGAGATTTACCAGACGTCCCGCCTGAGCCACCTTACCGTTTACCCAGCCAGTTCATCAGGGTCCGATAGACCCTTTCAGGGCCCTATTGGATCCAACGCAAGGGAGATCTTCGCGCGCGTGCTTGTGTAATGTGAACTCTTTTGACAACATCACACAGAGCATTACAGGTAATTCCCTTGTATGATCGCCTAGAATACACTGGTGACAGAAATGGTCGCGCCGCACGATCTATGTCGCGAAGTCGATTGGTACGCTTTTTGACATTTCGACAGGTACCTGAAGATTGTCGCCGAGAAAACAGAAGCAGCCAAATGAACTTCGAACTCAGATGAGGGTTTCAATGCAACGTGCCACCTTGATTTCATTCGCTCTGATTACAATCCTGGGCCAAGTGGACCAGCTTTGCGCAGAGCTACCACCATTGATACCGCGTGATGCATTGTTCGGAAATCCAGACAAGAGCAATCCAAGGATTTCGCCAGACGGAAAAAGACTGGCCTACCTCGCTCCGGATCATGGCGTGCTCAACGTTTGGGTTCGCACAGTCGGAAAGTCCGACGACATCCCCATTACACACGACCGCCGTCGCGGCATACGCTCATTCTTCTGGGCAAGAAACAACGATCAAATCCTCTACATTCAAGATCGCGACGGGGATGAGAACTGGCACGTTTTTTCCGTTGACGTCGCAGAAGGGCAAGGCGTAGAAAACAAGACGGGTGACGTGAGCTTACTCGTTCACGTTACCCCTGGCGCCGACCGAGAATCGATTCGCGCTTATGTAAAGAGAATCGGTGGCGAGATTCGCTACGAATACAAATCTGCGCTTCCAGATGTCATGAATCTGAGGAGAATCCCGGCAGACTTGGTTCAGGCACTCGAGGGCGTGCAAGGGGTCGCAAAAATCGTCATTGATCAATACCATGCGAATGTCACAAAGACTCCCAGTGAAGCCGACGCCGTCAACCACATGGCTCAGGGAAAGGACCTTACTCCATTCGAGAACGTGCAAGCGCGCATCATCGCAACCGATTCGCAGTTTCCTGACGAAATCCTTGTCACGCTAAACAAAGACAATCCTTCCTTTCACGATGTTTACAGGCTGAATGTTCGTACCGGCGAACTCACACTCCTGGCCAGGAATGAAAAGAAGTTTGTCGGATGGATCGCCGATCACGACTTTCGCATTCGGGCAGCCTTGAACGTAACACCCCGAGGTGGAACCCAGCTGCATATACGGAATCGGCCGGACGAGCCTTGGCGTCTGCTTTACAACTGGCGTGCGGTTGATGCGATGAACAGCGGGCCGATTGGTTTCACGCCTGACGGAAAGAGCCTTTATGTTGTCAGCAGCGTTCGAGCCAACACGGGACAACTTCGCAGGATGGACCTTTCCAACGGCAAGGAACATACAATCGCATACGATCGGAACGCCGATCTATCCGACATCTTGATTCACCCGAAGAAAAAACACGTTCAAGCGGTAGCCTACAATAAGAAACGTGTTCTCTGGAGCGTCCTGGACAAGGACATAGCCGGAGATTTCAAGACACTTCGCAATTTCCATCGCGGCAATTTTGGCGTCATCAACCGGGACGATGCGGATCATATCTGGCTGGTCCACTATGACGTGGATGATGGACCGATCCACTATTATGCTTACGATCGAAGAACCAAGCAGGCATCTCTCTTGTTTACCAATCGTAGAGCACTGGAGAATGTCAAACTTGCCCGAATGAGGCCCATTCGATTCCGCTCCCGCGACGGCCTTGCCATCAATGGCTACCTCACTTTGCCGCCGGGTATACCCGCAAAAAAACTGCCGACCGTCCTACTCGTTCACGGCGGCCCGTGGGCAAGGGACTCGTGGGGATATAACGGCAAGGTGCAGTGGCTCGCCAACCGCGGTTACGCAGTTTTGCAGGTCAATTTTCGAGGCTCCCGCGGATTTGGAAAGAAATTCCTCAATGCGGGCAATCGCGAGTGGGGTGGAAAAATGCACGCCGACCTCGTTGATGGTGTACGATGGGCAGTTCGAAAGGGATATACCGATCCAAAACGAGTTGCCATAGCTGGCGAAGCCTATGGCGGATACGCGGCACTCGTCGGCTTAACAGAAACGCCGGACATGTTTGCTTGCGGCGTTGACATCGTTGGCCCGAGCAACCTTATCACATTTATGGAATCAATCCCCGCCTATTGGAAGGCAGTCGAGCCAATTCTTTTTGATCGCGTGGGCCATCCGGTCAAGGATGCGGAATTGCTCAGAGCCCGATCGCCCCTATTCAACGTAGACCGCATCACAAAACCCCTACTCATTGCACAGGGCGCCAACGACCCGAGAGTCCGTAAGGAAGAATCGCGTCAGCTCGTTGAGGCATTGAAAAAGGCCGGCAAACCAGTCGAGTACATTGAGTACCCCGACGAAGGACACGGATTCACCAAACCTGAAAACAGGCTCGATTTTTATGGCCGGGCGGAAAAATTCCTGGCCCAGCACATCGGTGGCCGATTCGAAGAATCTGAATCCAATCCTCAGCCAACACCAGCCAGCATCGACTAGAAAAATCGCTAGGGTAGGCTACAAAGCAAAACTTATCGCACATGCTTTGGCGTATCCGAAAGACGCATGTATGTCACCTGCGCGACAGCCACCTTTCGATCGTACTGATCGAACAAGTCAACCGCTACGGGACACAGCGTTCGCCCCAGTTTGACGACCGTTGCGACAGCAGTTACGTCCGTCAGGCACGGCGATAGGAATCGAATATTCATATCCGTCGTGGTCATCGGCTCATCGGGGCCCGTTTGTGTCATAATCGCAAAACACGCAATGCTATCCGCAATGGTCATCAGCAACCCGCCATGCAGTGAATGATAAACACCGTCGTATTTTTCTTTGCGAGGAACCGTGGCTTTGCAGACGCCCTCATCGAATGAATCCATCCGCATCTGAAGCGTCTCGACAATGGGGATATGCTGAATTCGTTCGATGATCGCTTGGGATTTCTCTTCAGATAGCACAGGCTCGATCTCCACCTTCTCAGCTTAGGGGGTCCCCTATGGATAGTCCAACCACCATCCCGCAAGCTCTATCCGATTATCCGGGCAAGCGGCCTGCAAAATCTCAACATTGGCTGGCGACCATCGACTTCGCTTCTCGGGCAGGCTCCACATTACGAAGTTCGGGACGTAGTTTGATCCATTTCTCGAACGCCGCCTTTTCGATCGGGTGATTACCAAGCCGAGCAATCTCGATCGCCGCTGCAGCGTTACCGAGATACGCTGCTTGCATGAGGGGCGTCCCAGCCGTTAGCGAAAGCGTCGCGGCCGCCAACAGAGCGTCACCACAACCGAGCCGATCCAGCGCATAGTCTGCAAAGGACGGCAATTGTTCGCTTTTTAACCTGCCCGACCACCCTGCGGTCGTTCGATCCTGACTCGCGCGCTCAAACACAACCATCCCTCTCTTTTCTAATGTAACGAATAAGTGCCGAGCCTGCGTCCGCTCAAGGAGTTGCCAAGCGACCGAAGACAAACCAGCGTCGTAGTCGTTGAGCATCGCTCGAACCTCCAGCTCCGTCGGGCACAAGAGGTCGATATTACAGAAATTGAGCAGATTGGCGCGTCCCCCACTCACGTCGGCGGACAATATTTTGACGTTCTGTCTTAGCGTGGGAAGAACACGTCGAAGCAAGCCGCTCGTAACCATGCCATAGCCAAAATCGCAAAAAATCACAGCGTCCGCGACCTTTGATTGCTGTTCGAGAATCAATGCGGCGTGTTTTTCGTCAACAGAGTCAAGAGGAAGGCACTGTGCTCGATCGACTTTGAAGAGCTTCGTGTCTTCCGCAAGGAACCGGGTTTTTTCGACGAGAGAGGGGCGAGATTGCATTAGCTGCGACTCCACTCCTTCGCCATCAAGAATCTCTTTGACTCGCTCGGACTGGGGATCGTCTCCAGCAGAGCTTAGCAGGAATGCGTGCGCGCCCATCGCAGCTATATGTCGAGCGACCACCGCCGCTCCACCGACATAGACCCGCTCATCCCGCTGTGCCAAGCTCATCATAGGTGACTCACTCGCGACACCCAGCGCGTCGCAAAGCACATAGCGATCCATGACGATATCGCCCACAACAAGCACGCGCAAATCAGAGAACCGATCAAATGCTTCTCCAAGCGAGCCTTTCGTGAGGCCATATCGCTCGCAGTACAGGTTTAGCCGGTGAGATTCGATTTCTGGTGCGCGAGGCAAGTGCTCAATCAGCTCGGTCGAGCTAAAGACGATTTCACCGCTGGAAAAGATGATCCGCCCGTCATACTCCTCCACAACCGCCTTCTCCGCGAGAAAGCCTGGGTCATCCGATCCGTCGTACTCCCGTCCCTTTACATAGACGTCGGGCTTGATCCGTCGCAGCGTACCCTCCGCAGTCGCGTCGCCGGTGATATGCACGAAATCGACAAACATGATCGCCGCCAGGTTTTCGGCACGCAGTTCTTGCGAGATGTAGGGCCTTTCGGAACCCTTATCGATTCGTGAATCCCCCGTCAACGAAACGATCAAAACGTCGCCCTGCTTTCGAGCGAACTCGAGATAGCGGATGTGCCCGGGATGGACAATATCGAAACAGCCGTGGCATTGGACGATCGTCTTGCCGTTTTCGCGTGCATCGGAAACGACCCGATCAAGTTGTTCGAGGTCGATCAATTTTTTTTCGTAGCTGGACGGCATAAATTTCACAGGCGTTAATGGTGCCGGGTTCTCAGGCCTAAAAGTAGGCGCCTAATGAACCTGATATCGGCCTTTTGCACGCATTTCACGCACGATTTCGGCAGGGCATCAAAGGAATCTGACGCTTGCGGTTGCAAACCTCTTCTCGACACCTACCATCACATCGCGCGTAAAAGTAAGGAATTGGACGAAGCAAACCAAGATTGATGTTGAGACGGCACACATGGGCTTTCCCTGGACTCTTCAGCGATACATCTTCCGTGAGATGGGAAAGACCTTTTTGCTCACCGCAGCTGCAATGACCATCGTATTAGGTCTCGGTGGCGGGGTTATGAATATGATCAAGCTCGGCGAAGTCACGCCGGGGCAATTGTTCCGACTCCTCGCATTGATGATACCCGTTTCCGTTGCCCTTACGCTTCCCATCGCCGCCCTGTTCAGCTCCGCATCAACCTATGGCAGAATCAGCGCCGACAACGAACTCGTGGCTTGCCGAAGTTGCGGCATCAATCTTCACGTTCTTTTCCTTCCAACATTGGTTCTGAGCCTGCTTGCGGGGATTGTCACTTTCGGATTCACCAATTTTCTGATCCCCGGAATGGCCAAGAACCTCGACGAACTGGTCGGCGCCGACCCCAGCTCGATGATTCGGCATCATCTGAAAAAGCCGCGAGGCATCAAACTCGGCAAAGGACTGCGCGCGCGTGCGGCGGATTTCGCGGTCGATCCTGAAAACCCAAACCGTATTGCGCTTTTCGATGTCACTTTTGTGGAGCTTAAAGCGGATGAGTGGGTTCGATTTGGTATGGCAGGCACCGTCGATCTCTTGTTCGACCGGAGTAAGGAAAAGGCCCAAATCGCAGCTCGCATGCTCGACGTGAGTTTTTTTGATCGTGAATCAAATCAATTCACTGATGTGGAAGAGAAGCTCTTTCCGCGCAATGATCTTCCAAGACTGCTTCCCTACGAAATCAAGTTTCTCACGCTCGGCGAGCTAATGTTTCATTGGAAAAATCCCGAGCATTGGCCCCCCGTGAAAAAGAAAATGGCCAAGCTGCGAGGCGCATACGGAAAGCGCATTGCATTACAAAACATCGTCAAAGACTGGCAATCGGATCATTCGATCGCTCTAAATGACACAAAATCGGCAACAATTATTCGCTCCGAAAATGCGCTGCTCGTACCACGGGATGGAGGCATTGAATTGCACGACGTTTCGATCGACGAAACGGCTGACGGGATACACCGACAATTCACTGCCGACCGAGCGCTTATCCAAGTCACACAGAGCGACATCACGACGGACAGTGACATTGATGTGACGTTGTTTGACGTAGAGATTCGAGACAGCTCACGCACTTATCGACGTGCGCGCGAAAAAATTGGACCGATTCAGATTCCGGATGATGTTCGTGAAGAAATGCAAGCTGTTTCCACCTCGGAAATGCTACTTGCATCAGCCGACAGCAAGACGAACGATGTACTGGCGGTCGCGCGAGACGAGGCGATCACAGCGCGAGACGAAACCGTACGCAGGATCATCGGCACAATTCATCAGCGATTCGCCTTCAGTGCCAGCGCACTCGTTCTCGTGATACTGGGTGCAATACTTGGCATTGTTCTTCGAGGCTCCCACACCGTCACGGCGTTTGGAATCAGCTTCGTTCCGTCCCTCCTGGTGATCATTACAATTGTCACCGGCAGGCAAATGTCTCAAAACCTCGATACGCACATAGCCGGGCTTGTGGTCATGTGGGCGGGGATTGTGTTCGTCGCAGCGTTGGATACATGGCTTCTCACGCGCGTCCTCAGGCGGTAAACAGGATTCGATTGCATGGTTACAACCCTCGACCGCTACCTACTTCGCTCGTTGATGACCAACTATGTGACGGCGCTGGCGATCATGATAAGCCTGTACATCGCGCTCGATCTGTTTGTCAACATAGACGAGTTTACTGAGCAATCGTACCCTCTCCCCGAGGTCATCAGAAACGTCGCGGGTTACTATGCACCGAACATTTTCCTCTACTTCGCCCAACTTTCCGGCGTCATTACACTTTTCGCGTGCATGGCTACAATAGCACGAGCACGAAAGCAAAACGAACTAACTGCCATGCTTGCGACAGGAACAAGCCTGTACCGTGTCGCCGCACCCATAATCGCTTTTGGGCTTACAACAACCTCACTGCTCGTCCTCGACACGGAACTCGCAATCCCCTCTGTAGCGCATCTCCTGGCACGCGATCACGACGACGCCGACGGCCGACACACTTACGAGGTTCTCTTTCTTCCAGATCGCAACAACGCACTTGTTTCTGCAAGTAAATTTCACCCCGCAACGCAAGACCTTCGCAGGCTGTTGGTTATGACCGTCGATGAGAACGGATCGATCGCCAGCACGATTGAAGCGGACCATGCAACCTGGGAGCCTTCACCAGACGAAGGGACTGGCGGACGATGGAAACTGGACCGCGGCATACTCACGACGCGTCTGAGAACAGAGTCTTCGCTGGGGCCACAAGAGGAAAAGGATCGACGCCCCATCTATTATTACGAAAGCGACCTCAGTCCCGATATCATCCAACTCCGCCAATCAGAAGGTTGGATCAATCTACTCAGCCTTGCACAGTTACGGCAACTTTACGCCGACGGAATTGCGGATCACGCTGCCATAACACAGACCAGGCACTCGCGAATCGCCACGCCGATTGTCTCGATGGTCCTCTTACTTCTGGGGCTTCCTTTCTTCCTTGACCGATCGCCCGCGAACGTCTTGAGCGACGCTGGGAAATGCATGCTTCTTTGCGGGCTGTGCTATGTCCTGACGTTCATTGCGCAGAGCATCCGCATCGAATCTGGTTCCGCTTTCCCCTTTTGGATTCCAATTTTCGTGTTTTCAACGGTTGCGATGATTCTGATTGACCGAATTCGGACTTAGATAATTCAGTATGAGCGGGTACTCGGTTACGACACGTCGGCGCGTCGCGATACTTTACTGGCCTGAAGCTGAGCGCGAAAAAGACTCCGGCGAAGTATGCGTTGCCTTCTCTGTTCACGGTATCTTAC
>JAJDEA010000260.1 GCA_029260035.1 Phycisphaerae bacterium
AAATATGCGGGCTAGCCACTAGGTCTTCCAGGAAAAACCAAAGTCCAGAGTCAGGACGCTCCGCGCGAGACAGCCTTCCTCCCGAAACGGTTTCGCTGAAAACCATTCCCACGCTCCGCGCGACCTTGTTTACGCCTATCAATGTTCCGCGCTAAGATTTCGGTAGACTAGTCCAGCATTCAGCCGTTAAGTTCGTGACCAGAAAGGGCGAGCAACTTCTTGCCCCGCATCGAACGCACGAATTCGCCTGAGAGACTACAATGATCACATCTATGTCCGCTCAAACATCCAAACAAACTTCTGGCAATATCGACCTTCGTTCAGGAAGTCTGGATCGGCCAAGCGACAAGGAAATGGTTCGTGCAATGCTCCAAAGCGACGCATCGTACGACGGCGTCTTCTTTACTTGTGTCAAGACCACGGGGATTTTCTGCATTCCTTCATGCCCTGCCCGAAAGCCTCTGAAACGCAACGTCGAATTCCAGCCTACCGTGCGCGGCTGCCTGCTTGCTGGGTATAGGCCTTGCCTTCGATGCAAACCTCTGGCTATCGGCTATGACAAGCCAGCGTGGCTCGATCAGCTTGTGGCGCTGGTTGAATCGGCACCGTCGGAAAAAATTACTGACGCCGACCTTCGCGCACTAGACATAAGTCCTCACGCGGCCAGGCGCTATTTTCAACGAAAGTTCGATATTTCATTTCAAGCCTACCATCGAATGAGGCGAATGGGTCTCGCACTAAGGCATATTCGTTCAGGGGGTTCAGATTCGGAGGCTGCATACGATCACGGCTACGAGTCACTAAGCGGATTTCGAGATGCGTTTCAAAAGTCGTTCGGTGTTACGCCTGCGAACTGCGGGAATCTCACCAGCATTGAAACGCAAACGATCGATACGCCTGTAGGCCCTATGGTCGCCTGCGCTACCGACGAGGGTGTTTGTTTGCTGGAGTTTGCAGACCGGCGCGCGCTCCAACGACAAATCGCCACACTCAAGAAACGACTATCTGGTGTCATCGTACCCGGTGCCAATGCCAGGCTGAAGCACTTGCGTTCGGAGTTGCAGGACTATTTTGCAGGAAAAAGAAAGACCTTTTCGGTTCCGCTCGTCGTACCTGGAACCCCATTCCAGGAATTTGTTTGGCAACAACAACTAACAATTCCGTTCGGCGAAACGCGATCCTATGAACAAATTGCCAAGGCAATCGGCCGCCCCAAAGCGCAAAGAGCGGTTGGTCGGGCGTCTGGTGATAACCGAATTGCAATCTTGATTCCGTGCCATCGCGTTGTTCGAAGCGATGGTAGCCTGAGTGGTTATGGCGGCGGCCTTTGGCGTAAGCACTTCTTATTGAATCTGGAACGGTCAGGTTGATTTGAACCATATAGTACCCAAGATGCGCCGACACTGACCGAATGTAGCATTATTCGTTCTTGCTAAGCTTCATCCGCTTAATCCTCGATGCAAGCGTTGTTGGCCTGACGCCCAGGAGTTCAGCGGCGCCGCCGGGGCCATGAACTCTCCAGCTCGTTTGCTCCAGCGCAGCCAGTATGTTGTCACGGTCACGTCGTTTCATTTCTGCATCAGGGATTACTGTGCTAGATGGAGTGGAGGACGAATCGGCTGGTGCATTATGTGCTTTGGACTGGCGTGACTTGTCGGAGTTGGGTTGCGGAAGATCGAATCGAATGGCGCCCGCGCGTGACGTAATGACGGCTCGCTCAATGACGTTAAGTAATTCGCGCACGTTCCCCGGCCAATCGTATGCTTGCAGAGACATGATATTGCCTTGGCTCAACCGCTTAATGTTGCGATTGAATCTGTTAGCCGCTTTCTGCAGGAAGACTTCCGCAAGAATCGGAATGTCCTCTTTGCGTTTGCGAAGCGGAGGCACTTCGATCGGAAATACGTTAAGACGATAAAACAAATCCTGGCGAAATCGGCCCCGATCGATTTCAGCCTTCAAGTCTCGGTTGGTCGCCGCAATGACTCGCACATTCGCGTCTCGTGTTTTGTCTTCGCCGATTCGTTCGTAGGTTCCTTCCTGCAAGACGCGAAGGAGCTTGCTTTGGAGTTCCAGAGGGATTTCGCCCACCTCATCCAGCATGAGCGTTCCGCCATTGGCTAGCTCGAAGCGACCGGCGCGGTCGCGGACGGCTCCGGTAAACGCGCCCTTTACATGCCCGAAGAACTCACTTTCGTACAATTCACGAGGAACCGACGCGCAATTGACACGAACCATGGCTCGACCGCTACGCGAACTACGGCGATGGATTTCCTGTGCAACAAGTTCTTTCCCTGTTCCGGATTCTCCAAGAATCAAGACGCTTGCGTCTGTCTCAGCCACAAGTTCGATTTGTTGGATAATCGTTCGGAGCGCTGGGCTATTACCCACGATATCGCCGAATGCGCGGGCCTCTGAAACTTCTTCGCGCAAGTAGGCGTTTTCCAGTTCGAGCCTTCCGCGAAGAGATTCGATTTCCTCGAACGCACGCGCGTTGGCAATAGATGCCGCCGCAAGGTCAGCAATCGTACGAAGCCAATCCAGGCAAGGCTGGCCGAGTGTGGTTCGGGTAAAGATCCCGATGACACCAAGGATTTCCCCCTTGAACACGAGAGGTTGTCCGGCGAAACCCCGAATGCCCTCTTCGCGCGCCCAATCAGGCCTTGCGATCCACTCGGCGTTTTTTTGGATGTCCATAACAGACACACATTTACCCGTTGCGGCGATTCGACCTACCTTCCGTGTACCAACGGGCATGCGCCGGAAGTCTCCGTCGATGCGTGTCCAGGATTCAGCATTCTTCGCTTTCGAGTGACCGGCACTGGCCACCAGGTGAAGGCAACGAGTTTGATCGGGGCATTCCTGCCGCATGGGGCATGTCACGCAGATGTCCCCTGGCCGAATGAGCCAGACGCGGGCCAGGGCTATGTGCTCTTCTTCAGCGAGGCGTTCGATAACTACGCGCAGCACGCCGTCGAGCGCGCGCTGCCTTCCCATCTCGAGCAATAAGCTCTGGAGTGCATCCGATACCGACATGCGTTCGCCGAGGGCTAGCATGGTGGTTATTGTATAATCATTACGAAATTTCGCAACGTAATTGCGTAGATAACGTATTTGCGTCATCCTGTGTGGCGGCTCATATATGACGTAACTATATGTAAACAAAAGACTTACGAATGTTTCGGATACTGGCACAGATCATGCGTAATGCCAATCATGTTTCGGCCATAACGGGAGTGGCCAAATCTCAAACAGTTTAGGAGAAGCGACAATGTCACGTTTGAAAGCAATTGAGACAGCAGAAGCAGACCCAAAAGCCAGAGCACTCCTCGACGGCGTGCAGAAGAAAATGGGAATGACGCCGAACATGATGCGGACGATGGTGAACTCGCCAGCAGTGTTGGAGGCTTATCTCGGGTTTAGCCAGGCACTCAGCTCAGGGGTTCTATCGCCCAAGTTGCGGGAACAAATCGCGCTAACGGTAAGCGAGTTGAACAAATGCCGGTACTGCCTCTCCGCGCATTCTGCGTTGGGCAAAATGGTGGGGCTTAGTGACGAAGAAATTGCAGATAGCCGGCGAGGCGTATCGCCTGATCGTAAGACGGAAGCAGTGTTGCAGTTTTCTCGCAGGATCGTGGAAGAGCGAGGCTGGGTAACCGACGACGATGTGGCACAAGTCCGGTCAACAGGTGTGAGCGACGGCGAGATCGCTGAGATCGTAGCCAACGTTGCGTTCAATACCTTCACCAACTACTTCGATCATGTAGCCGAACCGAAGGTAGATTTTCCAGAAGTCGAGGCGCCGGGCAACAAGCTGGCGTGTGCATGCGGTTGAACGGAGCTGTGATGCCAGTCGATGACGGCGTTTCCGCTGGAAGTCAATAATATGAAATAGCATCGCTGTTAGAATCCCGGCAGCGTGTTTTCGAGAGAATATCACCGAGCGTTTCGGTGAAACCCTGGATACTTTTCGAGAGAGGAACATAAGATGTCAAGTACTTGCTCAATGCCACATGCCGAAACAAAGGACAATACCTGTGTAACGACCAAGGCAGCCATTCTGATTCTGTCGGACCCGAAGTCTGGCTCCGAGGAAGCGCTGGGCCGTGTATTTAACGCTCTCGCTGCTGCCTATGACTTCAAGCAGCAAGGCGACGAGGTCACGATCTTGTTTAACGGTGCAGGAACGCGATGGATCGGAGAACTCAGCAAGGAGGACCACCCGGCCCATGCGCTCTTTGAAGAGGTGAAAGACAATGTCGCCGGTGTGTCCTGCGGCTGCGCCGATGTGTTTGGAGGAGCTGAAGACGCGAAGAAATCCGGGTTCGAGCTAATCACGGACAACCCGGTACCTGGAACAACCGGTTTGCCCAGCCTGCGAAAACTCGCAACGGATGGTTACACGGTTCTGACATTTTGAACGTGGCGACGGGAGGGGCGATATTTGCGTATCGCCTCTCTCCGCGGTCGCTCTCCAGCTTGTGTTATCTACGGTATTCCATGAGCAATTGATCGCTAACCCAAATGGTGATAAAGATGATTCCCGGACAAGCCATGATCATAGTTACCTTCGCGTTGACAGCAGTGATGATTCTCGTGGATGCTTTCGCGGCGGATTGAGCACGGCAGCGCGACTTGCGACGCCGAATAATATTTCTTATGTTCTCATCGCAAATCGTTTCACAAGGTAAGCTTGTCATGCGTATCGAAAACCCATTTCATGAAGGCGAACTACAGGTTCAGAAACGCGCCGGAGAATCTGAAGAAGGGCTGCGAAACGGCCGCGTGCTCGCCGATTCGATCATGAAGGGCGGCTTGAAGTTTATCGCCCAGCAGCCGATGGTCGTACTTGGGAGTGTCGATGAACAGCAGAACATTTGGGCATCGATGCTGTTCGGCTCGCCGGGGTTCGTGGCTGTACCCGACGAGCGGCGGGTCGAGTTTGACCTGTCGCGCGATGGAGTCAGCGAACACGATCCATTCTGGAACAACATTCAATACAATCTGCGAATTGGTGCCCTCTTTCTTGAATTAGCCACACGGCGCCGTCTGCGTATTAATGGTACTGTCGCGCGCCCGACATTGGATCGACTTACGTTGGATGTCGAAGTGTGCTATCCGAATTGCCCGAAGTATATCCAGCGACGTGAAATGCGGTTCGATGCGCCGGAACAAGTGGAGAACGCTTTGCCAGCGATTGACGGGGGTTCTCTCAGCCGTGAACAGATTGTTTTGATCTCTAAGGCTGACACCTTCTTCGTTGCGAGTGCGGATCCGGACCGTGGCGTGGATGCGTCACATCGAGGCGGGCCGCCGGGCTTTGTTGAGGTTGTCGATGAGCGCACGCTTCGCATTCCGGACTATGCAGGTAACAGCATGTTCAATACGTTAGGTAACTTTGCGATTAACCCTCGTGCTGGGCTTGTCTTCCTCGATTTTCAGCAAAACAGAACGCTGCAACTGACCGGGCGTTCGACGATTCTTTGGGATCAAGATGATGCGACGAATCGCGCGGGCGGAAGCAATCGCTTTTGGGAATTTGAGATCGACCGCTGGCGAGAATCGCAGACCCATGCCAGCCTGCGGTGGGAGTTCCTCGACTACTCGCCGCACAACCCGAAGCCGCTGAAGTGAAAGCTGCTGGTTGGTGTGCAGTCGATGCAGCGCCAAGTCAGGCGTTCTTACGGGGCAAACAATAATCATTTCGTACCATAAATAGCCTCCACCTAAGTTGGCGGATGATTGACCACATCACGGGCAATCGCGCAGGCAGTCTTTTTGTTTTGGTTTGGTCCTGTGAGGGCGTATACTAGTGCCTATCCTTGTTCAGGGGGAGAAGATTCTCTTGGAGGGAGAATCGTTTCATGGAGACAGATGGACGCATTTTTCCCTTGCCGATTTGCTAAGCGATTCTACAAAGCCCTCCCCTGAACGAGATCATCGGCGACAAATGGAGTCGTAGTTGGCAGGTTGGGACTGTGCGATTCAGGAACCAAAAGAGGAGCGGAAAGCATGATCGCGATACTGACAGATAGAATGAATTACACAGATGGAGACATGGTTCTGGCATTCAGGAGGCCCTTCATTCTCGTGTTGACTTGTCTCTTCGTTGGCGCGATGTACCACGAGGCATCCGCCCAGCAGATTCCCTGCCCCGTTACTGTCAACCCGACCAATGTCCCCGACGGTTCGTTCAACGCGATCAATTGCGCGATCACAGCTACCGGTGGACTTGTCCCCGGCGGCACGTTCACCAACCAAGCCGGTGCAACGCTCGATGTTAATGGGGGCTTCATCTCTCTCGGTTCGGTCGGGTCGTCCATCGACAACGCTGGCACAATTGAAGTGAGTAGCACGATCGGTATCACAGGGCCTATGTTCGGGCGATACACCCAGACCATCGGCAGCACGAAAGTCGATACGATGCTGCAAGCCTTCGAAATCGACTTCCAAGGCGGGACACTCACTGGAACCGGCACACTAGAGCCGACCGGCGGACCATTGACCAACACCGGCGCGACCATGTCACCCGGCGCATCAGCTGGGACGCTCAGCATCACTGGCGATTACATGCAAGGTCCGGGCGGTACCTACGCTGCAGAGATCGCAGGATTGATGCCGGGCGCTGAACACGACGTCCTTGCCGTGGCCGGTACCGCGACCCTGGCTGGACATCTCTCCATCACGTTCATCAATGTCCCAGCCGTCGGCCAGTCGTTCACGATACTCTCCGCCGCCAGCATCGTCGGACAGTTTGACGAAGTTACCATCAGTGGCCTCCCAGCTGGCGTTCTGGTCAATGTGATTCATAGCCCTATTTCGGTCATCGTGAAAATCGTTCAACCTGAGCCTGGCAACTGTGTCTCCGATGGCAATGTCCTCGACGTCGATCTCGGAGCCTTGCCCAACTGTGCCGTTAGCATCCGTCCACAGACCATCAATGTTGTCTGCCAAACGGCGAACAACATCGACCTGGGCAATCCGGGGGCTACCGTTAATTGCTTTTTCCCGTTCTTTGGAATGGTCACAGACGTCAATGTTGGTTTGGGGATCGTCGACATGGACGAATCCACGTTGAGCTGGATCGATAATCTGAAGGTATCCCTTGGCCATTACGGAACCGATGTGACGCTTTACGATGGCGCAGGCGATACCGATGACTCTGCCATGAACGCGACGTTTGACGATGCGGGTGCCGCCCCCCCGCCGACAGTAGGTTCGGTAATTGGCACTTTCAAGCCCTTCGGCCCCGGCACGCTGGCGGACTTCAACGGCGCAGAGGCTTTTGGATATTGGCCCCTTAACATTGTCGATGGCACCAGTTCCGGCGATGGAACGGACCTTACCAGCTACAATATCGAAATTACGTTCGAAACAACCGGAACCGAGGTGGCTGGTCCCACAGCCGATGATATTGACACGAATCCTGCGACGGTGGTGGCAAACAATGTGAGCGAGACCGGCATTATCACCGACCTGGTGGTCTTCCTGGACATCGGAACCAGTTATATCGAAGAATTGACGATCGATCTAAGCCACAATGGCACGACTGTCAGGCTTTATGACGGCGATGACGATGGCCTTCAAAACACGGTCATCAATGCACTCTTCAGCGATGATGCCATGGGTCCACCGCCGATTTCGGCTTCGGCGATCGGCAACTTCAAGCCATTCGGCCCAGGCACGCTGTCCGACTTCGATGGCATGGAATTGGCAGGGCTGTGGGAGCTTACCGTTTTCGACGGCACGCTACCCAACGACGGCACTGACCTGATTGAATGGACAATGTATGCCGCGACGGCGAGTGAGTGTGTGGTCGGTGGTCAAACGGACTTGTTGGATTACGACACGTTCCAAGGCTGCATCAGCGGGCCGGCGGGCGGTTTGCCCAACGGGGCTTGCCAGTGTGCCGACTTTGACAACGACAACGATATTGACTTGGTTGACGTCGGCGAGCTACAACGCACCTTCTCCGGATCGTGAGTTTATAGCAGGTCTGCATTTGCAGTAAGGGAGAACGACCCTCGACGATAGAGCACAAGAAGCAAGATCAAGTACCCACTCCATTCAACTCTTGCTGGGCAAAAAAAGCAGGGCAGGTTTTCACCCGCCCTGCTCTAATGCTATCGAAACTTATTGCCAGTGACTCGGCCTTTACGCCGGGCCGGTAGGCTTGGTTTGCTCGATGATCTTCTTCGGCAAGCCGCGAACCTGATCCGCACCTTCGGGGATCGTCATGCTTGACCCGGTGATGTCACTCAATGGCTCGAATCGACCGCCGAGGTGCTGCGCCAAAAAACCCTCTGTTACGGCGTTAAATGCCGTGCTGTTCTCAGGCCTTCTAAATCCGTGACCTTCATCTGGGAAAAGAACATACGTCACAGGGATGTTGTTCTTTTTCATGGCACTAACAATTTGATCCGCTTCAGCCTGCTTAACGCGTGGGTCATTGGCGCCTTGGCCAATAAGCAATGGCTTCTTGATCTTCGCTACGTGTGTAAGTGGCGAACGCTCTGCGAGCAATTTCTTTCCCTCTTCTGTGCGGTGGTCGCCGACGCGCGTTGTGAACATGCTAATGATCGGCTTCCAGTAGGGTGGAATCGCGTCGAGCAGCGTTTTGATGCTGGAAGGGCCAACGATGTCAACGCCGCAAGCAAACGTATCCGGCGTGAAGGTTAGGCCTACAAGTGTCGCATAGCCACCATAGCTTCCACCCATGATTCCGACCTTGTCCTTGTTAGCGATTCCTTTTTTTACTGCCCAGCTCACGGCATCGAGCAGGTCGTCGTGCATCTTGCCTGCCCATTCGAAGTTGCCAGCGTTGACAAAATCCTTGCCGAAGCCTGTTGAGCCTCGATAGTTGACGCTCATCACGGCATAGCCTCGGTTGGCGAGCCATTGGTGGTAAGGGTTGTAGCCCCAGTTGTCGCGTGCCCATGGACCTCCATGCACGAACAAGACCATCGGCATCGGCTTATTCGGTTTGCCGTCGTTGTCGGCGTCGGTCCATGTTGGGAGCGTGTAGTAGCTAACCAGATTCAAGCCGTCCCGTGCTTTGACGGTGACAGGGTGCATCTTGGCCAGTTTGATGTCGTCAAGTTCTTTTCGGTTCGTGAAAAGGAATTTGGCTTTCTTGGCTTTGCGATTGTACAGGTAGTATTTGACGGGCCCGGTGTCCATCAAATAGGCGATGGTCCACTGGGAATCATCGTTTGTTCGGCTTGTTACGAAGAACTCGCCATCGGTGACTTTCTTAAGAGCCTTGAAGTCATCGCGAATGGAATCATCAAGAATCTGCCAACGCCTTCGCTCGTAAGTCGATTGAACTGCCTGGATGTTCTTGTTGGTGGGGTGTCGCATCACGCCGGAGATGTCCGCTTGTGGATCTTCGGCGAGAATCTTGGATTTGCCCGTTTCGATATTTACCATTGTAAGTGCGCCGGTATTCCTGCCTCGGCTGTCGCGCATAAACAGGTGTTTATGCGACTTGTCCATTCCCATGGGGCCGGTAGTCAAGTTGTCGTCACCGGGAACGGAGGTAAAGAGGCTCCAGCTATTCTCACCTGTTTGGCGGTATAGCTCACTCCCGCCATCGGGCGTCATCTTCATGCCGAAGTGAATCTTCATGTCATCTTCGGTCAGGAAGCCGACGAACCCGTCGTCGTTTTGATGTACGAGTTTGCTATCGCCCGTTGTAATGTTGACGCGGTGTACATCGTGAAGCTGCGGATTGCGGTTGTTAATGCTGACGAGAATCTCGTTGGGGAAGTCCGGGCTGGTTTGCGTTACGCGCGCCTGGACTTTTGGGAAGGGCGTGAGGTCGATGGTCTTATTGTTGGCCAGGTTCGTGCTGTAGATATGCCAGTTTTCGTCGCCACCCTTGTCCTGAATGTACAAAATGTGTTCGCTGGTCTCGGCCCAAAAGTAGGAACGAATTCCTCGTTTCTTGTCATCTGTTACCGGCTTGGCGTCGTTCGGGCTATTGGTTGGGGCTACCCAGACATTCATCACGCCGTCAACAGCTGCTCGAAAGCTGATGTGCTTTCCGTCTGGGCTTATTTGCAGGCCCGCCTTGTCTGGGTTGCCGAATAGGACGTCTCTGGGAATCAAAGGTGCTGGCCCCCCCGCGATTGCGGTATTTGCTACAAAAACGGTGGGCATTGCGACCGCAGCGCAAGCCAACATGCTGATAACAATTTTTCCTGCACGCATACTTAGTCTCCTTCGTAGAAATGAGCGATCCGGTGCTCGAAGACGCCTCGGCTTAAAGCCCTAACTTGGCGATCGAGTTCCTCCAAGTGAAAATGACATAACAAGCCCATCCTAGCGGATTTTCTGCTCAGAGGGGGATGCATTACGTTTACTAACAATTTCGTACATTGGCCTGCAATCGCGTACGGTTTTGCGACAACGGTAAGGGGGTGCAACGGGCTGCCTTTGACTTATCCTGAAATGATAAAGCAGCCCCACTAACGGTGCCCTGGGTCGGTAAACGCACCTCGAGGGAATTCGTGGACAGCGTCTCGTTCTCGTGCGATACTCCAGCCAATTAGAGCGTGGCAGGAAGTGTCGGCCTGCAAATCAGCCAATTTCGACTTGCGCTGATGAGATGTAATGAAAAACAAAGGTAGAGACCGCGATGAGCATACTTGTCGACCGTGATACAAAAGTAATCTGTCAAGGGATTACCGGCCAAGCTGGGGCGTTCCACACCTCGGGCTGTTTGGAATATGGTACGAAGATGGTCGGCGGGGTAACGCCGGGCAAGGGGGGGACGAAATCAGAGCATGGCTTGCCGGTGTTCAATAGCTGTCACGATGCAGTGTCTGCCACTGGCGCTGAAGTTTCCATGATTTTTGTGCCGGCACCGTTCGCCGCTGATGCCGCGATGGAAGCGGCGGACGCTGGCTGTTCGCTTGTTGTCCTCATTACAGAAGGGGTCCCCACGCTCGATATGGTTCGCGCGCGCGAATACCTCGATGAAAAAGGTACGATGCTGATTGGCCCCAATTGTCCGGGAATCATCACACCCGGCCAATGCAAGATCGGAATCATGCCAGGCTACATTCACAAAGCCGCCGAAAACGGTACAAAATCGGCTGGCATTATCTCGCGAAGCGGGACGCTTACTTACGAAGCCGTTTGGCAATGCACGAGTCGTGGCATTGCGCAATCCACTTGCGTCGGTATTGGCGGCGACCCCGTCAAAGGATTGAACTTCATCGAACTGCTTGGCCACTTCGAAAGCGATGCGGAAACTGATGCCATCATCATGATTGGTGAAATCGGCGGCACAGACGAAGAGCAGGCTGCCAAGTATATCGAACGACACGTTTCCAAGCCCGTCGTCGCGTTTGTCGCTGGGCAAACCGCACCGCCTGGCAAGCGAATGGGACACGCTGGCGCGATTATCAGCGGAGGCGAAGGTACTGCGGCGTCCAAAGTAGCGGCTCTCAAAGAGGCGGGTGTGGCCGTTGCCGACTCGCCCGCTTCAATCGGCGAATCTTTGGCATCTTTGCTTGCGTAGTTGATTGTTGCATGATACTTCAACCACCGCGAGACCGGCGCACCCGCGCGCGTGTCGTTCTGGCCAAAAACTTCGATCGCCCTTATCGTGCCTGCCTCGATGAACTACTGGTTGCTAAAAACCGAGCCGACTGACTACAGCTACGACGACCTGGTGCGGGAGAAGCGCGCAGCGTGGGACGGCGTTCGCAACAACCAGGCACTCATTTACTTGCGTGAAATGAAAAAAGGCGATCGCGCCTTCGTGTATCATACGGGGAAAGAGAAGCAGGTCGTCGGTATTTGCGATGTCGTGCGAGGGTCGTATCCAGATCCGGAGGCAGAGAATGAACGATTTGTGCTGGTCGATGTTCGTGCGGCGAGCCGATTGGCGAAGGCCGTTACCCTTTCGGATATCAAGGCTGACAAGCGATTCGCGGATTTCAAACTCGTGAGAAATTCTCGGCTTTCTGTGATGCCCGTTTCGCTTGAACAATGGACGTTGATTCTTGCGATGGCTGATAGTGCCTCGTAAACGACAGTGATACACATGCCATGCCTGACAGCAACGGATCATTTCAATCAGATACGCCTGAGCCGCAATCGATAGACGTGGGCGAACCCCCCGTTGCGAGGCCTATAGTCGCGCCAATCGTTTCCACGGCACAAGGGCGATACGACGATTTGTTACTGCTTTCGCTGCCAAGAAAGTCCGCCGTAGTGGATATTCTCGTAGCCATGTTGCTTGTTTTTGGTTTGGAGTCACTTATCGGTTTGTTTGTAGGCTTCTTCTGCGACGTGCCGGACGGTAGTTCATCACCGGAAGCATTCGCACAATTCACCAAATCTATTTTATTCCCATTGCTTGCGGTTCGAGCGATTGGTGTCATTGGCATACTGGCGGCGCTTCTCAACTGGCGCGGCCAGACATGGCGTGCTACTGGCATTTCTCTTGCGCCCGCCATTCGGAATATCGTAGCTGGTGTTGGTTCGGCGGGAATTGCTTATGCAATCATCATCCCGGTGAATATAGCTTTGTCGATATTAGACCCGCCATTCTATGAACAAATGAGTGAAAATGCCGAAAACCTGATGAATATGATTCCTAACGTGTCGATTGGTGCATTCGCGCTGGTTGCGATTGTGATTGGGATTTATGAAGAATTGTTCTTTCGTGGTTTTATCATGGCTCGGCTTCGAAAGGCGACAGGGAGCTGGACGCTGGCGGTGATTCTGAGCACGGCTCTTTTTACAGCGCTCCATGCCGCGGATCAAACGCCAGCTGCGTTGATATCGATAACGATCTTGTCTTTGGTCTTCAGCGCCGTGACAATTCTTCGACGCTCCATCGTCCCGGCGATGATAGGCCATGCGGTTTTCGACCTTTCGCAGTTTATTGGATTGCAATCGGTTGCGGGCGACGCCTGGAAATAACCCCAAAGTTCATTGGCAGGGGTTTATTCGTGTCCACGCGGCATTTGTCGACTCGACGAACAGGCAAAAACTGCCTGCAAGGTCAATAATTTCGGCGGTTTACAGTCATCCGAAAGGCTGTTAAGCTGTGGAATTGTCGATTATTGTGAGTAACCTGTACATCAATGCAAAAACACCCCGAGCTTCCACAAGCCTTCGCCGACCTAGGCATCGAAGTACGATTCCTTAAAGCGCTTCAGCGCATGGAATTCTCCAAACCCAGCGACATCCAAGCTGGAATGATCCCTCCTGCCATGGAGGGTAAGGATATTCTTGGGCAAGCTCGAACTGGGACTGGAAAGACGGCGGCTTTTGGCCTGCCGATTTTGCAGAAGCTCGATCCATCCAAAAGGCTTCAAGCTCTTTGCCTGGCGCCAACGCGTGAGCTTGCGGTGCAGGTTGCAGCTGAATTAGATCGCTTATCGCAATTTGCGAATCTACACATTGTTTCGGTTTATGGCGGGCAGAAGGTTGCCACCCAACTTCACAATTTGGGACGTAAGCCTCAGTTTGTCGTTGGCACCCCCGGTCGTGTGATGGATTTCATTAGACGTCGTGCGCTTGATATCAGCCAACTAAAATTCGTTGTGCTGGACGAAGTCGATCGTATGCTCGACATCGGATTTCGCGACGACATCAAGATGATTCTGTCGCACGTTCGATCAGACCACCAGACGATTTTCGTATCCGCAACGGTTGAGGATGAAATCCGGCGCCTGGCTATGCGCTACATGAACGACCCGGTCGAGCTTAATGTTTCGCGTGACAAGATGACGGTGGACGAGGTCGACCAAAGCTATGTAACCGTCGATCCGGGCGACAAGTTTCGCCTTCTCAAGCTTATTCTCGAGCAGGAAGACCCGCCTTTTGCGATCGTGTTTTGCAACACCAAAGCGGCCGCTCGAAAACTTGCTCGAAAACTTTTTGACGTTGGGATTAACGCCAAGGAGATTCACGGAGACTTAATGCAACGTCAGCGCGATCGTGTGATGGAAAGTTTTCGCAAACACCGCATTCGCGTTCTCGTCGCGACGGATTTGGCAGCTCGCGGCATCGACGTCAGTTCCGTAACCCATATCGTCAATTACGATATCCCGGTCGATCCTGAAGTGTATGTGCATCGCATAGGGCGCACAGCGCGCATGGGTGCCAAGGGTGTAGCGATCACGATGGTGAACCGAGACGAAGGAAACGCACTGACTTCTATTGAAATGTTGATCAACCGAGAAGTGCCACAAAGACAGGTCGCGGGATTTCGACCCAGACCCCCAGCCGAGAAGCGAGAAACGAAAACCCCAGTCGAACAATCTGCCGCCCGCTCGTCTCAGGACTCGACAACCCAAGGTGAGCCTCCAAAGAAAACTCCTCGGAAGACGCTCGGCGGAGCGTTTCCCGTTCGCCGCAAAAGGCGGCTGTAATCAACCGGCAACAAGTCGCAACCCTTGCCAAACGATGGGTGAAACTACGGCATTGCAGAACAACACCTCGAATTGACCCTGCGCTAGACGGATGAACAACTCCTCCATAGACATGCCCGACGAGAACAATGACGGCGATGGCGATCTGCATGTGCACGAGCATATGATTAAGCGACGCCTTGTTGGCAGGAGATTGGACAAATACCTGCAAGGCAAGTTTCCACGCATCTCTCGCACAACGATTCAGCGCTACATCAAGCAAGGTCTGGTGACGGTCAATGACCTGCCGAGCAAAGCCAGCTATGAGCCGGCGGAAAATGATCGGATTCGTGTCCTCTTGCCCCCGCCTCCGCCAAGCGAAATCGTACCAGAAGATATTCCGCTTGACATTATTTACGAAGATGACTTCATGCTTGTGCTCAATAAGCAAGCGGGCATTGTTTGCCATCCAGCCCGCGCGACACAGAGCGGAACAATTGCCAACGCCGTGGCATTTTACGCCAGTACGCTTAGTAAAGGTAGCGACCCTTTCAGGCCTGGCATCGTTCATCGTCTGGACAAGAACACGACCGGCGTCATGCTCATTGCCAAGACCGACGAAGCGCATTGGCGGATTTGTCGACAATTTGAGCGACGCACCGTGTCCAAGGAATATTTTGCGATATGCGAAGGTCGAATTTCGCTCGATGGCGACGTGATCAATAAGCCATTAGCGCCGCATCCGGAGACTACGCAGCGCATAATTCTGCAAAGTGCGAATCCACCAAGGCAAGCGATGTTTAAGGAAGCGATTACTGAGTATCGGGTGGTTCAGAGATACCGGGGATTTACGACTGTCGCACTCATGCCTAAGACAGGGCGAACGCACCAACTACGCGTCCACATGGCTTCGATCGGACATCCGATCGTCGGAGATATGTTTTACGGCGGGAAGACGGTAAGCGAAGCAGCGCTTGCCGGCGAGGGCAGCACGGAGCCATTGATAGAATTCCAGTCGCTCCATGCAAGGAGGCTGAGCCTTGTTCATCCAATCAAGGAATCGACTTTGGAGGTAGAGGCGCCGCTTCCCGATCGGCTTATTCGAATTCTTGACCTGCTTGATCGTCATCGTCGTTAGCGAAAAGCGATGGCGTTTCGAATTGATCGCGTTTCTCGTTTTCCGCGCTAGCGCCCGGCCATTCTTCGAGCGCGAAACGCTCCGCACTGCTCGGAATGGAATCCGGCCCAGCGACTCGACGCAAGCGATCAAGATATCTGGTCAGTTCACTCGCCGGGAATTCTTCGAGAAAGACGGGTGTAGCTGTGGGGTTGAGTTTTGTGATGGCCGCAATGGTATCGGTTTTTGGCATCAAGGTTGAATCCTCCGTGTTGAGATTCTATTTTGCTGAGAAACGAGTCGCAGCAGCACGCGTCATGAAAAAGGTTTGACACAATTTCCGTTCGATGCTTGCCGTGTCGTTTAATAAAAAGCGCAGCCGATTCGTGTGATTGCGCCTATTCGCTATCGGCCGGTGAGTGCTCAGCTCTGCACAGCTGATTGGCTGCGGAGGTGTTATCTTTACGCTGGATTTCACGCAGAATCTGCACACCAAACATGCGATATTTGCGCTGGCCGATCTCGACCTGATTACACAAGCGAGAAATGAATTCTCGGTTGAAGGTATGAGCCGTTATTGCGCGAAAATTCTTCCAGATTTTCCATATGGAACGGCGAGATATCGAAGAGTTGACCTTATCCCACGCCGCTTGCTACCATCCGCCGACTATGGCTATTCAATTTCATTGTACCGCGTGTTCCAAGCCCATTGAGATCGATGACGAATGGGCGGCGAAAACCGTGATTTGCCCCTATTGCCGAGCTTCTGTCACTTCACCTTTGGAATCGTCCCGCGAATTCGAAAACGGCCAGCCCGTCGCTTCTCCACTGTCAGCCGGAAGCGACGGACTTCAATCGACCATCACAAGCCAAACCAACCATATCGCTGTTGTAGCAGTTATGTTGGCAGTTATTTTGATACTCTGTGTTGCGTGTCAGTTGGTGCTTTATCAAACTCACGGGGCTGAAATCGAGGATTTCGTCAACAAAGTTACCGCCTTGGTAGAACAGGGAGCGGGCATGCTCGAAGCAACGCAAGAAGTCTTGCAGTTGGATGCTGAGACAGGAACGGGAACGATTCCCGATTGGATGGTTGCGATAAACTTGGTGAATGCCTTGTCTTTGGCAGTTTGGATCGCAACAGTTGTTTGTGCGCTAGTAGGTATGCGGCGCGCAGCGAAGCGCCCTTTGGCCATTACGGCGATTGTTATAGCTGGTGTAGCGCCGGTTATTTTCTGCTGTGGTGGTTTTCTTGTCCCAAATGGTACGATATGAATCGCGGATTGTTGATTGCTTGAGCCAATAACACAGAAGTTTGATTGCGTTAATTGCCCTCTTTGGGTGTTGCCTGCTTTTGATTCGCGCGATTGTCAGAGTTAGCGCTGCCTCCCGGGGGTGGCACGAAGAACGCTATTCCACACTCCGAACATCGCACCCGCTTTCCACGAACGTCGTCGGGAACGCGCAGAATTGTGCGGCAGTTAAGTCTTGGGCAGATAAGCGTAATCGACACAGTGCGTCCTCTGTCAGGTTTCCGAGAGCAATTGCTTTAAGCACTTCTGGGAAAAGTATCGACGTCCGCAATTAGTGACTTGATCCGAATCCCCAAGACCTCGCGCGAAGGCCTGTCAACGTCTATTCGTATAACGTTATCGGAAGGTGAACACGCCTGTCGCTGTGAGATGGGCTAGAGCAAGCTCTATTTTTCTGCAGCGTTCTGATGCACGATCATCTCGTGTGATAGTGCGATTCGCCGTTATACCTAACGGTTCGCTTCAATAATCGAATTCGATCAATCCATGGCGCCCAGACAATCAGCCTATGCTGATTCACGCCGACGGCGAGTCTTTTTGGTAAGCAAAGGCTTCTTTCCGGAAACGACGTCTTCTGTTACGACGACTTGACCAGACCGGCTGTATTCTGGCAGCTCGTACATCGGCGTCAGCATCACGTTTTCCAGCACCGCGCGAAGCCCTCTCGCTCCCGTTTTCCGCTCCAACGCGCGATCGGCGATCATCCGAAGTGCAGCGTTGTCAAACTTCAACTGGCATTCTTCGTACTCAAAGTACTTTTGGTATTGCTTGACGAGCGCGTTTCGAGGCTCCGTCAACACACGCACAAGCGCATCGACATCGAGCGGACTTAGTGTCGTGACGACGGGAAGCCTGCCAACCAATTCCGGAATGATCCCGTATTCCACGAGGTCTTCCGGCGAGACTTGGCTGAGCGTTTCTCCCTCTTCCTCGATCGGGTTGTGCGGTTTCCCCTCGTTGCCAAATCCAATACTGCTTTGCCCCACTCGACGACGAATGATATCGGTTAGACCGACAAACGTCCCGCCGCAAAGGAACAAAATATTGGACGTGTCCATCTGGATATATTGTTGTTCCGGGTGCTTGCGTCCGCCCTGTGGGGGGATATTTGAGATCGCGCCTTCGAGCATCTTGAGAAGACTTTGCTGTACCCCTTCTCCGGAAACATCGCGGGTGATGCTTACGTTTTGCGAGGTTCGCCCAATCTTGTCGATTTCATCAATATAGATAATGCCACGCTGTGCCACTTCTAAATCGTAGTCGGCGTTTTGCAGCAGCCGCAGAAGAATGTTTTCAACATCTTCCCCAACATACCCCGCTTCTGTGAGTGTTGTAGCATCTCCGATTGCGAACGGAACGTTCAGCATTCTAGCCAGCGTTTTTGCGAGGAGTGTTTTTCCAGAACCCGTCGGGCCCAGGATCAAAACATTCGACTTGTCAATTTCGACATCATCCGCCCCAGCTTGATCGAGATGTTGGAGCCTCTTGTAATGATTGTGGACCGCTACCCCAAGAGTTCGCTTGGCGTCCTCCTGTCCGATGATGTACTGATTCAGAAAATCATGAATCTTGCGGGGACTTGGGATTTCTTCCACAACGACGCGTGCCGCTGATGTTTTGCGAAGTTCTTGCTTGATGATGTTGTGGCACAATTCAATGCACGACTTGCAGATGTAGACATCCTTCGGCCCCTCCACCATCGGGCCTGCATCGCGCTGACTCTTGCCGCAAAAGCTGCAAGTGCTCGAACGTCGTTTCTTTGTGCCGTTTCCACCATTACCGCGAACAGATGGCATACCCTACTCCCGAAATATGTCTTGACCTTGTCGCTGTTATTCATGGACGGTAAACCAGCCACGATCCCAGCGTAAAACCGGTGCTATTGATGGTTATCGGGCGATCATCGACCGTCCTTTACTTTGCCTGCTGATTGAAGCTGCATTCGATCGATAACGCCTTGCCGAAGCGTTTCGTACTCCGAAATAGTCAAGTCTCCCTGATCTCGCAGTCTACGAATTTCTTCAAGCGTAAAATCCGCCTGATTCCTCTGCGCCGAATGTTTGACTCGGTTTCTAATCCGCCCGAGCACGATACCACCGATCAAAACCAGAACGGCTACTCCGCCCAGCATTAGAAAACCCTTGCCAAGCGCCTGCCGTTGATCGACAGTCTGGGCTATCGGTCCAGCAGAGTCGAGCGAAAACGTGACGATTGCTCCGAACATGCGACCAGAATACTATCCTTTGCAGTCCAAGCCTTCAATAACTCCAGCTTGTGCGAACTGACAACAGGCGCCGTGAGATCGTACCTCCCGCGTCGCAGTGTTTCTACCGCGTGAGCGAAGTTTATTCGTTTCAGTGGAAACACACTGGGGACCATGTGCGTTCTACACCCCATGGTGGCGGCTGTCAGGTTAGCCTAATTGGGGGGCGAACCGAATTTTCAGGAGCTGTCGTCGGCAATTCAACGAAAAAAGTAGCTCCGCTTTCACTGGAACCTGCCAGCTCGATGATTCCGCCAAGCATTTGTACCAGCTCTCTGGATATGGCAAGTCCCAACCCAGCCCCCTCGAATTCACGGGTCTTCGATGCGTCAACCTGGTGGAATTTGTCAAAGATCATGGCTTGCTGATCCTCAGGAATACCTGGCCCCGAATCGCTCACTGTAATGCGGACACTGTCTTCGTTGTGTCTGGCTACGGTCAACGAAATCGAGCCGCCATCCGGTGTGAACTTCACGGCGTTGCTGAGCAAGTTATACAAAACCTGTTTTATTTTCCCCGAATCGCTGTGAAACGGAGGAAGGCCTTTCTCCGCATCGAGCACCAGCACTTGCTTTTTCTTGTCTGCCAAGGGTCGAACAAAATCAATGAGGTCGTTGCAAAGGTCGCCAATGGAGAAGTCGGCCAGATTCAGCTGAAGTTTGCCTGCCTCAATTTTCGCAAGATCTAGCAGATCGTTAATGATGTCCAAAAGCCCCCGCCCGCTAGTCAGGATGTTCTCCGAGTATCGCGATAATCGTTTGCGGTCTGCGCTCGGGTTGTCCCAGGATTCGCGCAACAGTTCGGCGAAACCAATAATCGAGACCAAAGGCGTGCGCAATTCGTGACTTACGTTGGCGAGAAACTCGCTCCTTATCTTCACGGATTCGTAAAGGGCTACGTTCGTTTCAGCTAGTTCGCCGAGCCGAATGTCCAACGATCGATTGGTATTGCGCAGCTTGTCTTGAGCAGTTCGAAGATGCGCCAGCATCTTATTGAAAGATTCAGACAGGTCTTGAAATTCATCGCCGCTGGCGATTGACGAGCGAACACTGATGTCACCACTTGTCACTTGCTCGGCTGCTTGCTTGAGCGTCGCCACAGGTGACAAGACAAGTCGTTGCGTTACCATATAAAATATAAGGATCGCGAGCACCGCGCCGCTCGCGCCAGCCAGGATTGTAACGATATAATTCCAGTTCGCATTTTGTTGCGACACGGGAATGCTTACATCGATGATCCCTCGCAATGTGCCGGGGTGAACGTCTGTGTCCCCTGTTCGCACCGCAAGAGCAAAACGAAAGCGTTTTCCGTTATTCTGCGATCGCCAATAATAGCGCTGCTGAGAATCACGCCTAAGCCTGCGAATGGCTTCGGGCCGAAAACTTCCAGACAGCGGGGTGCCTTTCGCGCGAATCAGCGTTGGGCATGATGATGGGATGCCCAATTCTTTGGCTAGATTGGGCCATTGCGCTTCCAATCGTCGTTGCGCCGCATCCCAGTCGGGCTGTCGTAGGTCCACCGCCTGGTAGGCAGTACCAGCCGACCAGCTCGCTTGCATGAGAAGCGTTTCCGAATCGAGATTGTTCATCTGAATGAGCGGAAAGAGCAGTGTTGCGCAAATCGTCAGCAACACGGCGCTGCCGAAGAGCAGGCTGATTTTGCGGGCTAACGACATGTGCATCCACCGGTGACGCATTCCTAATAGTGTACAGGATTTTGCTTCTCGCGTTTACCTTGGATTCAGATGCGTTTCGCGGGAGGGTGTGGTCGACAAACCCGGCCAATCCCGTCATCATGGTTGACTGGAGAAAGGCGATGTGCCCGGCGACACAGGTGTGTCGACGCAGTACGACGACGCCAAGGGCGAATAGACTGGAGACGAGATGTTCCATTTCATTACGATAATTGCAAAAGGGCTTGTTTTCCTCGCTTTGCCGACAATGTATCCCGAGACGGAGCCGACCGGCGATGATGCGCAGGCCATAAGTCCCCTCGTGAAGCAGTACGAACCTGCTGCCCGGCAAATTCTTGAGGCAACAATGAAATCAAATGATGCTTGGGACAAGCTGGAGGAGCTGTGTCTTACAGTGGGGCATCGGTTGAGCGGCTCACCCGGCCTGGAGCGGGCCATCGATTGGGCGATTGCAGCTATGAACTCGGAAGGTCAGGAAAATGTCCGTCGCGAGAAGGTCATGGTGCCCCACTGGGTTCGAGGCCGGGAATCCGCCACCATCGTAAAGCCACATGAAATGAGGATGGCCATGCTTGGCCTTGGCGGCTCGGTGGGAACACCTAGTGCCGGAATAACGGCACCTGTTGAAGTTGTGGTCAACGAAGAAGAGCTTGAATCGCTTGGGAGTGGGGCGAAAGGAAAGATCATTCTCTTTAACTACCCCATGCCTCCGTATGATCCACAACGCGGTTCAGGCTATGGAAAGGCGGTTCGCTTTCGTACCAACGGTGCGCGATTAGCTTCAGTTCATGGTGCGGTGGCTTGTCTGGTTCGATCCGTTACTGCAAACAGTTTGCACACGCCCCATTGCGGAGCCATGCGCTATGGCGACGCCAAAGTGAAAATTCCCGCAGCGGCTGTATCGATCGAAGATGCGGAAACCATCGCAGGATTGAGAAGGCGGGGCGTGGAAGTCGTCGTCAATCTGAAAATGGAAGCGAAAACCTACCCAGACGCTGAATCAGCCAATGTCATCGGCGAACTTCGAGGCACGACCTGGCCCGACGAAGTTGTTGTGATTGGGGGGCATATTGATGCCTGGGATGTGGGGCATGGTGCCCACGACGATGGTGGCGGATGCGTGATCGCGATGGATGCGATCAACATTCTTCGAAAACTCAAGCTGATTCCAAAGCGAACGATTCGAGTCGTTTTGTGGACCAATGAAGAAAACGGTTTGCGAGGAGGCAAAGCTTACGCGAGGGATCACGCAGACGAGTTGAAGAATCATGTTGCCGCTATTGAGTCGGACAGTGGGGTTTTTGCTCCGCGTGGCTATTCCGTGCAATGCCATGACAAAGACCGCGAACATCTGGCGGCAGAACAAATGCGAGCCATTCTCTCGCTACTCCAGCCAATCGGCCTGATGACGGTCACGACTGGTTATTCCGGAGCCGACATAAGCCCAATGGGTCCCGCTAATGTCGTACTCATGGGGCATCGTGTCGAAGGGTCAAAGTATTTCGATTATCACCATTCGCCTGCAGATACGATCGACAAGGTGGACCGTGACGATTTCTCCCGAAATGTAGCTGCCCTTGCTACCGTTGCCTATGTTCTGGCAGATATGCCGCTTCGCATCGGCGATAAAGAGTAGCGCTATGCTGGCGATAACAAACATCGGCGAGTTGGTCCTGGTTCCTCCCGGCCCGGTTCGGGGCAGTTCGATGGGTGCCATTCCATGCCTGGAGCACGTTGCGGTTGTCATCGATAATGGACTTGTCGCCTGGATTGGGGCGATGAACGATCTCGACGCGCCGGCAGACTGCGAGATTCTCGACGCATTTGGGGGTTGTGTGCTCCCGGGCCTTATTGATTGCCATACGCATACGGTCTTTGCCGGCGCGCGCGAAGCGGAGTTCGTTAAACGCATTGAAGGGAAACCGTACGCGCAAATCGCGGAAGAAGGCGGTGGCATTCGCGTGACAGTGGAAGCTGTGCGCAACGCATCGTGCGAAGAGCTGGTGGAGTTGGCGCTACCTCGCCTTCAACGAATGCTCGAAAATGGCGTCACGACGGTCGAAATAAAGAGCGGCTATGGCTTGACCGTGGACGACGAGTTTAAGATGCTTCGAGCGATCAGGAAACTAGCGGATCTTCAACCAATCGAGTTGGCGGCGACGTACCTGGCTGCCCATACTACGCCCAGGGAATTTGCCGATCGACCGGATGATTATCTCGACGCCATTTTGAGTGACACAGTGTTGGCGAGAATTCGAGATGAGGGTCTGGCGGAATTCTGCGATGTTTTTTGTGAACGAACAGCCTTTGACGTGGAGAGGTCGCGTCGCGTTCTCATGGCAGCGGCGAAGTTTGGCTTGCGAGGCAAACTTCATGCCGATCAGATTACGCAAATCGGTGCGACTGGCTTGGCTGGCGAAGTGGGCGCCATTTCAGCGGACCATTTGGAGACAATCGACCAAGGGGGGATCGACGCTCTCAAGCAAGCGGGGTCCATTGCCGTGCTACTTCCCGCCTGTTCCTGGTTTCTTGGCGTTGAACAAGCGCCGGCAAGGCAGCTCATCGAAGCTGACCTGCCCGTGGCTGTGGCGACGGATTACAATCCCGGATCGTCCATGGTCGAGTCATTGCCGCTCGCGATGACCATTGCATGTACGCAAATGCGTATGACACCAACGGAGGTTGTCGTGGCCACGACCGCAAACGCTGCAGCTGCGATCAATCGGCACGACCGCATCGGTGCGATCAAGGTTGGCTTGCAGGCAGACTTGACAGTTTTAGAAGCGCCGAACCACGCGCGTTGGCTCTATGAGCCGGGGCGCAATGGCATCCGTGCGACACTCAAGGCAGGGAAACTGGTCCACACCTCTCGCTGAACGAAGACAATTCTCAGTTTCCTTTGCTGATTCAATCCTGACGAAACGCGCACTCGACACACGGCTGAGCCAGATTTCCACGATCAATCATAAGTGGCGTACCGCCTTATCAGTATTGGGAAGGCGGTTAGGGAACTTTTTTTGAACCGAGGTGATTGCCACTGCCGTAGGTCTTTGCCGATAATCTTCGGCTGATGCAAAGGGGATAGGAAGGTTCTTGGCTGGCGCGGGTCGCCGGACTTATGGTGGGAGTTGGTATGAGTGATTACCTTTCAAACAAACGGATATGTGTTACGGGTGGCGCCGGGTTTCTAGGCAAGGTCGTTTGTAAGAATTTGCGCGATCGGGGTGTTGCCGATGTTTTTGTGCCGCGGTCTGATGAATTCGACCTGACACAGACCGAATCCGTCGAGCGAATGTACGACACCGCGAAGCCGGACATTGTGATCCATCTTGCGGCTGAGGTTGGCGGCATCGGTGCGAATAACAAACGACCCGGACGATTCTTTTACGCAAACCTTGCGATGGGACTTCATCTCATTGAAGAGGCCAGGCGGCGCGAAGTAAGCAAGTTTGTGCAGGTCGGGACCGTTTGCGCTTACCCCAAGCACTGCGAAGTGCCATTTCGCGAGGCTGACTTTTGGGCGGGATATCCAGAGGAGACAAACGCGCCGTATGGTGTTGCGAAACGAACGCTCAGCACCATGCTGGAGGCCTATCGTTCAGAGTATGCATTTAATGGCATTTATCTCGTGCCCGTTAATTTATATGGCCCGGAAGACAACTTCGACCTCGAGTCGTCTCACGTCATCCCGGCTATGATTCGGAAATTCTGCAGCGCTCGTGAAGAACGGCAGTCAACGGTCGAGCTATGGGGTACCGGCATCGTCAGTCGTGAATTTTTGTTTGTCGAGGATGCGGCGGAGGCGATTGTTTCAGCTACGGTGCTTCATAACGATTCCAAGCCGATCAATTTGGGAACCGCGCGCGAGATCACCATTGCCGACCTGGCGGAATTGCTGGCTGAAATGTGTGGTTTTGTCGGCGATATCGTTTGGGATGCAACCAAGCCTGATGGTCAGCCGAGGCGAAGCTTGGACATTACGCGTGCATCCGAATTGCTGGGCTGGCAACCGAAGGTCGATCTTGAGGATGGACTCCGTCGAACCATCTCCTGGTGGGAAGAATTCGGGGCCAAGAGCGTCAAGAGCGAAGAGCTGTGCCCATCCGCTTGATAACGAGCACTTCGGGAATCGATCGCTAAAACTGCGGTTAGCCGAGTGCAGCGGCGAATCGCTCATTTGTACGAATAAAACCGTGCTTCCGAACGCTGCGGAAGATTAGAGCTTGCTCCAGCTACACATTTCCACACAAAAGACCTTTCGCGATTAGAATCTCGCGTCTCCTTTCAACTTGCCGCCGATATCCGCGCGTCGTACAATCTACAGAGTGCCACGAACAATCTAGTGTGGCGGCGAACAACGTGTATACGCGGGAAGAAACAGACTCCCGGACGCTGCAGTTGAATAGAGCTTGCTATAGTAGAATATAGTCGCAGTGTCTTTGCAGAATCTCCTGCATCCAGGACGGCAACAGCCATGAGCCAATACCGGCGCAAACAAACTCCCTTTGAATCCCCTTGTCTGTTCCTTATTGCGATGTGTCTGATTGCATTGATCGGCTTACCGACGGTGTGGGCAGAAGAAGACAAAGCTGTAGCCGTTCCCGAATCAAGAGTTGATCCCGGTGACACCGGCGCGATCCTGCCTCTTCAGGGCGAAATTACAGATGTGATGGCGGAGAGTTTGCGAAGGCGAATCGAGGACGCGGTTGACAAAGGGGCGGCTGTCATAGTGTTCGACATGGACACGCCGGGAGGCTTGGTGACAAGCTCGATTGCTATAGCCGACATGGTTCGCGAGCTTGAGGATGTTAAGACCATTGCCTGGGTCAATCCCAATGCGCATTCGGGAGGTTCGATTGTTGCTGTAGCGTGCGATGAAATAGTCATGACACGGTCGTCGCGCATTGGCGATTCGCAAGTGATTATGGGCGGCCCAACGGGAGCGGGTGCGGTGCCGGAAGAACTCCAGCCGAAAGCCTATACACCAGTGCTTGCCGATTTTCGCCAGTCTGCTCGGCTGAATGGATATAGTCAGGTATTATCAGAGGCGTTTGTTCTTCCTGACCGCGAGGTCTGGTGGATCGAACACAAAGAGACCGGCGAGCGGAAGTTCGTCTTCGGCAAAGAGAAGATAAGCCTGGTTGGCGGAGAAGCGACAACCGCCAGCGGCAAGAGTGCTGACGAGTCATCAGGCGACAAAACAAAAGATGAGAGCACTTCGGAAGGCGCTACGCCGAAATCGGATTCTTCTGACACTGCTCCTGTTGACGAGACGATTGTTGAGAATGCGACGTATGAATGGCAGCTCGCCGAGATGTACCACGACATAATCCTTGACCGGGAGGTTGAGGTAATTCAACCCGTTGTGCGCCGCGATCAGTTGCTCGAGATGTCAGCCGGCGAAGCACACGCCTATGGTTTTAGTAAGGCGATTGTTTCCGATGTTTCGGTTCTTACGAGTCGATACAGTTTGAGTGAATTGGTTCGCTTCGACCGCACCTGGTCGGAATCGCTAGCCTATTTTATGACTTCCATGTGGGTTCGTGGGTTCCTGATGATTATCATCATGCTTGGGGCGTATGTCGAATTCAACACGCCCGGCGTGGGTGTTCCAGGCCTTACCGCCCTGATTTGCCTGAGCATCTTTGTCGGCGCGCCATACCTGGCTGGGCTGGCTAACATCTGGGAGATTGTTGTAATTGTCATTGGCGTGGCACTTATGGCGTTGGAGATTTTTGTCATTCCGGGTTTTGGGGTTGCCGGTATTTCGGGAATCGCTCTTTTCCTGGCAGGAATTGTCTATACGTTTGTCCCGGAAGAACCGGGGCAAGGATTTCCGATTTTCATCCCCGAGCTACCTGAAACGATGATTTTTCTCAAGAGAGGTCTCGTGACGGTCGTGGGAGCCATGATTACGTCCCTCATTGGGATGGTTATGCTTAGTTACTATCTGCCAAAAACACCGTTTTTTAGGCGGGTTGTTCCTGCCAACCCAATGCCTTCAGAAGTTGCGGTGCAAGATGTCTATAGCGGTGCAGCTCGCATTGGCGATATAGGCCAAGCCGTGGGGCCGCTTAGGCCCGCGGGCAAAGTGCGCTTCGATGCGATGCTTGTCGATGTGGTGACACAAGGAGAGTATCTCGAACCCGGAGAAAAAGTGGAAGTCGTCGAACGACGTGGAAACCATGTGGTCGTACGAAGTGCGAATGCGTAGAGAACCATGTGTTCGGCGGAAGGTCGTTGAAGAAGGTTGCAAAATAGAAATGTCTGAACTTGGTATCATTATATTAATTTATGTTGTGGGCGTAGTGCTCCTGCTTGCGGAGATCTTCATTCCGTCACATGGAATTCTTTGCGTTACGAGTATGGGATTCCTTGTGACCGCAGTGGCTAAGACGTTCAGCTATGGCGGTCGCGACGCAGGCGTTCTGGCTATTTTAGCCTTGGCCGTCTTCCTTCCGGTTTTCGGATATGTTTCGATCAAGTATTGGCATCAAACGCCCATAGGCCGACGAATCTCTCCACCCAATCCCACATTGACATCAGCTGATGTTGCCGTGCCGGTAGACGAACTAAACGCATTGATCGGCATGCAGGGAAAGACGGTGACCGCGCTTAGACCTGTGGGAACGGGTGAATTTGAAGGGCGGCGCGTGACATGCGTGGCCGAGATGGGTGTAATTGACGAGGGCGAACAGGTAGTCGCTACGGGAATTAAGAACGGCAATCTAGCGGTGACAAGACATACCGCATAACCTACCGCATTATCGCAAGCCCGAATGAATCTCGGCTGCGATTGCACATATTTCTGTCATTGAGACAAAGGAAGGACGAACACGATGAGCCAACACGAGTATCTAATGCTTGCTCAAAAATCTGCCGCGTTTGGGTCTTGGACAACGATTATTCTTGTCGTGCTCGGCTTGGTCACTTTGGTCGTTCTGCTCATCGTGGCGCAGTTTTTTCGACTTTGGCTTCAGGCGTATATGAGTAAGGCAGACGTCGCGATTTTTGATTTGATCGGCATGAAGCTGCGAAAGGTCGATGGGATGACCATTGTCATCTCCAAGATTCAACTGGGCAAAGCGGGAATCCATGACATTACGGTGGGCGATCTCGAAAGCCATTACCTGGCTGGTGGGCGCGTGACGAATATCGCACGCGCATTGATTTCTTCCAACCGGGCTGCATTGGATTTGGACTTTCGCAAAGCCTGCGCGATCGACCTAGCTGGCCGAGATATCGTGGATGCGGTGAATACCAGCGTCAATCCGAAGGTCATCGATGTCCCGAATCCGGAACACGGTAAACGGTCCATCGATGCCGTGGCTATGGATGGCATTCAACTTCGCGCCAAGGCGCGCGTCACGGTCAAGACGAATATTAGCAGACTCATCGGCGGAGCGACCGAAGAAACCGTGATTGCGCGAGTCGGCGAAGGCATCGTCAGCGCAATCGGTTCTGCTCAAACCCACAAGGAAGTACTTGAAAACCCGGATCGCATAAGTAAAGCGGTTCTCGCCCGAGGGTTGGATTCCGGTACAGCGTTTGAAATCCTCTCCATCGATATTGCCGACATCGACGTTGGAGAAAACATCGGTGCAAAACTACAGGCTGATCAGGCCGAAGCCGACAAGAGACGATTTCAGGCGGAAGCGGAAAAACGTCGTGCGATGGCGATCGCACAAGCAGCAGAGAATCGTGCCAAGGTCGAAGAAAACCGAGCTTTGGTTGTTCTGGCTGAAGCCGAAGTTCCCAGAGCAATGGCTGACGCGTTTCGTCAGGGGAACATGGGCATCATGGACTACTACCGCATGAAGAACATTCAGGCGGACACGGGAATGAGAGATTCCCTCGGCGGTGGCGGTGATTCCTCCGGCGACAAGAAGAATTAGCATAAATGCCATTGTGAGGCACAAGAAAAATGCGTAACGGGCGACTTGCTCGCTCTAGCGAGCCAGCTACCTAGGCGGTCAAATGGAGCGAGTTGGTCGGGAACCGATTCATTCTGAGGTGCTTTGCGAGAACGATTTGATTGCCTTGACGCCTACGTCGGAGCTTTGATTATGGATTTGAAAGAATGGATCAACATCATAATCATCGGTTTGATTTTTGGCGGGTCCGCGCTCGGTGCGGTCGCCAAGAAACTGATTGAACACTTCGGCCCGAAAAAGGAAGATGACCCAAGGAAAACAGAGCGGTTTGAAAGCCTTGAAGATTTCGAAGAGGTGCCAAATCCTCGACGCAGGGCGCCGCAAGCTCCCACGGCCAAGCCGTTTTCGTCCAATCGACCTGTTGCCAAGCCTTTGCGAAATCGTCCGGTGCAACAAGCTGAGCAACAAGCTGAGCAGCAAGCGGAGACGAAGCCGCGTGGCAGGCTTGTCCCGGATACGCCGACAATGGAAAAATTGGTTGACGTAGTGCGGGAACTTGTTGGCGAAAGCCCTGAGGCGGAGCCAACTCCGCGTCCTGCCGCACCTCCAAAACCTCCTCGATCGACCGATCAGCCAGGACAGGATTCCCGCAAGCGCCAAGCGCGACCGCGAAAACAGAGTAAAACGAGTGCTGAATCCAGAAAGCCGAGAGCACCGCTAAGCGTGCGCTCTCCGCGCAAGGAAGAACATTCGATTCTGGTTGACATTCACGATCACGGGGACAAACCAGCGACAGAAGATGTTGCGTGGGGTGAGTCTCTACAGGATGACGGGCCGATCGGCAAGCTGACGCCTACAACGCTTAGGCAGGCGATCATCTACAGCGAGATACTTGGCAAACCTGTTTCGATGCGCGACCCGCTGGAACACATTTAGTTGATGGCGTCTTCAAATTGAATGGGCCTTGGCCTCAAGGCTATAGCAGCGACCAGTCGAGTGTGGCGGCGAACTGCTCTATTTTGCGAGCGCAAAGTGAATACGATCGCTAAGGTAGAATAGAGCTCGCTCTATCGCAGACCGTAATCTCGCAGCTTGCGGTAAAGTGTTCTGGCACCGATTCCCAAAGCCGCTGCGGTTTTCTCTCGGTTGCCTCCGAACATGCGAAGTGTGTTCATGATATGCAGCCGCTCGACATCAGCCATCTTCATCCCAGCCATGTTAGGCGGCCCCGCCGGGACGATGTCCGTTGATGTTTGTAGTGGCATTGGCATGTCATCTACTTGAATAGTAGGGCCGTCCGCCTCCAGGCACATTTGCTGGACGACGTTGCGAAGCTCGCGCACGTTGCCAGGCCATTCGTAATTCATGAGTTTTCGCATCACTTCCGGGGCGACACCTTCGAGCGCCGTCTCGTTTTCGCGGTTAGCGACTTCAATGAATCGCTGAACGAGCACGGGGATGTCTTCGTGGCGCTGGCGTAATGGCGGAATGCGCAGCGCCCCTTGCGCGTGAAGACGGTAGAAGAGGTCTTCGCGAAAAGTCTTTTCTCGAACCATTTCCGCCAGATCGCGATTTGTTGCTGCGACGAATCGAACGTCGAAGTATTGCGCTTCGTTCGTGCCGACGCGCATGACCTCGCCCGCTTCCAATGTGCGCAATAACTTCGCTTGCATAGCGAGCGGCATGTCGCCAATCTCATCCAGAAATAAGGTGCCTCCATCTGCAGACTCGACCAGCCCTTTTCGATCGATGATCGCTCCGGTGAACGCTCCTTTTACATGCCCGAACAGCTCGCTTTCGAGCAGATTTTCGCTTACCGCCGCACAGTTGAGTACCCTGAAGGGTTTGCCGGCGCGCGGAGAGTTTTGGTGGATGGCCTGAGCAAACAGTTCTTTGCCGGTGCCGGTTTCGCCGACGATCAAGACGGTACTCTTGCTTCGTGCGACTTTTTGCAGCCTTTTGATCTCGCGCATGATCGCATCGGATGATCCAATGATGCCGCAAAAATCAAACGCACTCTCGGTTTGCTCCCGCAACAGCTTCGCCTCACTCGCTGCGAGTGCCTGTTTGGCGGCACGCTGAACTTTGTCTCGCAGTACATCGATATCGATGGGTTTTACGAGATAGTCATACGCGCGGTGTTGGCTGTCCTGGCTGAGCGCCTCTCGTGCGAGGGTTTCACTTCCGTATGCCGTAATGAGAATTACCTCGGTGTCCGGGCTGGCGGTCTTCGCTTCGCGCAGCACGTCCATGCCGTTCACGTCGCCGCCGAGCTTGTAGTCGGTAATGATGACGTCAGGTGGACGTTTGCGAATGCTCTCGATGGCGTCCTTGCCGTTGGTAACGACGTTGCACGCGCAGTCCGCGCGCTTAAGAGCCTCGGCGATCGCTTCGCCGTGCGCTTCCTCGTCCTCAACGATTAACACAAATGCTGTCTGGCTCATACGATATTATTGTACGACGGAACGCGGATTGAATCAGCCCGCACGCGACACAGACTAATCCATGGGCGATATCGGCCCCATCGGAAGCCGAACGATCACGGTTGTGCCTTCGCCGAGTTTTGAATGCAGCGCCAACGTCCCGCTATGCTCATGAATGATTCGGCGAGTAATGGATAGCCCCAAGCCCGTCCCCTGCGCTTTAGTCGAGAAAAAAGGCCTGGAAATCTTCTCATGATCCTCTTCGGCTATGCCCACGCCGGTATCTGCCACCCGGACCACAGCTATCGCATCTTCCTGCCGGGTAGAGATTGTCAGCGTCCCTCCTTCGGGCATGGCATCTTGCGCATTCGATAAGATGTTCACCAAGGCCTGGCGTATGAGGTTTGCGTCGATTCGGCAATTAAGGTTGTTCGGCGAAAAATTCGTTTTGACGTCGATGCCTCGCTCACGCGCCTCGGGTTCAACGAAAGAAATCAGCTTGGCCACCACGTCATTCAAATTGCATGATGTTGATTGCAGGCGGTAAGGGCCAGCAACATGGAGGAACTCATCAAAGAGCCTCTGAAGTCGTTCCGCTTCGTAGCGAAGGGAATCGACTTTCAGCATCGCCCGCCTGCGCATGTCGTCCGGGTGCGCATTCTCGTCGCGCAGATCTTCCGCAAGAAGCTTGAGATTGATCATCATGGTGGAAAGCGGATTGCGAAGCTCGTGGGCCAATCCGCCCGCAAGCTCCGACATTTCCGCAATCATGCGCTGATAATCTATTTGACTGGTGGACATGGGTTGTCAGCCATGTCGAAAAGTTAACGGCACATTCCGCCAGTGCAACAAACGTGGCAGACGATTACTATTCAACAGCCGCTTCTTCCTTCGCGTGTTCTTCTTCGAGCATCGCGGCTTTGCGTGATAGCTTGACCCGTCCCTGATCGTCGACCAAAAGCACCTTGACACGAATTTCCTGGCCAACCTGCACGACGTCTGCAGCCGACTTGACGTATTCCGTGTCCAGTTCGCTGATGTGACACAGGCCGTCCTGCCCCGGCACGATTTCGATAAACGCGCCGAAGTCTTTGATGCTGCTTACTGTGCCTTGATATATCTTGCCGACTTTGATTTCTGCAGCAACGGATTCGACCATTTCGAGAGCACGCTCGGCACCAGCCATGTTGATACTGGCGATGTTGATCGTGCCGTCGTCAGCGATTTCCACTTTCGCGCCGGTTTCCGCCTCGATCGAGCGAATGAATTTTCCACCTGGGCCGATGACCTTGCCGATTTTCTCGGGATGAACCTTGATCGTTAGGATACGAGGCGCAAACTCGCTCGTGTCTTTTTGCGGTGCGGCTAGCGTCTCCAGCATACTCTTGAGAATCTGCATCCGCGCTTCTTTGGCCATAGCGAACGACTGGACAACCAATTCCTGCGACAGTCCCCGACCCTTCAAGTCGACCTGGACACCCGTGATGCCTCGCTGCGTACCGGAAACCTTGAAGTCCATTTCACCAAAGTGGTCTTCTTCGCCAAGAATATCGACAACGAGCTCCTGCTTGCCGTCTGATTCAAACATGCCAACTGAAATTCCAGCAACTGGTTGCTTGATTGGAACGCCCGCATCCATCAATGCCAGACATCCGCCACAAACTGATGCCATAGAGCTGGAGCCGTTTGATTCCAGAATCTCGGATACGACGCGTATCGTGTAAGGAAATTCGTCCGGTCCCGGCAAGATGTACTGCAGTGATTTTTCGGCGAGATTGCCATGGCCGATTTCGCGTCGGCTTGTCATGCCGATACGTCTTACTTCGCCAGTGGAAAACGGCGGGAAGTTATAATGGAGTAGGAACCGCTTGCTGAACTCGTCACCCAGGCCATCTACGATTTGCTCGTCGCGACCTGTGCCCAGCGTGACCACGCAGAGCGATTGCGTTTCGCCTCGTTGAAACATCGCCGATCCATGCACTCGAGGAAGGACGCCGGTCTCGCATTCGATATCCCGAATTTCTGTTAGCCCTCGACCATCCACTCGCTTCTTTGTCGTTACGACCATCTCACCGATGATTTTCTCTTCGATCTGGTCAATCAGATCTCGAACGACATTCCAATCCGGCCCCGAGGCGTCTGCCTTGTCTCCGGCATAGGTTTCTTTAGCTGCTTTGTAAACGTCAGAGATGGCTGCGTATCGATCTTGCTTTCCTTTTGTCGCCCGTGCCTTGCGTAAGTCATCACCGTACTTAGCGGAAAGTTCTTCTCTGAGTGCATCCGTTGACGGAGGCGGCGTCCATTCCTTCGGCTTACCCGCCTTTGATTGCAGATCGGCAATCATGTCGCATATTTCGATAATTACTTTATGGCCAAACTCGACCGCACCAGCCACAACATCCTCGGACAACTCCATCGAGCCGACCTCGATCATATTGATCGATTCCTTGTGACCAGCGAGGACCATCTCCATGGTGGAGAATTCCATCTGGCTCACTGTTGGATTGATGACATATTCACCATCGATATAGCCGATGCGGACGGACGCGCTCGGGCCTTCAAACGGGATTTGTGATACCGAAAGTGCAGCCGAAGCGCCGATCATCGCCAGGATGTCCGGGTCGTTTTCCATATCGAAGGCAAGCGCCATCGATTGGATCAACACCTCATCTCTAAATCCTTTGGGAAACATGGGACGAATCGGTCGATCCGTCATGCGCATCGTGAGAATTTCTTTTTGGGTGGGTCTTGCTTCGCGCTTAAAAAAACCGCCTGGGAATTTCCCGGCGGCGTAGGCCTTCTCGCGATAGTCGACTGTCAACGGGAAGAAATCAATGCCTTCCCTGGGCTTGCCGGTCACGACGGTTGCCATGACCACAGTATCTCCATAAGAAATGATCACCGCGCCAGCTGCTTGCTTACCAAGCTTTCCCGTCTCGATCCGAAGTTTGCGTCCTGCGATTTCTTTTTCTACAACATGGTGTGCCATAATTTTCTTCTCTCACTCTTTTCTACTCTATTTCCTGTCTTCTTTTTATCTCAATTAGCTTTCAAGCTTGTTTGTTCCATGTGGCTATGACGTTGGTTAGGCATTGCGTTCCGTTCGGGTCGCGGTTGATTGGCCGTTGTTTAGACTTACGTCCAATAAACGGAACCCGGATTCGCCGGACGGCCTTTTCTCGTGTGATCATGTTAGAAGAGAATGGGGCAAACCGGCGCAGAATTTAAGTAACGGCAAGAGCCGCTACTTACGCAGACCCAGGTTCGCCACGATGCTCTTGTAGCGAGAGCGATCGGTGTGTGTCAGGTAGCGCAGAAGCTTCGATCTTTGACCGACCATCTTCAGCAGCCCGCGTCTTGCAGCATGGTCCTTCTTGTTTATTTTCAGGTGTTCGGTCAACTCAACAATTCGCGATGTCAAAAGTGCGATCTGCACCTCTGCCGAACCTGTGTCCGACTCATGTCGTCGGTGCGTCCCAATGATTTCCGATTTTGCAGCTTCCATTGTTGCCATGGCTATCCCGTCATCCCGCAGCGCCTAAACTATGTCGTGAGACGCTAAACTCTTTCAAATACTAGACTTAGAGAAATTTCTCTATCCAATTCACTCTTGCTTTGGCGCGTACTCTAACGCCAAGCCAATCCGGTTGCAAGGTCCATCATTGATGTTCGTTTTGTGACAGGGTGAAGCACAGCCGTCCGCTTGAACGGATCGCCGGGTGAACGCTGTGACGATAATGGGCATCGAGCTGGATCCCGACTGCGGGAAAAATGCCCTCAGTCGATTTGTGAAAATGAAATTATCACTTCAATACAGATGGAGGCGAGAGGAGATCATACCGTTCTTAGGAGCGAGCCCTCTGCACATTGGATGAAGTGGAAATGCTAAAAAAGAACAGTAAGTTTATGTCGTTCGGCATTGAAACGCCATTTACATTGTTATGTGACGGCGTCTCTGTTGTTGGTGTTCGGCCATGGGCGCGGCGGTAAGCTTTTGGTTCCTATAAATACTGCTGGTGAACGGATTTCTCTTGCAGCCTTGGCGCCGTATCGCTATATTCACAGGTGGTTTGGAGGAAATAGGGACGGAGAGGGAAGTTAGCTGGCCTTGTGCGCTGGCAGTTCTCGGTATTCATATCTGCGTCTCTGATTCAATATACGATCTGAAACTGCGTTGGAAGTCGAAGGCGATAAGCGTTCGCTGTTGCCAAGCTGGAGAGCGGCTACTCCTTTTCGATTCCTGGGCAGTGCCGTTCTGATGCTGTGAGCGTCAGCTTAATAGGAGGAGTTGGGATGAGAATTCGTGCCTTTTCGGTAGCACTGGTTCTTGGCGTTGGAAGTGTCTTGTCTTCGGCGGCGGTGGGTGGGCCGGTGATCCTCGTTGGTCACGATCAGGACGACCACGGATTTGAAGCCATCTACGCAGGTGTGTTTGATGATCTCTTTGCAGCGGTCACCAATGGCAATACAGGCATTCTGTCAATTGGTGCCGACTCGGGAACCAAGGCAGAAACATGGATCAACACTGTCGCGGGTCTTATGACCAGCCCTCAAACGGTTACACATGTCAATGGCGCGGCAGTCGGCACAGTGGATTTTTGCACTTATGCCATTGTATATATCCCCAGTGATCTGGGTGATGTTGCCGGTGGAATCAGCCAAGCCGAAACGACTATCATGGCGGGCCGCGCTGTAGATGTCGCCAACTTCATCAATGGTGGCGGCGGTCTATTCGGATCAACGGCTGGTCAGTTCGCGGATGCCTATGGTTATATGGGTGTCTTTGCCGCGATTACGTCAACGGGTATTCCGGTGAGCGGCAGTTGCGGCGGAAGTGTGTTTGACGATATTACCGCAACGACTGAGGGGGGAACGCTTGGAATCACGAATTCAAACCTCGATGGATGCTGCTGGCACAATACTTTTACTACGTTCGCACCATTCCTGAATGCACTTGCAACGGCAAACGAGCCATCTTGCGCCATCAACGGGGAGGCTGCTGCAATTGGCTGTCTCGACTGCAGTCTGCCACCGCAGAAACTGTTGGAGCCGGCAGTTGCGTTTAACCTTGTCAATACGAACCACACAGTGACAGCTACATTGCTTGAGGCAATAGCGCCGAACGATCCGATCGTCGGCGTATTGACCACCTTCGAAGTGATTTCCGGCCCAAATACGGGCGATATGGGTACAGACACGACGGACATAAACGGCCAAGCGTCCTTCACGTACACTGGTGACGGAGGCATTGGCCTGGACCTGATCAAGGCGAGTTGTCCGGGCGGGGCTGCAACCTGCAATGATCCATTAGGCTCAACAATCGATTCCAACACGGTCCAGAAGTTCTGGGACCTGGACTGCAACAACAACGGGATCCCGGATACTTGTGATATAAGCTGTGCCGCGTACGGCAATGCGTGTCTGTCATTCCCCATGTGTGGTGGTAGCGTGGATGTGAATTTAGACAGCATTCCGGACGATTGCAGTGTTTGTGGTGATAGCGTCGTCGATCCTGGAGAGCAGTGCGATGACGGCAACACAAGTAACGGTGATTGCTGTTCGTCGACCTGCCAGTACGAATCGGCTGGCTCGGTGTGTGGCAATCAAACGCCCGAGGGCACCTGTGACGCAGCGGACTCCTGCGATACGACTGGCACTTGCCTTCCAAATTATCTGTCAGCCGCCACGGTTTGCCGGGCTGGTTCCGGCGATTCGTGCGATCCGGATGAAGTTTGCACAGGTTCCAGTGGGACGTGTCCTGTAGATTCATTTGAACCGGGGACGACAGTCTGTCGAACGGGTTCGGGTGATTCGTGCGATCCAGATGAGAATTGTCCGGGTGTTGCGGGCGGAGCGTGTCCAGCGGACACGATAACGACCGTCGGTACGGTCTGTAATCCAGGTTCCGGCGACCTTTGCGATCCTGACGAGGTTTGCTCAGGTGTTGCAGGTCAGGCATGTCCGACGGATACGATATCTCCAAACGGAACGGTTTGTAACGCGGGCTCCGGCGATCTTTGCGATCCGGACGAAGTGTGTTCCGGTGTAGCGGGTCAGGCATGTCCTGCAGACACAATAACTCCAGTTGGAACTGTCTGTAATCCCGGTTCCGGTGATCTTTGTGATCCGGATGAGGTTTGCTCCGGCGTGGCCGATCAAGCGTGCCCGGCGGATGCTGTTGCGGCAGTGGGGACCGTTTGTAATCCAGGCTCAGGTGATCTTTGTGACCCCGATGAAGTGTGTTCGGGTGTCGCCGGTCAGGCATGTCCTGCAGACACAATAACACCAGTTGGAACTGTCTGTAATGCGGGTTCGGGCGATCTTTGCGATCCTGACGAGGTTTGCTCAGGTGTTGCGGGCCAAGCTTGTCCTGCGGACACGATATCTCCAAACGGAACGGTTTGTAACCCAGGCTCTGGTGATCTATGTGATCCAGACGAGGTTTGCTCCGGTGTCGCGGGGCAGGCATGTCCACCAGATACAATAACACCAGTCGGAACAGTCTGTAATCCAGGTTCCGGTGATCTTTGCGATCCGGACGAGGTTTGCTCCGGCGTTGCTGGTCAGGCATGTCCTGCAGACTCCTTTGACAATGGAACGACGGTTTGTCGGCCGAGTGTTGGCGCGTGCGACGTAGACGAGCTTTGTCCTGGAGTTTCAGATCAGGCTTGCCCCGGGGATTCTGTCAAGCCGAACAGTTACAAATGTCGCCCGGAAGCAGGCAATTGTGACGTGCCCGAGTATTGCGACGGCATACTGGCGACTTGTCCTGCAGATGAGTTCAAACCTCCCATCGATGGCAAAGGGGAGCCAAACATCTGTCGTCCTGCAAACGGAATATGTGATCCGGCGGAAATATGTCCGGGCGATGGCCCAGATTGTCCGCCCGATGAGTTTGAACCGTCTACAACAATCTGTCGCGGCTCGCTGGGTGTGTGTGATCCGCCTGAACTTTGCACGGGCATCAACGGTGACTGTCCTCCCGATGTACTTGACAATACGACCGTGTGCAATCCGTCTGCTGGTGTTTGCGATCCGGCAGAGATATGTGATGGCGTGAATCCGGGTTGCCCAGCTGATGTGCTTGACAATACGACCGTGTGTAATCCGTCAGCGGGTGTTTGTGATCCTGCGGAAATTTGTGATGGCGTGAATCCGAGTTGTCCGGCTGATGTACTTGACAATACGACCGTGTGTAATCCGTCTACTGGCGTTTGTGACCCGGCAGAGATATGTGATGGTGTGAATCCGGGTTGCCCAGCGGATGTGCTTGACAATACGACCGTGTGTAATCCGTCAGCGGGTGTTTGCGATCCGGCAGAGATTTGTGATGGTGTGAATCCGGGCTGTCCGGCTGATGTGCTTGATAATACGACCGTGTGCAATCCGTCTGCTGGTGTTTGTGATCCGCCGGAGGTTTGTGATGGTGTGAATCCGGGTTGCCCAGCGGATGTGCTTGATAACACGACCGTGTGTAGGCCAGCGGCTGGCGAGTGTGATGTCGATGAGATTTGTGACGGCATGATTGTCGATTGTCCGGCTGATGGGTTTGAGCCTAATGGCTTGGGCTGTACGGATGAGGGCGACGAATGCACGAACGATGTGTGTGACGGTCTTGGGATGTGCGTCCATCCAAATAACAACTTGTGCGGAGGATGTTGCCTGCCGGACAAAGTCTGCATCGACGATGTCTTGGCATCGACATGCGGCGGCTTATTCGGTAACCACCTTGGGATTGGTTCCGTTTGTCTGGGCGATACGGATGGTGACGGTGTTGACGATCAATGTGACAACTGTTCAGGCGTAGATGACAACGTCTTTGGCGTGCTAATTTGCACTCAAACTGGAAAATCTTGCGTCGTCGATGCGGATTGCGAAATTGGTGACACCTGTGAGAAAGCCTGTGTTGGCAAGATTCCAACAGTTTCCGAATGGGGATTGGTCGTCCTGGCGCTACTGTTGTTGGTTGCTGGCAAGCTATATTTCGGCTTTAGACCTGTTCCAGCCACCATCGAACGTTGATTTTGAGCAGTTAGGCAGCTTTGTAATCGTGCCGAATCCGGGTGCTTTGATGTTGAGTTAGGTTATCCGGACTATAAATCTGAATGTTGTTGTCTTTTTTTGTTGAACTGTAGGTGTGGTTTCCGGTATATTGAACGAATTACCGGGCGGAAAGCCTGCCCGTTGCGAAGGAAAAGAGCGCCGTTTGTTGCGCTTGGAGGAAAGAAGTTCACTTGTCTAGTTCGCCTGTGAAATCTCAACCCGCTTTCGTTGGCATTAAGTCGGCGTCGCTTTGCGTTGCTCTAGGCGTAAGTGCCTTCGTTATGGCATCGTCTGCACAGCTGCCCGGTGCTCGTTGGCTGAGTTGGATTGCACTCTTGCCGCTTTTCGTGGCGATCAAAACGCTGGTTCCATCGCGTGCGTTTTTGTCCGGGGCGTTTTGGGGCTTGTGTCTTTACATTTTCTCATCCGTTGGCTCAACGCCAATAATCACACAATCATGGTTGAATCTTGTGCTTGTTACGCTGATACCCGGTGCCTATGCGCTAGGTGGGTCAGTCGTCACGCGTCGCGCCGGGTTTAGCCCATTGTTGTTAGGGCTTGGTTGGCTCGGTGTCGAGATTGCGATGTCTCCGCTGTCGCCGAACTATGGCTTGTTGGCGTCTATGCAGATTGGCGGCGCGTTGGCGCTGCGTGCAGTCGGCTTGATTGCTGGCTGGTTTGTTGTCGCCTTTTTGATTGCCTATGTAAACGCATCCTTGCTTGAGATGCTCACCGAGGTTTGTGTTTCGCGTGTTCCATTGCGGACTGCTGGCCTGGCAGGACGATTGGATAATCGAGTTCTTCCTGTCCAAGCCGAGGTTCGTGCAAATGCTCAATTCTCTCCTGCAAAGCCTCGCGGCCCTCCCGTCTAAAAGGCTGAGGCCTTCGACGACGAAGGTGTGCGTTAGTTATGCATATCTTCGAGAAAAACGTCGTCGAATCGATAGATTCCTTGGTACGCGGATTTGTCGAGCCAGCATGTACCATCGCACTAATACAACGAATTCTTTGTTTCTTGTTGCGCCATGAAATCCAGCGAGTTCTTTTTGATTGGCTCGCATCGACGAATCATTACGCTGCCCGTTGTGATCGTTTTGTTCGGCGCACTTGTTTGTTTTTTTGAAACTGAGAGGAAGAGGCAAGGCTTTTTCCTATTCAATACTCGTGGAGGTTTGGAATGAAAATTAGAAGTTTGATTTGTACCGTAGCGATTGCCGGTCTTCTTGCGACGACCGCCAACGCCCAGAAGAGTGATTTCCGTCAGGAATCTATGTCCCCGGCGATGAACGCCGCACCTGCGGATACGACGCTTACGCCTCGTGCAACGAACCTAAATATTGATTTTGAAGCACCAACATACGCACCTGGTTCAATTTCCGGGCAGGATGGATGGCGCGCTTCGCTAAGTTGCACCGACGGTGCTTGCAGCATCGGCGCTGCATTTTGCCGCAATGATGGCGATTGCCCACTCGGCGAAACCTGTGTTCTTCCTGGTGGAACCGGCAGTGGTCTTAATTACATTTGTGACGGTAACCCGGCTTTGGGTTGCACCCGCGTTCTTGGCGATCCGGCAGTCAGCGACTGCGTTGGTTCACCCGCAGTACTGTGCGAGCCGAACCCGGCTTGCGCCTTGGGTACCATCGTAGGTACCTCCGGCAACTGCCCGACTGGTCAGCATCTGATCAGCCAGCAGGACCCGAACGATCCGGGCAGCTTCGGCTCCGGTCACCACTTTGCGTTCTCGCCGTTTGTCGCGGTTCCCCTGGGCGATCGTTCACTGTCGTCGCTCGACATCAATGTCGTCACCAGTGGTGGTGCGGACTATGACATTCAGCCACAGAATCCCAGCAACGGATTCCTGAACACGCGCGTGAAGTTCCTGTACACGTTTGGCTTGATTTACATCATCAATGATCCGGGCACTGGCCCGACGTTCTCGTTTGGTGGTTTCTTCACGCCTGGTGCGTGCCATACTCTCGTGATCGACCAGCAGCCAGGTACCAATGGTTCCGTTGGTCAGGGTACCGCAGACTACTACCTGGACGGAAACCTGATTCTTGCTGGTGCTGTCTGGGCCGGTTCGGAAACAGAAGAAGTCTTGGTCCGAAGTGACAATGGTCAGGCATTTGCCGCAAACCCTGCAGCGGACGTAGCTGACGTTGACAATCTTCAGATTCTGCATTGCCCGCCAGGCGTAACGGGTGCTTGCTGTGATGGTACGTCGTGCTCCGATTTGGATGAGTGCGATTGCCTGCTCGCTGGTGGTGCGTACCAGGGCGATGGCTCTGCGTGCGGCGCGGCAGCAACATGCTGCACCGGTGGCGTATGTGTCGATACCGATGCGGTTTGCTGTGCAGTCGGCGGCGGAACTCCGGGTGCTGGAAATTGCGAAGGTGATGCCGACGGCGACCTGACTGATGGTTCGTGTGGCGATGCGTGCCCGACTGAGCCAACCTTGCTGGCACCTGGTGTCTGCGGTTGCGACGTCACGGATACGGATAGTGACACGATTCTTGACTGCGTTGATAACTGCGTCAACGATTCGAACGTTGCTCAGACCAATAACGACACGGATTCGCATGGCGATGCCTGCGATAACTGTGACTTCACTGACAACGATCCCCAGACGGATACAGATGGCGACGGCGTTGGCGATGCATGTGATAACTGCATCGACGATGTCAACCCATTCCAGGAAGACAACGACAGTGATGGTGCCGGTAATGCTTGTGAAGAATGCGATGACGATCCGAACAAGCTGGTTCCGGGCATCTGTGGTTGTGGCGTAGCCGACGTTGGTGACAGCGATGGCGACGGTTTCCTTGACTGTGTCGATCAGTGCAACGGCGTTGATGACGCTGTCTTCGCACCTGGTTGCGTTGGCCAGATCCCGACCGTTTCTGAGTGGGGTCTTGTTGTTCTTGCTCTGTTGTTGCTCGTTGCTGGTAAGGTCTACTTCGGCCGTCGTCCTGCGATGAGCTAGTTTGATTTGTGAAACATCGGCTTTGGGGTGGGATCCAATTCGGGTTCCACCCCGCCGTTTTTCGCGATCAGTATCGTTGCGACTTGATTTACCTTGGTCGTAACGCGCCTTGCGCAGTTCGCAACGGGCATGACATTTGAAGCGTAATATGAGCCGCTCCGTTGGAAGAGATTCCGGCGGGCGGCTTTTTTCATGATTGCATTGTGGGGCTGACGAGGTTGGCTGGCGAGACTGTGAAATCATCGCGTTTGAGGCATTCACTTCTCTTCAGGGATATACGCCGAATAGGTAAACATTGGTTGAGCGGGCGCATCGCCATTCCGAGTTTAACACTCTGCGGCAAATAGGCTCTCTCAGCTCTACCGCCGCGACCGATATCATCGTGGTAGACGATGGCAAATCGAAGTGTGCCCGGTAAATCAATCGCCGTTTGGCGGAAAGGATGTCTTGAATGAAGGTTGAACAGAGTTCTCTTGCGGCTCTTATTGATTGGCTGAAGATTGGCAGGTTGATGGCGTTGCTCTTTTTGATTTCGTTCCCGTCCTGCAATATGTCCACGAACATGCCGGATGACGCTTCATCCGTTCGCTTTGACGGCCTGCCGGACGCCAGTTCGCAAAACAGTTTTGTCGCTGATTTTGCGCTGAAGACTCGTTGGCAAAAGCAGAACCTCAATTACTTTATCTCCAATTTGAGCAACGATTTGGATGAGCAGACCCAGCGAAACATCATTGAGCAGTCATACGCCGCCTGGGCTGCCGTAACGCCATTGACTTTTACGGAAGTCAACACCGCAGGTGAAGCCGATTTGATAATCGGGTTTGGGTCGGGTGGTCACTGCGAGCTTTACACTGTTGGCGGAACAGACTGTCCCTCCGCGCAAGGTCAGGGTGGTGAGTTCGATGGCCCAAGTGGCGTACTGGCGCACTGTTATTTTCCGCCCGGCAGTGGTGGACCGAACGCCGGAGATTGCCATTTTGACGAAGGCGAAAACTGGGCAGAAAGCAACGCGGGCGGCAACGAAGTTCGGCTGATGGAAACCGCGATTCACGAGATCGGCCATGGCTTGGGTTTGGACCATAGTGAAGACACCGGTGCAATCATGTTTCCAAGTTACGAGCCATCCAATGTGAAATTACAACTTGGCCAGGACGACATCAACGGCATACAGCAGCTCTACGGCGCAGGTGATGGAGGAGTCACTCCTATGGCACCACCTAGACCTGATGCGCCGGGTCCGGACGAAGTTCCGACAGGTGCTGGCGATCCGGGAGCCGACGACACGGACGGCGATGGACTGGAGGATGGGCTTGAACTTTTTGCGCTTGGCACAGACCCCAACAATCCGGACACAGACGGTGATGGGCTGATCGACTTTGAAGTAGCTTTCGGATTGAATCCGCTTAATCCCGATACCGACGGCGATGGCATCAACGATGGTGACGAAATCAACGCCGGCACCGATCCTCTTACGCCGAACTTCGCGGGTGGGGGCGGGGGTGGAATAGCTGGCACCTATGTCGGGCAAGACAGCGAAGGCTCCGCATTAGCATTTGAGCTCTTCGAAGACGGCACCGTAGCCGGTACGCTCAGCGTTTTTCAGTTTGGGTTTGCAACCAATGTCGATCTGTTTGGCGCGGTAGACGAAAGCGGCAACATTCTTCTTGTTTCATACGATTACTTTTTCGTCTTTGCTGGAGTGATTTCCAACGGTACGGCGTCCGGACAGCTCGAAACTCTAGGTGGGTTCGTCGGAACCTGGGCCGCTTCGACCGGCAATGGTGGAGGCTGTGACGATTCCTGCCAGTTCGCGCTTGATAATGAATGTGACGATGGCCGGGAGGGCGCGGTATCCGAAGCCTGCGATCCGGGTACGGATTGCAGCGATTGCGACCCGACCGGTTTTTCGGTTCGGTCGCGTGCGATTATGAGTGGTGGCCGTGCGAGCACCGATGTGTATCAGCCTGCGCCTAACCAAGGACAAGCGCTGACAAGCCCGGTTCACTATCGCGTTGACTGGAAAGAGGAAAAAAGTACCGAGTAATCTGAACTGATTAGAAGCAGTCGTGTATGTTCACAACGGGCTTGAGTTCCTCGCAGGGGCTCAGGCCCGTTTTATTGATGCGGATAGATCAAGCTATACGTGTTTCAATGTGCAAATGCAAGCGGATTGTCACGCTTTCGAAAGTGAAAAAACCAGAGCATCCCCTGCGATTTTCGCTTCGACGGACTGAAGTTGGTCAGTCATAGGCTTCGTCGTAACATCTGATGCCAGAGTTTCGGCTGCGATGTAGTCGCTGAAAGCTTCTATGGCCAAGTCGATCGCCTGCGAATCACTGACAAGGCTTAGTTTGATGCGATCCGCGATGTCAAGCCCTGCGTCTTTTCTCAGGTTTTGGACGTTACGCACGATGTCGCGGGCGATTCCCTCGTTTTTCAAGTCGGGAGTTAGACGCTTGTCAATCATGACGATCGTTTGGCCTTCGCTTGCGCCCGCCCAGTCGTCGCCATAGGATTTGACAATGGTGAAATCCTCAGCATCGATGGCCATTGTTTGGCCATCCACCGAAATTGAAGCCGTTTCGCCTTTAGCTAACGCGTCCTCGACTTTCTTGCCGTCAAGACTTTCGATTGCTTTACGCGCAGCCGACGCGTTTTTCCCGAATTTCGGCCCCAACGTTTTCATGTTTGGTTCGAGCGAGACCTCGATGACATCCGTCGCATCTATTCTGAGAGACACTTTTTTGACGTTTAACTCTTCGAGGAAGTGATCCTCAAACATCTCGACTGCTTCTCGCTCGGTGTTGTTGGCCGGTACAATCACAAGCCCCGCCAAAGGCTGACGGACCTTGAGCTTCGAATCTTTTCTGGCCGATCGGGCGAGCGACATGATTCTAAGTGAAGCACTAACCCGTGCCGAAAGCGATTCGTCAATCAACTCGCGATTGGCTTGTGGAAACGGAACATGATGAACGCTCGCTGGCACATCGCTCAATTGGTTGGCGACAAGGTTTTGATAAATGCGTTCCGCCATAAAGGGAATGATCGGTGCGATGATGCGATTGAATGTCGTAAGCACTTCGTACAGCGTCGAATAGGCAGCCCGCTTCTCCGTCGGCCAACCTTCGCCGTAAAATCGCCTGCGAGAACGGCGAACGTACCATGTGCTGAGTACTTCGATGAATCGTTTAGCCTCACTGGCGAGCTTGAGAACATCAAACGAGCTGTATGCTTCGTTGGCAACGTCGGTCAACTTGTGCAGGTCGGACAGAATCCAACGATCGAGCAGGGTTCGCTCGTCCATCGAAGCGGTATGCTCGTTCGGTTCAAACCCGTCTACCCGCGCAAGGTTGCAGAAAAATGAATACACATTCCACCATGGCAGGATGACGTCACGTCTCACCTCATCGCAATGGTTTGGGCCGAAGAGAACGTTACGTTCGGGGGATGTCTTGGCATAGAGCCATCGCATGACATCAACGCCGATTGTCTCTGCGGCATCATCAAACCAGATCGCGTTGCCGTCGCTCTTGTGCATGGGCTTGCCGTCATCATCTACGACCAAGCCATGACCCTTGAGTACTTTGAATGGCGAGCGGTCTACCATCATCGTGCTGACGGCGAGCAAGGCGTAGAACCAATTGCGAAATTGGCCGGGCAGTGCTTCGACAACAAACTCAGCAGGGAACCACTCTTCCCAGTGCTTTCGATCTGAAAAATAGCCCATCGTCGATAGCGACACAATACTGGCATCCAGCCATGGGTTGCCGACATCGCGGATTCGAGATACGTCTTCGTCGCCGCACTGTGCGCATCGCAGTTTTACGTTATCCACCCAAGGCCTATGGGGTGATTGGCCTTCGAATTCACTCCATCCGCTAACTGCCCTGGCTTTAAGTTCGTCGCGCCCGCCGATGACGTCGAAATGGCCACATTGATGACACTCCCAGATAGGAAGCGTAAGCCCCCAATACCGCTTCTTCGAGATCATCCAGTCGCCCATGTTGCGAAGCCAATCAAGTTCGCGTTCCAGGCCCCACTCGGGAATCCAACGCGCCTGCCTGGCTGACTCCATAATCTGATCGCGCCAATTCATATTGATGAACCACTCGTCCACCAATCGATAAACCAACTCTTCTTTGCAGCGCCAGCAATGGGGGTATCTGTGGAAGTATTTTTCTTTGGCGAACAGCACGTTCCGCTTTTTCAAATCTTCGACAATTGGATCGGCTACATGGTCGAAGCGTTGCCCCGCGAGATAGCCGAACTCGGGGCGAAACTTGCCGTTTTCAAACAGTGGTGCGATTTGCGGCAGACCAAGTTCCTTGCCCAAATGATAATCTTCGCTTCCACAGCCCGGTGCGATGTGAACGATTCCGGTTCCTTCGCTTTCCGTGACGTCCTTCCAGGCGATAACTCGGTGCGCGTCGATGGCTTCAGTCGCACCGTCGAGCATGTCGAATGGGCCTTTATAGGCAAGCCCCACTAATGACTCGCCTTTGACCTCTTCGACGATTTCCCAGTCACCTTTGTTCTTGAGCATGGCGTGTATAGCCATCAGGCCGGCAGGTTGATCTTTACCTTTTGATTCAATCGGGTGACTTCTCGCGTTTTCGAGATTGGCCTTGCCAAGATAGAAGAAGTTGTCTCCTTGCCGGACTTTTACATAGGTCATATCCGGGCGAACCGCAGCTGCTACATTGGAGGTGAGCGTCCAAGGCGTGGTCGTCCAAACCAGCAGGTATTCGTTTGTGCGGTCTTTGATCGGAAACTTGACAAACACGGACGTGTGTGCGACTTCGCGATAGCCCTCGTTCATCTCCATCTGGCTGAGACCGGTGCCACACCTTGGGCACCAAGGCATCACGTCAAGTCCTTTGTAGATTAGTCCTTTTTCGTAACACTTCTTGAGGAAGGCCCAGATGCCGTAGTTATTTTCGTCCGACATCGTGTAATACGAATTGTCCCAATCCATCCAATAACCAAGGCGCTTGGACTGTTCGGTTTGGATCGCTGCGTACTTGTTTGCTCGTGCTTTGCACTCTTCGACGAACTTGCCGATGCCGTAGGATTCAATTTCTTTCTTGTCTGCAAAGCCGTGTTCTTTTTCGACTTCGACTTCAACCCAAAGCCCCTGACAATCGAATCCGTTTTGGTAGCGAAGTTCGCGCCCGATGGATGCGAAGTATCGTTGGTACAAGTCTTTGTAGGTTCGCCCCCATGCGTGATGGACCCCCATGGGATTGTTTGCGGTGATTGGACCATCCAGGAAAGACCACTTGGGCTTTCCCTTGTTGAGATCGCGCAGCTTGTCGAACGCTTTGGTCTCTTCCCAGAACGTGAGGATTTCGCGTTCCTGAGCGGGGAAATCTACCTTTGGATTGACTCTTTCAAACGCCATAAAGCTCTCCCGGCGAGATAAAGGCAGTTAATATAGGCTCTTGTCGTATGACGCCGTCGCGTCAGCGTCAGAGGTTGAATTCGGCCCAGACTATCGGTGGCCTTGCAGCACTATACTGCGGTTGATGGCAGGCGCAAAACCGAAGTTGGGAAATGTGATTTTTTCAAGAGGACGTTGCAACGAACCGTTCTCAAGTGCTCTGCTTCCCCCTCCGATAGGAAGGCAAGGGGTTGTGAGTCTCCATTCGCTCGTCGGATGCACAGCCTTTTCAGGTGCCCAGGTTTCGGCGAACCAGGGCATCTTTTTTTTCGGCTCAGAATACTCACGCGAACTTCGCCGCCCGACGATCAACCCGCCGTGGTCACCGCTCAAGAACAGTGGCGCAGGGCTTCAACAATGGCTTACGCCTTGGTGTTGACCGTTACCCGCAGATAGAGGCAATTCGCAGCGCTAGTCCTTCAACGCTTGAATCTTTCCGGCATTCTCTAACATTTCACAGAGCGTTACAGCGGCTTCCTGTGGCGAGAGCTTGGAGGTGTCAATAATTGACTCGGGTTTCTCGGGCGCTTCGTACGGGTCATCGATCCCTGTGAAGCCCTTGATTTCGCCGGCACGAGCCTTCTTGTACAGCCCTTTAGGGTCTCGCTCTTCGCAAACATCTAACGGCGTATCGCAAAAAACCTCGAAGAAATCATCGTTTCCGACAGTCTCACGCGCGATGGCTCGATCCGCCTGGTAGGGGCTGATGAACGCCGTGATGGTTATGATTCCGGTATCCGCGTAAAGTTTGCCGACTTCGCCGATCCGGCGAATGTTCTCGGTGCGATCCTCGGCGCTGAAACCCAGATTCTTGTTCAGGCCATGACGGATATTGTCGCCATCCAACACATAGGCCAAGTGCCCGCGCTGAACCAAAGCGTGCTCCAGGGTGTATGCAATGGTGCTTTTACCGGACCCGCTCAGGCCTGTCATCCAAATCAGCGCCCCTTTTTGATTCAACAGCTTCTCTCGCTCGTCGCGGTCGACGTGCCCCTCATGCCAGGTGATGTTTGTTGCTTTGATGTTGGTCACAGACCATACTCCTTGAAAAGAAATTGCAAGATTTAACAGGCCGGAGTATAGGCGCAAGGGCCTGTGTACTCAAGGCTACTGCAAACATAGGGTAGGGTATCGGCTGCTGGTCTCTGGATGACGGAATCCCCGTCTGACGAATTGCCGAAGCATGTAGCTGGTGGATATTGATGATGAATGGAAGCAGAATGCCGAATAAGACAGGTTTCTCGGGCTGTCGAATTCTCTCGTCGGTTTTCCGCCTAATAGGGCTGGCGGTTTTCCTTTCTCACTGCGGCTGCGGTAACGTTCCCGGCGTGCCATTGCCCGCTGAGGTTGTGGTGCCGGTGGACTCAACATTTGAGTTGGTCGCTCGATTTAGCCACATCAGTGACGCCCAAATAGTAGATGAAGAGTCGCCCGGCAGGCTTACTTCCCTGGCTGCACTTAGCGCTTCAGCTTGGAGGCCACAGGAAGCGTATTCGATCCACCTGCTGGATGGGATGGTTCGGACGATCAATAAGATTCATGTCGCCGAACAGGAAATCGATTTCGTTATTCATACCGGCGACGCGTGCGATAACGCGCAGTGGAACGAGTTGGATTGGTTCATGACGGCGATGGACGGCGGGCTTATCAACCCGCTGACCGGTCCCGACGACCGAGACGCTGCGCAGGTGCCGGAGCCTCTGCTTGATCCGCATCGTCCGTTTGAAGCGCAAGGCTTGTATCGCATGGGCGTACATGGTGAACGACCGACCATTCCCTGGTATAGCGTGATTGGGAACCATGATCGCTTCGCGGTGGGCGTGTTTCCGATTTTGCCTGACCTTTTTGGTTTCCGAGCGGCTCCGCTTCCCCTGAACAACCGCCTCGGCCTTTTTTTGCCACTCGTCCTAAACCCAGTTGGTGCAATATCCTGGGCGCCGATTTCTCCAGCCAATCCCGGGCCGCCTCGACAGCTTTCGGTAGCACAAGCAGTGACTCCAAATCCGGAGCGAGAGTTTTTTTCCAATTCAGAATTCATCGCAGCCCATGTTGCGAGTGCCACCGAACCCAAGGGGCATGGCTTCAACGCGGCGCTGCCAAACCAAACCTGGCATAGCGCCGAACCGATGCCCGGATTGCGTTTGATTAGTTTGAATACGGCTGACCCGATGTTTGCGCTGTCAGGAACGCTACATTTCGAAGGCGCGATTTCGTTGCCGCAAATTGCGTTCTTGATCGAAGAATTGGAAGAGGCTGAAGAAAATGGCGAAATTGTTGTGGTCGCATCGCATCATCCATCCACATCGATCACCCCGGGCGACGGGTCAGCCATTAGCGCGGGCGCGTTCGTCGATTTATTGAACCGATACCCGAGCGTGAAATTGCATATCGCCGGGCACCTGCACCATGAGTCGGCTATTGATCGGGGGGGGTATGTGGAAATCGTTACAGGCTCAACGCTCGACCCGCCGCAGCGTGGGAGGATCATCGAGATATGGCGTCGCGCAGATGAAATCTCGCTTCGGTACCGGTTTTTTTCACACCTGGATGAAGTCGCGCCTCCAAGCGAAACAGACGCGGGCGATTTGTTCATCGATCCTTTTCTGCCCATTCGGCAAATAGCGTCTGAACTTGCCGGCGAGCACGGGACGTAGCTGAGCGTCGTACGAAAGCCGCAATTAGTCGAGCGATTGCAGCGATGCACTGCTTGACTTTCTATCGCGCGCCATCAGAATCCCATCACGAAAGTGTCGTCAATCTATGCGACATTCAAAACCGAGCAGGCCTTCTTATAAAGGAGTTGATTCGATGAAGAAACGTTATCTCGCAGGAACCTCAGTAGCCGTTGTCGCGTCATTGTCAGTTATCATGTGGCCGGGTGCAATCAAGAACGCACAAGCGCATTGTCAGGTGCCTTGTGGTATATACGACGACTCGGCCCGCATTGATCGGCTGAAAGAAGACGCTCGGACGATTGCTAAAGCGATTAAGAATATAAACGAATTAGCCGGAAAAGCTGATGCGCAGTCGTTTAACCAAGCGGCGCGTTGGGTTGCGACCAAGGAGCATCACGCGTCACACGTTATCGAAGTCGTTGCGCAGTATTTTCTGACCCAAAAAGTCAAGCCCGTTGAGGCGGGTGCGAAGGGGTATGACGCTTATTTGTCGAAGCTGGCTGATCACCATGCCGTGATGTCGGCAGCTATGAAAACCAAGCAGAAGGCTGATTCTGCCGCCGCGGATGCACTTGCTCATTCGATCGAAAAGCTCGCGACGCATTATGGAAAGTAGTAATGCGCTGTGACGATGGGGGGGTGTGCCACTGCTCTCGAGCAGTGTATGAACTCGACGAAACCGCCCTAGCCTCTGCCCCGGAGAAGCGGCACATGGCAATCATGAGATTCTTCTGGCTAGCCGCTAACCGTAGTGTGACGATTCTCCAGGCTGGGCGGGGTTGCCTTGGGGCGAAGTGCATTGTCAGACGACCCACTAAATAGCTGAACTTCGTGTTTCAAACGCGGGGCAGGAAGGGTTGAAAGCGCCTGGGAAAAGCGCGAGCCAGGTAGGGTCAAATGACAAATAGCTTGCGCTTATCGATAAACCAAAGGCCCAGAAGAATCCGACGCCAGTTGGCCCGCTGATGGCGATCAGCAAAACTAGTTTTGCACGATTTCCAACAGTCCAACCTGGCTATCTCCGTCCAGCATAGCGAGATTTTCCTGTCGCAATCGGTCCAGCAGGAGTTTGTCCACCTGCCACCGCTGACTTTGCGGATCTCCCTGAATCAATAGCCAAACACGCCTGTCCTGAACCAGTGCTTCATCTATGCGCGAAAGCACCATACTAATGTCGCTTTCGAGTGTCTGCTTGTCAGTCAATTCCGCCTCTGGATTATCCCAACATAGCTGGCGATCGTGGGCAAGCGGAAACGAAATGACGTTTGGAGCGAAGTTCAACTGATGCCACTCGTACGACATGAACCATCGATACATGCCGACGCTAATGACGAGGTCGTTGTCTTGCACGTTGGCTGCGATTCTTTTTGCTTGCCAAGCAGCCGATCGCGCGACGGGCAAGAGTCGTGCGCCAAGAATCGTCAGACTGCTGCCTGCGAGGCACAAGCATGCCAAAGCGATTCTCAGGTTTGCATTTCCGTTTCTAAATCCTTTGCCGACGAGGGATTTCGATGCATCGAATCGACGACCGACGGAACAAATCAGGAGGGCGAGCGCTATCGTGACTGTGGGCCAGGCGGCCAGGTCATATCGGCCCACGATGTATAGAGGCGTCACAAAGTAAGAGTAGGCCCAGGCTGTTCCCAAAAAGCCAAGCGTGTGCAACGCAAGCCATAATAAAATAGGCCCGCGAATTTTCGAAGCCCCGTTTTTTTCTGCCGGGCAGGCCGAAGGGTCAGTTGTTTTTGGATTATAACGATGCCAAAGTGCTAACACGGAGGCGCCCGTTAAAGCGCATGCCCCGCTCCACCTCGCGATATGTTCCAAAATGTTGATTCCGTGCGTGCCCACAACGGCTGCGGCGGTCGGTAGTTGGCCGAGATACTTCGGATACGCTCCCGAAGGCAACAGCGCCCAGACGGACTTGAATACAGCAAGAAGCGGGGGATAACCGAGCCAGGTTTCGCGAAGCCAGGGTTTCGGCCCGCCTTCGCCCAATGGCCAGATCAGAAGCCAAACGACCGGTACGAGCGCGACGCCGAGTAGAAGGATCGTGATGAGCCATCTTCGAAAGCAGGCGTTGCGGTTCCGTGAGGCTGCGACGACAGCGACACTCGCCGGAATCCAGAACAGCGTGTAGTAGTGAGTCAGGACAGTCAGCCAGACTGAGAATCCGAAAATCACCCACCAACGCCACTGCAACGACCGGCTTGCGCGAAAAAGGAAATAGGCACAGACAGTGATTTCGAGCGACCAGAAGGCGTAAACACGAGCTTCCTGGCTGTAATGAATGTGTAGAGGGTGGACCGCAGCCAGCAGCAGGGCGAGCAGGCCCACCCATCGCCCGCCTAGCTGATGTGCGACAAGTCCAATCGCCAGTACCGCGAGCGTTCCCGCAAAGGCTGAAAATCCCCGCAATGCTCCCGCCGACTCGCCCAAAATCATGGTCCAGCCCTTGAGTAGGACAAAATAGGGAATATGAGCCAGTTCTTTTTGCGGGACGGGGCCATCTGACGGGAAATCGGCGAAATGGTGGACAACGTAGAATGTACAGGACTCGTCCACCCAGATGTCGCGATCTCCCAAACCAGCAAATCGCAAGCTGACAGCTGCAATGATGGCCAAACATGCCAAGACGTACCAGCTCGCTGTTGGGAGAGTCCATCCCCGCTTTTCCACGCCAACTGCTTTGAATTCCTGTGTTTCAGCTGTCACAACGCCTGAAAGTGTACCTTCCAGGGTCTTTTTGTGGGACAGGGTTGGAAAACAGTGCTTCCGACGGTGGTTTTTGGGGCAACATCCTCTTGATGTGCTATCCGGGTCGCCACGGCACCGAATTCAACTGTTGGCTTGCAGCGAACGACATCACATGTATAATAC
>JAJDEA010000027.1 GCA_029260035.1 Phycisphaerae bacterium
CATGAGCTTTTGATTGACATACATAGCCACGCCTAGCAGAAACGGAAGCAGGTTGAGCGAAGGGATGTCGCCAAAAATGGGAAGCGGAATCGGTGTAGCAAAGACCATCAAGGCATCCTGCGCGGTCAGGTCGTGAATCCATGTGAAGTGAAATGGCTGATGTCGCATGGAAATGTTATTACTGAGACTAATCCAGAGCGCAATCCAAATAGGCATTTGGATAACCATAGGGAGACAGGTGAAGAGCTGCCCTGCCGGGTTGATATTGTTTTCCCGATAGAGCTTCATCATCTCCTGCTGCTGACGCGCTTTGTCATTGGCGAACTTCTTCTTAAGCTCTTCAACTTTCGGAGCGAAGTCGGACATGCGCTGCTGCATGCGCACCATATTGATCTGCCCCTTCTTCGTGATCGGATGGAGCAGGGTTCGCACAATGAGAACGAGGATAATGATAGCTATACCATAGTCGCCAAGGAAAGAATAAACGCCGTCGAGCAACCCAATCATCACCTCGACCAGCCATGTAAACGTACACATGCCAAACCCGTGGGAGATCTGAGTGTAGTAATTGTAAGCCGCGTAGTCCTCGACCCCCTTAAATCCCTTCGCGTCCTTGTCGCCAAGATAAACTTCACTGGCGAAGTTCAGCGACGCGCCCGGCAATAACTTTTCCGATATGGTCGCAAAACGCACGGTAATGTCGTCATTGGTTTGACCAACGCCATCGGCATCGATCATGGAGACGTCTGCGATGTAGCGAGCAGCGGGTTGATCCGCTTCGCGAGGCAATGGGACCACAGTACAAGTAAAGTAGTCGTTGGAAGTAGCCGCCCAGGCGAAATGAACATTCGGCAATGTGGAGTCCGGCCTATACAGGTTGATCGTCAGCGCTTCCTGCCCAGAAACCTTTGCCTGCGGTACACGAGTGCCAACGACTCGGCCTATCTCATCGAGCTTTGCGTAATCAACGTATCGGTCGTCAATTCGAGGCTTGATTCGACGAACGCCCATTCCGCCACGATAGACCACGCGAATCTTGTGTTCGTTTGCTCCCAGGTTCTCGACCTGGATGTCAGCAAACAGGTCATGTCGCAACGTCTTTCGCGGCTGCCTGGGTAGTCGAAAAACGCGGGTGATGCGGATCGCCGGTTCGCCGTCTTTTTGAAGATCGATCCAAAACTTGACTTGCTCACCGCCATCGGAACCCACCTTGGCATCCGTGGATTCATACTCTTCGACCGGGCCAACATGCCAACGCTTGTCACCAAGCAGTACGTTCTCACCATCAACGACGACTCGTGCAACCCCGAGAGAGCGGAAACGAATGTCATCGGATCGATCAATCGGTGACAGCAAACGATATCGCTCAACGCTTTTCAGCAACTCGGCGTGATCGGTCATGGTCACGGATTCGACAGACGCTCCGACGTTGGAAAAAACAATCCGAGAACGGAACATTTCGTCCTCATGTACGCCCGTCATTTCGTCGGCAACGGGCGCACCGAGGATGCGCATCTGATCCGTCTCGCTTTCGAGCACCGTAAAAACCGAATCTTCTGAACGAACCGGACTGGATTGCTTAACAGAAACAGGTGGTACAACTCCTGGACGATCGGGCGCGGAATCACTTTCGATCTCCGCCCCTGTCGCATCAACGATGTCCACATCGTTTGGATTCGTCCCAGGTTTTCCAGGCGGCTGCTTAGCCAACTGCGGCAGGAACCACATCACGGCAAGAAAAACCGCCCCGGCAATCAGCATATTTCTCAAGGTATCGTTATTTTGCATGGAAACTCGCGTTCGAGAAAATTGTTTCGTTCAACGGTAAACCGACGGAATGCTCGCCTGCAATCAATTGGATCGTCAATGCTTTTAGAAAACACGTCGGCAAATGTGAATCATGATTCGCTATCGACCTTCGAACAATCGAGCGCCGAGAAAATCGTCTAATTCAGGCGTATCGATAATTTTCCTTGCTGCCTTTTCGATGTCATATTCCAGCCTAACAAATTCAACAGTCGTACAATACTCGTCCTCATCGACGTTCGGCGGATCATACCCTTCGGGAGCCTCGCCTTTTTCATGAATGACCGTATAGCAAAGCCTGGGATCGCGATCACGAGGCTGGCCGATACTACCCACGTTAATGATCGCTTTTTCGTCCGACGTTATGGAATAGATATTCGTATCCGACAGCTCTCCCGGCGAGTCAAAGCATGGATCATCAAGGAATACGCCGGGCACATGCGTATGCCCCACAAGGCATGCCATGTCATTCGATCCAAGCCGTTTGAAATTCTCCAGAATCTTGCTTGGGTTCGTGTACACGTCTTCCGGAAACAAGTATTCGTTGACAGGCCGACGCGGGGAAGCATGAACAAAAAGAAGTCCCTTGGCTGAATGCGTCAAAGGCATCTTCCCCAAGGTTTCCCACCGACGGTTCCGTTTTGTCTTGTCAGGTTCGTCTTCGAGTACCTGCCTCGTCCAATAGGCCGCACGCTCAGCTCCGACGTTGAAATTTGTCGGCTCGTAGAAGACAGCTTGATCGTGATTGCCACATAGGACAACTTCACAGCGATCAATCACTTGATCGAGGCAGTCCTTCGGGCTTGCACCGTACCCCAAGACATCACCCAGGCAATAGATCAGCTTGATCGAACGCCTTTCGATATCCTGCAGCGCAACATCGAGCGCTTCAAGGTTCCCATGGATGTCAGAAATTACCGCAAACACTCGTTGCCTTGCTGGTTTTAACTTACCTATTAATACTCTCGATTTTCCGTCCTACAGACGCCTGAGACGACATTTCTGGGTAGGCACATGAATCGCCGACTGTACGGCGGGAGCCGGTTGCAGTCAATGGCCAACCGTTAACCTGCTATTCATATGAGCCATTCGGATTTGATACCCCGCTATGGTGCCCGGACGTGTGAGAACTTGTATCATGGGGCCATATGAACCAGACAAACACACCGCAAAACTCATACAGCCTTGCATTTGAAACCTCGTGCGAGATCGGCAGCGTTACGCTGGGAAACGGCGACGCGCTTCTCGAAACACGAAGATTTAGCGCTCCCCGAAAGCACGCCTCAGAGTTCCTGCCCACAACGGCAGAAATCTGCAAAGCCCACGGCGTCACGCCCTCGGACATTCAGCACGTCTTTGTATCCGCAGGGCCGGGGAGTTTTACGGGATTGCGTATTGGCATCACCGCTGCACGCATGATTGCGTTAGCAACAAGCGCGAAAATCGTCGCTGTGCCGACCCTTCTTGTCGTCGCGCATAACGCGCTCGAAATGAGCTCCCCCCCGACCCGACTCATTGTGATTCTTGATGCGCAGCGCAGTCGAGTCTACGCGGAGGCATTTGAGTATCGTGAGGACAAATATGTCTCGTTGGGAGCACCTGCCGAAGTCGAACCTGCTGAGTTCTTCTCCCAACAGGCGAAACAGTGCGCCGTCACGGGGCAGGGGATTGACCAACACCAAGATGCTGTAAATCAGTCGAGCCTGGAGGTATTGCCGCAAGACCTCTGGCGCCCGCGATCGGAAATCGTGTATCAACTGGGATTGGCGCTTGCGAAATGTGGCGTCTTTACGGAGGGGCGCGACCTGATCCCGACCTACATTCGTAAGCCGGACGCAGAAGAAAAATGGGCCGAGCGGTAACGACAGGTAAGGTCATAAGCGTTTCGGCGTTCCAATCAAGATTTTTGCGATCGCCCCGTTTCAAAGCTCTTAGAGACAAATCCCACCACCGAACTCACATCGAACACCTCTGTGTCCGATAGACACGCATGACTACCGCACTCCATCCCCCAATTGACGGAATTCGTGCGCAGCCAACGGCCGTCCCAGCAGACGCCGAAGTTCGCACGAGTCTGGAACTCCTGAGCGAGTTGTATAATTACAATCACTGGATATTCAACAAGATTCGCCCCTTTCTTCGTGGACGAGTCTGCGAAATCGGATGCGGAATCGGCACGATCACACAATTCATGCTAAACCACGAAAAAGTGGTTGGCGTTGAGCCATCTGCAAAATCGCAACGGGCTGCGCAAGAGCGATTCGCCGAGCACTTAAACGTCGAAATCGCCCAACGATTTCTATCGGACTGCCCTTGCGATACCGTCCCAGCCGGCAAGTTTGATTCGGTCATCTGCCTCAACGTACTGGAACACATCGAGGATGACGTTGACGCGCTTCAACGCATGAGCCAGCTCTGCGCCCCGAAAGGGCGAGTCATCATTTTCGTGCCAGCCCACATGAGCATTTACGGACAAATGGATCGCTCGTTTGGCCATTGGCGCCGCTACAACCGCAAGACGCTCAGACAAACGTTTGAAAACGCGGGGTTGAAAACCCAACACAGCTTCTACATGAATTCGCTCGGATATTTTGGCTGGTGGCTCCAAGGCCGTCTACTCAAACGCAACCAGGTGCCCATTGAATCCGCTCGGCTGTTTAACCGAATGGTGCCCTTCCTGGATGCCATTGAACGACTGCTACCCCTTCCCTTCGGCCAATCCGTTGTCATGGTCGGGACACCAAAGAAGTCTTAGGAGTCTACCGAATGCCTGCCCTGCAAATCTTGACGCCCAACTGAATTTTTGTGATTAGGGCGCTATTCGACTCTTGATCGGATCATGCGAAAACGTCACAAAATGGGTTAGTAACCGGAATTCGCAACTCTTCTCCGAATATTGAGGGCATGCTTATCGACTGCGTCTACGCCGAGCAAGAAGAGTAACTCTTTGCCCTCTTCTTCACGGCTCCCTGCCAGACCGATCGTCTTGTCACCGAATCGACTGATCCTCGTGCGAGTTGGCGCTTGTTGCCACGCGACCAGGTCGCCAAGAGGCAATACCGCGCCGTAATCCCAGAATTCACTACGGCCTTCAAGCTGCCGCGGCGTTACGATGAGGTATGCCTCAGATGGCTTTGGCATCGATTTTGATCGTGCCTCAATATCGACACTTGCATTCCGCCACCAATCCGGAGCGTTTTTATCGACAGCCACTCGAAGGCGCGACCGAAGCTTTTCGGGGAAAAACAACCTATATCTAATGTAAATCGACGCTGGCATGAAAATCTCGCGATCGTCGTCCCAATCTTCCATCTCGATGATCTGCCTAAGGGCAAGCCCGCAGCGCTGCGTTTCGCGGTCGCGGAACCCACGCAGACCATTCGCATCGGCAAATGAAAACCATGCAAGTGCAAGCAGGAATATAGGCCAACCTCGTTTGATCCAAACGGGGCTTATTAGTCGCAAGGTAATGTGGCAACTTGCCCATGCAAAACATAATGCAAATGGAATGCATGTGACGAGGATATGTCGGCCGTCGAAAGCCGGGTAAGGGTGCCAATGATGATGGTAAGTGACAGGCACAAGCGCGATGGCCACATAAGTCACGACCGCCCATCCTGCCATCGTTCGCCCACGCTTGTTCAAGATGAAAGTCAGCATGGCTGCGGGGAAAAAGAACGCCGCTAACCGTCCGAAGCCGGAGACTTGCGGATGAAACAGCATCGTCAGGCGACTCCACGCCAATCCGAGGTACGTTTTGCTTTGAAAGTATCCAGACGCGGGGAATAATCGATCATCTGCCTGAACGTTGTTTAGAGCGTGAAACTTAAAGAAAAAATCTCCACTTGTGCGCAGGTAGAAAAGGCTTTCAATGACGAACAGCACAGTCATGCCCGTTCCGACCATCAATAACCAATTCAGTCGCTGGCGGCGCCCCCATACTTTAGATTGCCAGGCAATCCACGCAATAGGCAGCAACGTCAGCACCCCAAACACCTTAGCCGAACAGGCCAAGGCAAGTGTAAACCCGCAGCCCAGACCTAGTGCCTGGCGCCTCCCCTGACTCTCTACGCGCACCGACAAGAGTGCCAAGACGATTGCCAGTAATGCCCAAAAGCACACATGCACATCGGGGTATGCGGTGGTGGACATCACGCGGAAATAAGGGTGAAACGCCACGATACTGGCAGCGATCAAACCTTCCATCCAACCCCAAAGCAACCGCCCCGCAATGACTACCAACGCAACACAAAGGACCGACGCGATAACGGTTGGGGCGGCAACCGTTGATGTGCTGGCACCAAAAAACCACATCGATATCGCCACGGGGACGATCATGGCCATACGCGCGTTGTGGTGATGCACCCGATCAAAGTTTTTTGCAGTCAGAAGATGTTCCGCTGCGGAAAAATAGGCAGCATCGTCCGATCCCAGCCAGCCGGTGGGGGCAGCCAGCCTCACGACAAGGGTCGCAACCAGCAAAGACGCTATCCACGCAATGACCCATCGGGGGGGGCGAATGGTACTACAAACTACGTAGTCCTCTAGCGTTTGTCTTTGTACTTGGAGCACGTTCCGCTTCCTAGGTCATCCATAAAAGTACACGCTATGGTTATCGGAAGTAAAAAGTCATGAGTGAAACGAAATCGTTCGATTTCATCGATTGCGAGATGGATATAGACCGCCGGTCGATTTACTGTGAGAGCCATGACGGCATCTTCCGTTTGCCCATCCAATTTCATGCGCTTTCCAACCGCCCAGAGTCAGCGCTTGAACTTTTCAAGAATCCGACAATCACGAAAACGCAAAGGGCAAGGACTATGGCTGCGACAATGAGCGTGTAGACAAGATCAAATGAGACGGAAGGGGGACCGAAGGGAAGTGGCACACCAATAACAATTGACAACCAAAGAGCGAAAAGTGGAGCGGCGATGCTAAAACGAACTCGTGATGATGCCGCCAGCACAGGCATTAGCCATAGGATCACAACAGCACCATACCCCCAGGGAAGAAATGGACTCCTCAGCTCGCCGAGCGTCAAGAGTGCCAACCAAACAGCGGCCAGTTGCATATTTCCTAGTCGCCATGCTTCCGATTCTTCGCGAGGAATCAGATCGACACGACGGGCCTTGATGCCCGCGAC
>JAJDEA010000261.1 GCA_029260035.1 Phycisphaerae bacterium
GCACGATGTGCGACTTTCGTGAATCGCATTGTCAGTTGTGGAACGGCAACTGAGCGTTTTGCAATTGGATCTTGCGGGCTCCCTGCCTGTGTCAAAGCGTATTCGTTTTGACACAGGTGGGGCGCGTCCCGTAGGTAGCGACGTGATTCAATAAGCCATCTTTTTTATCTATTGACTTCTATCGACGGTGAGGAAACTGCCCTTCGCCGAATGCGTCAATTCGAATCATCCAGCAAATCGGAATCGTACTGGCGCAAACTTGGAAAATAAAGCCAATCCAAAAAATCAGCGCGAACGCACTTGCCGCTGTCAATTCCTTCGAATGTAAGAATTGCACTACTCGATCCACCAGCAGCGCGTTTATACATCCATGTCTCCATTCTTTGGTGACCGATGCGTTCAATGTAGACCGGCGACAACCGAAAGTAACGCGGCCTGCCCAGCAAACTCAAAACGTCATCTTTCGTTGTACCAACCACTTTTTTCATCAATCTTCGCGGCCAAAGCCAGGGACTTGCCGATTTGTCCCTACGAGCACCGCAATCCTTGCCAACAATTTGATCGTGAATTCTGTCGTTGAGAAACCCCACTCTCCTCACTTGCCCGTCTTTCACCTCTAAGATTGCATCGATCGGCGCTTCGAGCAGCTCATGTATTGCTGCGTTTGCAAATCTTTCTACCCGGCATTCCGCGTGTTGATCGAAGATGTGACGATAGGGCCGACTTGTCACAGGTTTTCCAAGCAGATCCGACACATGCTCCAGATCTTTACCTAGGACGGACGCGGTAAAAACGTCAGGGTTTGATAATTGAGACAAGTCAGAAGGCTCCGAACAAGGAGCATGCGTTTGGTGGATGATTTCTTCAACGATCGAAAGTTGGTAGTCCTGGCTGCTTATGAACATCTGACCACAATCGTTACATCGTTCTCGTTCCTGCCACCATTCTGGATCTTGGCTTCCCTGGGAGCCACATCCGGGACAAAATTGTTCAATCGATTTGTCCGTTGCTAGGATCTTTGCAAGTCTTAGAAGAGGGTGGTCGCTCCATTTGTTAGGTGGATTTGAAGTGGCGCCATACGCGTGATAATTCAACAGATTCCTGACGTGTGAATACTCGGAGTCGGCTAGTTCGTATCGAGCAATCGCTTCTTCCGCCTCTTGGTACGCGGCCGCCTTGGCCTGTTGACCCGCTTCGTTTCGGCCGCAGCGTGGGCAAGCCTCAGCAGTTTCATCAATCTTTGTCTGACACCCAAGGCAGCTATACAAACGCGATTTCTTTGACATAGACCTGACTCCCCGAAACAAATGAAAAAGGGCGCCGAACCAAGCCTGCCCACCGAACCCCCGCCAAGGGGCGTAGAGAACAGAACCCAGCCGACGCCCCATTCGGGGCGCGGCAACAGGTCTGTCTCACTACATTCAAGAGCCAAGTTAGCTCAGGTTGGCGGTTTTCGGTGAAACAGTTCCTGACGCATACGCGTCGAATCAAATTGTCTTATCGATAATGGCTATCGCAATTCATGTTCTCCAGATTGGGTCATTACTATATTGACATCATTGATTTTATGGCTCGAAGTTGGTCCAAACAAGCAAACGCGCAGTGGACAACCGATGAACGCTGCCATCTAACTTCCGCAGCTGACCTATTCCCAACGGAGGTGTTAATCGGCAAAACGCAATGTCGAACTCTAACCGCCGCTGTCACCGTCGATAAAGCGTCCTATTTTTTCGATAACATCTCGCACTAGATTCTGAGTCGCATCATCATTTTCCCGCAGCTCTTCGAAACCGCGCGCTAATGCCATGGCATCGACCTCGGAAGGAATACAATCGTTTCCTACACACTTCAGCAATTCCCGTAATAACTGTCGCTTTGCGCGGTTATTGACTCTTGCCTTCTCCTGATCGTAATCGTAGTTTGGAATTTTATCCCGATATCGCGCATTCCTTAGAGATCGATCCCAGGACTTTACGTGGTTATGTCGGTAATGCGTTACCAAGCTACCAGCATGAAACGCGCCGCGCGATGAGGGTCCGAGCTTGTAGAGTAAATAGAACGAGCCCTTGACATAGTCGTCGCATTTCGGACACCAAACATCTGGCGCCTTGGCGTAGCTCTCGCAAAACACCTCGGAATCGATCTGTTGGTGCTTCGTCTTTACTTTCCTCACCCACTCGTTTCCGCAAACACAAACGCATTTTTCTCGAACCGGCGTTTTCTTTCCACATTTCGCGCAATTCTCCATTAGCAGCTCTGGTGTGACAATCCGTTCACAATCCCAACATTGGTTTCGATCGTAAATGTGGCTTGGCACAAACTCGTCTCTGTAATTGTCACCTGTAAAGAATTCATCAAAACCATAATCGCTTGACACAATGGGTTTCTCCGTGGAACGCTGACTAGTTGTGGATTAACTCGAAAGCTCATTCAATTTGAGCGAGTATTCGAAGAATCCGTTAAAGCAGCGGCGCTAAATAATGGGCGCCGCTCAAGTCATCCGCGTTTGCGGGCAATGCTGCATCCCGCCAGTTGTCATCCGCGTGCGGGCGGTAAGAATTCCCGCTATTCCACTGGGCCTTAGAGAGGCCTTGAATCTGCAATCTTGTTCTACCAAAAATTGGAGACAAATCAACCAAGATATATTCCCGAAAAACGGAATAATCACAAATCGAATCGCGACTTTCATTTAACGGTAAAGTGCAAAGATCCGAAGATGAACTGAAACTCCACGTGGATCAAACGACATTTCTATTATTCGGGGTTAACATCCCATCTTGCAAATCGACGAGAACATCAAGTGATTCCAATCCGAGACAACATCCCGTCACGCACATTTCCATTCGTGAACTATGCGATCATCCTGCTCTGCGGCTTGTCCTTCCTCGCTCAACTAAACGAAAATCCCCAGAACTCGCTGATCGAACGATTTGGGATGATTCCCGCTCGCGTGCTTGCTCCGGATCGAGAAGTCACCATCAAGCATGCCGTGCCCGTCCGCACGCCATTCGGACAAATTCATTATGAAATCATTGAGCGACCCGTTGCGCCGTCAGCCGTTTCTGGATGGTTGACGCTACTGACATGTATATTCTTGCACGGCGGGTGGATGCATTTTATCGGCAACATGTGGTTCCTCTATATCTTCGGTGACAACGTTGAAGATCGCTGCGGGCACCTTGGATATTTGCTTTTCTATTTGGCGTGCGGTGTCGGCGCCAGTGCGGCGCACCTGATTGCCGGACCCGAATCGACGGCGCCGACAATTGGCGCGAGCGGAGCGATTGCGGGAGTGATGGGCGCGTATTTTTTGCTCTATCCACGCGCTAAAGTCCTGGCCGTCATTCCGATCGTCTTCATTCTTGAAATGGTCATTCTGCCCGCGCCGGTGTTTCTGGGCTTTTGGTTTGTCCTGCAACTGCTGCAAGGCACGCTGGCGATCACCACCATGCAGAGTGCGGGAGTAGCTTGGTGGGCTCATATTGGCGGTTTTGTGATCGGAGTGGTCATTGCCATTGCGCTGAAGGCTGGCAACGTCACGAAACCGCCAGTTCAGCAAGTGCGTCCCAAAACGGAACGGGTCCGCATCTATCAGGTATATCCTCGACGTCGATGAGGATTGGGCTAGGGGAAGATCGCATGCTCTTATACCAGTGCTGCGCTCGCACATGTTATCGTCATTAACCAACGCCGTTCATTACGCTATCCGGCCACCGTTTAGACACCGGCATTCGGCGAGATTTAGCCGCCATTTCTTTCGTACGAAATGATCTCGTATTTTTGAGAGAAGAGAATCTCAGGCCAGTCGCGGACTTGCTGACGCGTTTTCTCTTTGTTCTCTTCACTCAACAACGCCCAATCCTGCACGGCCGGAACGTTGGTCGCTTTCTTGGCCGCGACATAGCGTTCGTGCTCGGCGATCGCCATCTCTTCCAGGTCATCTTTGTCGACGGGGAAGTCCCTTGGACTCAACTGGGAAAGCGGCACCATGCGATACAGTCGTTTTGTGGCTGCTTTTAATACTCCAGGCATTCCGACTG
>JAJDEA010000262.1 GCA_029260035.1 Phycisphaerae bacterium
GGGGTTCGAATCCCCCCCTCTCCGGTTTTTGCGGTGTTATGACTGATTGTGTCACACGATGCCACCGCACGCCGTTGCGCCTTACCTGATAAGGACTTACGCGTTCTTTCATTGACCAAATTTGAGTCAGGACGCGTCAATCTAGGACTACTTAGGACCCATTCTTAGGCGCCATCCTCGGAGCAGGGTGGGGCGACAGTTTCGCCAGCGGTATCGCCACTTATCGGCGTAGCCTTGATCCGATGCCGTTCTGATGCTCCAAAACCGCCTTTTTCTCCAAAAAACAAACAAAAATAGAAAAATTTGCATTGCCTGAAAGGTTTGCCCTCTCAGCAACCAATCTCCTCCATCGAATCGGTAACAAGGCTCGAGCGAGTCGGCCGGAGTGATGAAAAATTGGCCCCTGAGGGCTTGAGGAGGTTTTGGCGATGTTTACGAATCAGACAAAGAATGGAAACGGTTTTGGGACGAACGCAAATCTTGGCGGAAATGTGGCACGGGCATGCATGGCTTGCTTGGTGGTGGGTATATCGATGCTTCCTGCCAAGGAAGCGGTTGCAGCAGGGGGCGCGGGCGTGGCTCGCGAGAATCGCGTCGCAGCAATTCTGAATGAGGTAGCCTTGGCGAACGAAGGTGGCTCATCGGGGCATGGTCACTGCTTGTCACTTCCGAAACAAGGCGTGATGTTCATTGGCGGCTTGAATCAGGATCAGGCCAACTCGTTCCTTGAAGGGCTTGAAGATGATCAGCTTGGTGTGAATGAGCACAGTGGTGACCGATCAGCGGCATTTCAGCTACACGGGTCGCGCTGGACGAGTACAGCGGGCGACCCGGTCATTCCCCAAGGTGAGCCTTTCTTCATTACATACAGTTTTGTGCTGGACGGCACGAACATCCCGACATCCAACAACGGCGACTCAGCAGGGCCTTGCAATCTGCAGGCAACTGTCGATGCCAATTTCCCCGGCGGTATGGATGCCTTTCGTCAAGTCGTTCGCCAAGCGTTCGACAGGTGGCAGAATATTACCAATATCAGGTACGTTGAAGTTCCAGATGATGGGGCGGCTTATGGTTCTGCCAATGGACTGTTGCCTTCAGCCACCAACGTGGGTCGTGGCGATGTACGAATCTCCATGCGATTCATTGATGGAGCTGGCGGATCGCCGGACATAGCTGCGGTCAATAACTATCCCCAATTTGGTGGAGATATGATTCTCGACAGTGCCAACATTGCGACCATGGCAGATGCGACGGACAACTTCCGCGTCTTGCAGAATATCCTCACTCACGAGCACGGCCATGGATTGGGCCTGATGCATGTCATGCCTGTTAACCAGACCAAGCTTATGGAGCCGACCATCAGCCGGTCATTCGATGGCCCACAAGAAGACGACATGCTCGCAGCAACGCAGCTGTACGGCGACGTTGCAGAATCCAATGATTCAATCGCTGGTGCGATGCCGTTTGGATCCGTAGCTGACGGCGACAGTGATGAGCTGCTGGTATCTGGAATGGTCATCGAACGTGGCGGCGAAGAAGATTGGTACAAGTTCAATGCGACAGGCGGAACCCGCCTGGACGTGGAACTCCTGCCTGTTGGCTCGACATACGAGCAGGGAGCACAACCAACGAGTGCAAACCCAAATCCGGGCACGTCGATTGTGGATGCTTCGTCGGTTGGAAACCTGCGTCTCGAGATTTTGAAAGATGGAACGGTGTGGCGTTTTGCGGATAGCGGTCTTGCGGGTGACCCGGAAACGGTTACGGATTTCATCGTCCCTGGAAACGGCGTGTGTTACATTAAGGTTGACGCCATCGGTATGGGAAGCGTCCCCCAGCAGTATGAGTTGGTTGTTCGACGAGCAGAGGAGCAGACAGCGGACATCACACTTGTTGCTCAGACCGCCACGCCAGCGGCGATTCAGCACGAAGAGCAATTCGACTTTGGTAGCGTTGAGATCGATAGCGATTCGCATGTATTCTTCACGATCGCCAATATCGGATCGGCTAACCTGGAGTTGACAAGCAATCCAGCCGTCAACCTGTTCGGTCCTAACGTGGCTGATTTTACTGTCAACCAACAGCCAGCAAGCGACTCGATCGCACCGGGCACGGGCACCTCCTTCAACATTGGCTTCCGTCCGTCGAGTGCGGGTACGAAAACGGCTTTCGTTGTCATCAGCAACAATACGCCGGGCATCGAGGGTTCCTTCGGATTCACGGTTACCGGTTCCGGTTCACAGTCGACATCTGGTGCCGTAACTGGTTCACCTGCAATTCGCGTCTTCCAAATCACGCCCGATTTCGAGTTTGGTAAGGTCGAGGTTACGGAAGCTGGATTCTCTGATTTTCCTGCCACCGAAGTGGGAGAGAGTCGTGCGGTATTCTATGCGATCGAAAATCACGGCGATGCGGACCTGGAATTCACGTCCGACCCGGGTGTGACCATCGTAGCAGGAGTCTCGGGTTTCAGTGTCTTCTCCCAGCCAAACACTTTTGCGATTCCAGCCGGTAACCCTGAAGGATTCGCGAAGACGTTCCGAATTCAGTTCAGTCCGCAAGATACGACGACACGCACGGCTCGCACCTTCATCTTCACGAATGCATCCAACACTGCTGGGCCTTTCGATTTCACGCTTCGCGGTGCAGGGTTTATCGAGATCGTCAATGACTGCAACGCGAATGGCATTGAAGATGCAGACGAAGTCGCCGATGGTTCCAGCGAAGACTGCAACGAGAACGACGTGCCAGACGAATGCGATGTCGATACCGATTTGGATGGAATTGTCGACGAATGTGACGAATGTCCTGGTGAGAATGACCTGCTCGATACCGATGGCGACGACGTGTCGGATTGTCTGGACAACTGCCCAATCGTTGCGAACGCCGACCAGAGTGACAGCGATGCCGATGGTCTCGGTGATGCGTGTCAGCAAAACGACCCAGTCGAAGACTGCAACGGAAACGGCATCGAGGATCAGCAGGAAATTGAGTTCGGCAACAGTGAAGATTGCAATGTCAATGATGTTCCTGACGATTGTGAGATCGACAGCGACGGCGATGATGTTATCGATGCCTGCGATTCCTGCCCCGGCGAGGACGATCTCCTCGACAGCGATGGAGACTCGGTAGTCGATTGCCTGGACAACTGCCCAGCCGATGCAAACGTCAATCAGCTCGACTCAAATGGCGATGGCTTAGGCAATGCCTGCCAGATTCAGGATGAGCCGGTCGATGAAGCCGGTCAGCCCAATCCGAACGACAACGATCAGAACAATGATGAAGAGGATGATGGCCAGGTTGACCAGGATAATCCTATCGACAATACCGGTGACGAGAACGAGGTTGTCGATGAAGAGGATGTCGATGATGGACAAGGAAATGAACAAGGAAATGACGATGACGCCAAGGATAACGACGTTGACGACAATCCTCAGGATGAGGACGAGAACAACGACCAGGACGATCAGGACCAGCGCAACGATGGTGCCTTCTGCGGTGCGGGCGTAGTCGGAATGGTTCCGGTCATGTTGTTGGGGCTGAGCAGTATGCGAAGTCATGGCCGACGAAGGGAAACCGAGGAAGACGCGTTGCTTGCCGCATAGTCTCTTTCAAAGCTAACAGCTCACAGTTAATTTTGTGGGCAGCAAAGAGCCGCAACGAGTGCAGGAACTATGGGCATCGGTCATTCGGCCGGTGCCTGTAGTTTTTCTTATGCTCCAGCCTTGATTCAGTGCCTTGGCAATGTCATGCCGTCCGCTATCCAAAGGTAGGCCAGTCGCGGGCGGAGTGTAGGCGGAATGAAGATTCGTACTGCGAGTCGCGCGGTCGGTCGCCCGAACATTACGCCCATGATTCCACCCAGTATATTAACGCCAGCGTGAATTAAAATGTATGTGAAAGACCAGCCAAGAAGATGGGGCGCCTCTGATCGCCAGATCATCGCGGCGGCGAAGGCGACCGCTAATGGAATCCCCAGCGCTGTAGCGAAGTAGGCTACTTTGCGCCAATGGGCCATTACAACAACCATTAGTAGTGCATTTAGAAAAGCTACACCAGCCGACGCGGAGAGGATAGCCGCCATGAACCTGCCGTATCCGGGCATTTCATTCCATACCTCAAGCGGCCCGGATCCGCGAACGTTCCGGATGGTCACACCGCCGACGCGTTGAATTTGTGTGCCGCTCCGAATCGTCAGTACGTCAAGGGTCGCGAAAGTGATGGCGGTTTCTGCAACACCAAGCCAAAAGAAGATCGCGATTATAATGATGACCCAGGCTCCTAATGCCAGCGACGTAACGCGATGCAGCCAGGGGCGAAAAACGGTGGCGGTATCGTTCGCTGACTGGAATTTCCCACATTCAGTACATCGAACGATGGGGATACCGGTGCGTTCGTCCAGATAGATCGGCAGTGTGCGAAGATTGTAGGCGCAGTGTTCACAGAAGCGGTCAAGCTCGATGCAGGCGACGGGTTGACCGCCGTCCCGCATTGGCTGGCTCTTACTTGCTTCGATCGTATCTCGCATGACTTACGCTATTCGCTCCGCTGTCCGGTTGAATTCATGGCGCAAACTCGCGCCAAGTTCTGCTGTTAAGGGCTATTGTTGACTATTCGACGAATCGCGAGCGATATTTTGGATTTCCCTCTCGCCAATTAATAGCGGACCTCAACTTCGAATTCGATGAAATCGAAACTTGCGATGTTCATACCAATCACGCCACAAGCGTCTGATACAACCTCTTCGCGTATGATGTCGTTTTCGACGGTGAGCCGAACGTAATGAAGCCCCGGAGCAAGCACCGCGGTGGGATCGGCCTCTGTAGAGAATTCCATGCCGGGCGTAAGCAGGCAGGGGTCTGAGTCTGTCGCACCGACACTCCAGCTGAATGACAGACTCGACGCTCCCGCGCCCGCCTCGCTGTTGCTTCCGAGGAATCTCACCTCAAGACCACCCCAGCCAGCATCGGCTTCCACGAGAAATCCCGTATCCGTTTCAGTGACGGTCGATCCCGGCGTGCTTGCAATCGATGCCATGGCGGTAGGCCAGGAACTTGTGCATTCGATTACGTTTTGCGCGCATTGACTTTGGAATGCGACGCGCGCCTGCCCGGCTGGGATCGCGTTGTCAACTTGGACTGGCGCGCAACCCACGAAAAACCCGCCCATCATGGCTGTGATGGAAGTCGCAATGGATGTGACCCTCTTCGGGTTTATGAATAGAAAATGATACATAACGTTCTCCCTTTCGAAACATACTTGGGTAGTACTTGAACAGCAAGCATTCAGTTATCAAACGAAGACATTGCCCGACAGTTAGTCCATCGCTATGATTACGGTAGTAATGAACAAGCAACGCATATCCCATGTCACATTGATCTTGGCGCTGCTGTATCCACTCGGCGGATGCAGTCAGCTTTCGCGGGTAATGAATCAACCGCAGAAGGCCAGGTCATCTCATTCGGCAGCGATCACACAATCGCGCGTCATTCTCGCCTATTATAGCGAGCCAGCGCCGCAAGACAGCGATAACGGCGCCGACCGCAAAGCCAAGACTGAACAGAAATCTCCAAACAAGTCTTCTTCGGACTTATCGACGTCCGACGAACGCGAATCACAAAATGGTGACAAAGACACTGCACCTTCATATACGGCGCCCAGGCTTCCTTACCAACAACTAGCCATGGCTATTGCCAATGCCGTCGATGTGCCAAATGCAGCTGTCGACGATGCCTCGGAAGTTCGGCGCGAGCTGGTCGATTCGCTGGCGTTTTCGTCGGCTGGCCCTGCTGGTCGTCTCGGGCTGGTTGCGCCGCCCTCACAAATCGCCGGTCGAGTCACAAGTCGCCCCGGCCTGCAGGACGGTCCCGCAACGGGGCTTGGCTTCGCCTCACGCGACCGAAATATCTTTCTGGTCCAGGCCAATCGTCTCACAGGAGCCTCGGGCCGATGCCATGATCTTGCCGCCGCTGGTTTTTTTGGCGGAAGTCGAGCCGGTTGCGAACGCACGCTACGTCGCTAATTGTTCGCCTCCGCCATCTTTTGACGCTGGTTCAAAGCGGTAGTGAGTCGCGTTATCCCTCTCGTCCACGGTATTGGTTCTCGGAAACAGTTGGTCCTCCTGGTTATGGTTCGACGTCGGCTGGGATCGTACCGAATACTGCCTGAAAATAGACGTCCGGGTCAATTACGACTGCTGTAAAAACATCGCTGACGATCTGACCATCGCGCAAGCGGTCTAACTGAAGCTGTCCGCGGGCGAATTCAAGGTCTCGCAAGAATGCCAGCGTGGCACTGCGGTTCATCAGGTCAATCTGCTCCACATGATGCAAGCCGACGAGGTGACCGATCTCATGAGCTGCGGTTTGCGCGAGTGTTAACACAACGCTGTTGATCGATCCGACCGTTGATGTCCAACAGGACTCACCGCGCCCTTGAAAACTACCTACATATACGACAGCCTCATCATCGTGTATTTGATTGCCGGGGTCGAGAGTCGTTCCACTGGGCAACACCTCGCCGAAAACGACACGAATCTGGCATTCTGGTCGGCTTGGATCAGGCGGAGGCAATGCGGAGTCGTTGATCGTGCTTTGATCGGCGAGCACACGCTCGGGCGAGAACGTTATGCGCGAGACCGGCTCATCGCTTGTAGAATCCGTGTCATGAAGAATTTCGATTGGCGTGCCAGCAAATATATCCTGCAGTTTCTGTGCTACTTCGTTACGAACGATGTCGCTTATCGCTTCTAGAAATGCCAAATCTTCATTCGTTCCGTCAACAGGATCCCATAGTCCGGGTGAATGCAAGAACCCATCGGTAAACACGAGCTGAACCAATTGGCGAGGGGGCGATGGTGCGGGTGCCGGTTGTTCGTCAAGTTCGACCATTGCCGTACGAGCATCTGCTGCCGACTTCGGATCGTATTGAATGAACAGAAAGTAATCGCCGGAAATGTTGACGGAATAGTCTACTATTGATTCCGGATGACCACCCCCGGCCACCAAGCCTGCGACGTTGTCTTCTTCATCGCCCAGCAAAAGGAAGAAGTACTGCACGTTCTCGCCACTTACGCGTAGCCGAAAGGACTCGCTGACCTCGAATGCACCGATGGCAGCAAGGTTTCCGTTCAATTTTTGTGACGAGCCGTCCATCTGGAGCGACTGCGCATTCTGCAATGTGCCGTCACTCGACGAATTATCGACTGGAAAAATGGGATTGCACGACGTATTAAGAAGCGCGATAAGTACCATTAGCGGTAGGGGGATCGCAACCGATTTGGAGATTCGCAACTGGAGGAATAGCTGTTTCACGGTGCCAACTCCGCGACAAATACCAGCGTGTCAGAAGGCGTCTCTAGATCAACGATTGCCGGGCGAAACAGGAAATCATCGCTGAAGACCTCAATGCGATACGCTCCTCCCGGCCGAGCAAACCGAAATGCACCATTTGCGTCTGTCACTGTAAAGTCAATGGGTTCGCCGAACCCGACGTCCGGATCGTTTGTCTCGTCTTCATCAGAAAGTCGCGTGCGGAACCTTGTTCGGATTAAAACGCCTATGCTTTCCAGTCCAGAGCCATCGGCTAATACGACGCGTCCATCTATGGATTCCGAACTTGCCAAAGCCTGTGGGGGTACCTCTTCAAGGCCGGGCGACTGACCTTCCATCTCCCAAACGGCTTCGGGATTGGCAAAAAGTTCTGATGATCGAATGACTGATTCAAGTGGTGTTCCTTGCGCTATTTTGACACGAGCGGCTCCCAAAGGCGCATCCCAGTTGACAATTGTGTATGTCTCCACGACGACATTCGCGCACGCGGGAACGTTGAAAGTCTCGCCTGCTACGGTCGGCGTCATGCCTACTTCTTCTCCGAAATCAAGGCCTATCGGAAGTTCTGGATTGATGCGTTCAAAGAGAAACAGACGCAGGTCGACGCTTGCAGGACAGGCAACGTTGATTGAATCCAAAAAACGCTCGCGGTGTGTGACACCCGGCGCGAGCAATGGCGTTTTGTAGAAATCGTTTTCGGCTAACCCGTTGGCGCGAATCTCAAGCTGGGCATACGCTCGTTGCGACAGGTTGGTGAAGGAAAAACCGGTCTCTATTGGGCGCGACGAAAACAACGTGTCGGTATCAGTGCAACTGCAAGTCAACGTCATGCAGACGAACAGGCTAAACAAATTAATCACACGGCGCATCATGGCTTGATAATCTCCATGACAAGTCGCGCACCCATGTAATCATCTGCCGCATTCGCTACCTTATAGTTACGCTGAGCTGAACGGCAGCGCGCTGCAGGGGAATAAAAAGCGCCTCCCCGTATTACATAAGGTTTTTGGTCTTCAATGCCTTGCTGAGCTACCAGAGCCAGCGGGTACTTCGACGAGGTCCACTCCCAAAGTCCGCCGTGCATGTCGAATAATCCGTACCAATTCGGCATGCGTTCGCCCGCTATATGAAATGTCGAAGAGCCGTCACAGTTCGCAAAGAACCGAGCGTAGGATGTATCTCTTCCGTAGCAAAATCGTTCTGCGGACCCGGCGCGAGCTGCATACTCCCACTCGTCTTCGGTGGGTAATCGGTAGCGACGTGCGGGATTTGCTGACGCGCCTTTCTCGCTAAGCCATGAACAGTAGCTTTTCGCCGCCTCCAACGTGATTAGGCCAGCGGCTACCGAATCCATTTTTGATTGTGGAATTTTCAGTGACAGGGCATTTTCCGTGCGGCGACGAAGGTTTACCAACGGAGCATTCTGTTCGCTTGATGCGAGATACGCTGCGATCGCAGAACGAGTAATCTCCGTTGATGACATGTAGATGCTGTCTATAGCGACTGCTGATTCGCTGCGAGCCTCGTCGTCATATCTGTAGGTGTCCGAACGGTCAGAGCCGCGCCGGAAATCGACTGTCGAAGGCAATTCTACAAAGGTCATCTGAGTGAGATTGTCTTGAAACAAGCGATTCGAGTTCGTTGCGATTGACTTGATACCCAATCGGCGTGCGGCCCACCATGCTGCCATAGCGACACCGGGTTGCTGCTCGTTGCCAGCGGCCTTATCGCATAGCGTCGCCGTTACGTTGTCGTCTGCTTTGGCGAGCTGTCCCAGCAGGCAAAATGCGACGTATTTCTGTCGCTGTGTTCCGGTCTTGGCGACGTGTCGAATAGCGTTGAGGGTCTCCGGGGTAAGCAACTCGGGAGATTTGCATAGCTCCAGCCATTCACCGAATTCCCACAGCGGGCCGCCGTCGATTGAATCCCAGTACGCTTGCGGTGCGGCTAATAAGCCTCCTCGTCCCGCTGTCACTCGATCTGTGTAGGCCGATGACTGCGCGAGATGCTGCACTGAATCTGAGACCAACTGGCGTATGGTCGTGTTGGCCTGTGCAATTGCGGATGCTGCTTTCTCCGGTTCACCGACAAGAGACGTCAATATTGAACGGGCGACCGCTTGGTGGCGATGTCTCCGCTGACGCAAAAGGCCGAAGGTCGTCGCGGCTATCAACATTGCGATAACCGCTGCGATCGACAGGGGGACACGATTTCGCCATATCAACTTGCGCGCGACATACCAGGTGCTGTCTTGCCTTGCTTGAATCGGACGACCGCTCAGGTATCGATCGATGTCGTTCGCCAAGGCGTCCGCGGATTGGTAACGACGCTCTCGATCCTTGTTCAACGTCTTGAGCACGAGGGTATCGATATCCGTATCGATGTCGCTTCTAATCGATGACGGAGTCGCGGCATCCACTTCGTTGATATTTCGTAGGACTTCGGCTACGTCTCCGAGTACTTTGTATGCGTATGTCCTTGTGAGAAGGCGAAACAGCACCAGGCCTAGTGAATATACATCCGTCCGCACATCCAGGTCATGCTGCATTCCGGTAGTCTGCTCGGGCGACATGTAGGGTAATGTGCCCACAGGCTGGCCGGGCGCGGATAGCAGACGATCGCTGCGCAGTCGATCCATCTCCGGATCAATGACCTTGGCCAGACCGAAGTCGAGTATCTGTGGCTCTCCTGACTTATCAACCAATATATTGGAGGGCTTTATGTCACGGTGGATAATCCCACGTTGATGAGCATAGCTGATCGCTCGGCACACTTTTGAAAAAAGTGTCAGGATCGCCTTGGGCGAGAGCGACTTGTCCTTTACATATTTGTCCAGTTCGCACCCTTCAACATATGTCATCGCAAAGTAGAATCGGCCCGACGATATCCCGCTTTCGAGGATGGTCACGATATTGCGATGGTCCAGATATGCCGCCAATTCGACTTCGCGTTCAAATCGTTTCCTGGAAACCTCGGAGGCGAATGGCCCCTGCAGTAGAACCTTCAAGGCAACCTGCCGCTTGGTCGATTCCTGCTCGGCCAGGAAGACGGCTCCCATTCCGCCGCGACCGAGCTCCTTCAGGATTCGGAATCCGTCAACGGCTGTTTCCAGTTCACCTATACCAGCATCCGAAGAAGGAATGTCGAGTTGCTTTGCCACATTGGATGAACCAGCGTTATCCCGGTCGCTGTCCATCACCTTACGCACATTCTGGATCAGCTCGTCATCGACGTCGGAGTCCATGCACCATTGGCAGCAAGCGGAGCAGCTTGTGAGATGGCGCTCGATGCGCGCAGATTCGCCTGATGGGATGTCTCCCGATAGATATTGGGCGAGCTTGTCTTTCGCTGGGCACTCTGCCATGACAACACACTGTAAAACTCAACCGGACTCGATGCCGGTTGCTCTATCACTATCACATCTAACCGCAAATCGTAGCGCGTAGCGCCGACGTCGCTCATACGCTTGAGCAGGGACGTTCTTCCGAACGCTGCCGTAGAAAAGAGCTTCCTTTAGAGCAAGCTCTAATCTACTGTAGCGTTCAGAGGCACGGTTTTCCTCGAGTATATGAGCAGTTTGCCGCTACATTTGACTGTTCGCTGCTATAGCTCTGGGTTCGTTTTGTCTGGGCGAAATCCGTCGCCCTGAATGAAGTTGTCTCGTTAATGACGCGATCTTTCGCGCTGCCCGATTTTATTTGAGAGAAAAGCCGGAATATCTTACCAAATATCTTCCATTTTTGATTGCAACGCCCGGATGCGCTTCAGAATACGGTGCTTGGCGATAAACACTGCGTTTGGCGTCATGCCAAGTCGGCGACCGACCTCTTCTGCATCAAGCCCGCGCCAAGCGAATAGTTCGAACGCTTCGATTGACTTGGCATCTACGGAATCTCGAACTTCTTCAAGGCATTGCCGTATAACCGAATCACGCCATTCCTCATCCCATACCCTTTCGAGTTCATCGTCATCGGGAAGCTGGTTGAAGAAACCGGTATGTCCACTTTCGTCGGCGACCTGTCGTTCTTTGCGCTGTTGGCGGCGGTTCAGGTTGCGAATTTGATTACGCGCAATGCCAAATAGCCACACGCGCAACCTCCCCTTGTCGACATCGTATTTGCCATCCTGGTAGGATTCACAGAACGAAATAAGTGTTTGTTGGGATGCATCCTGGGCGTCGGCGGCGCTCAGCCCATATCGCATTCCATACCGCTCGATCATCGGCTGGTAACGATCTACAAACTGGCGCCAGACCTCCTGATTTGAAACGGTTCGCAATCCGCGCAGAAGTTCTGTACACGTTGTCGTCTTGAGCCGAAAACTTTCGCCTTCTTCAGTCACCGCTTTCTCCAGATGTCCGCCTCGCGGGCCGTAACGGTTTACTTGTAAGTTGCCGCAAACGCTTCGTCGGTACGCCGCCATTCTACCATGACCATTCGATCTGCAACCCAAAGACGAATTTGTCGAATGTGAATGGGTTTGTATCGCTTGTCGTGCGAAGATTTGAATTGGCGTCCGACCACTGCAACACAGTGCTCAACGTCACGTCGCCCCGATCGACGTCTTTGCGAAGTAACTGTGAGAGCATCAGGCGGTATGTGCCAATACGATCCACACGCTTGCGATCGTGCCGATCGTTTAGGCTGTCGTTGCGATAGCGCGACACTTCCCAGTCAGCACGAAACGCCAACCAGAGAGGCTTATCGGGAGAGAGAAGATATTTTGTTGTGTCCTTCGGCCGAACCAATGGCATCGCGACGCCGGCGCTAGCGACTTGGACCCGCCGATCAAACTCGGTGCCCTGCGTACGCACGTCTTCGAAGTGGTAGCCTAACTGTGCATCCCAGTACCAGTCGAAAGCGGGTATTGGCCGAAAACGAACTTCCTGCGCGACGCCGACCATGTGCGATACGCCGTCGCGATCGAAATCCCGTTCGACCTGATACCGAAAGTCGCGCGATTCTATGCGATAAAATGCTGAGGACTCAATAAGGTGTACGACGGAAGATGACGATGGCCAACTATATTTCCATTCAACCGTTCCTGTTGGTTTGAACAAGTAAGGATCATTGCCCAGGTAGATCACGTTCTCTTCGGCTTCAAAGGAAAGTGTCGAGCGTGGTGTCAATCGATGTGCATAGCGTACCATTGCTGTGTAGTCTTGCACGTCAAACGCATCGACGCGGAATTGCCAGAGGTTGGCAGCCTGGAAACCCAGCGTTAGCATTTGAGATTCATCTTGCAGCGGGGCAAAGAAAACCGAAAACTCGGAGCCGAACGCGCCATCCTTCTCGTTGGCGATGAGTCCTTCCGCGATAGCATTGCCGCCGAGAAAAGTCACGTTCGTGTCATAGGTTGAGCCGAGGCGAAGCGATATGTTGAACACCTCTCGGCGCACCGATTGCCTTTGCGCGCGAACCAGACTCGAAAGCAACTCGTCGGGTGGATTGGTTGATGAGAGTAGCTCAAGCGAGCGGTCAAGACAGGCCAACGCAGGATAGGCCCTGCCTAATTGGGTATTCGCGATACCTCGGAAGTACCAGAGCCACGGATTTTCCGGCTCTGCTGTTTCCACGTCATCGAGGACTTCCCAAGCCTTTGGCGCGTCGCCACTATTCAGAAGAACGGCTGCGAGTTCGAGAGAATGTTGCACATCGTTTGGTTTTTCTTTTTGTTGGGCTTTGGATGGCGTGCTTACAGCCAACAATAACGCGAGCCAGGTGAATAGCACAAAGTCCAATCGATAGAGCTGTTCTGACAAGCTGTTTGTGCCTTTGATAGTCCATGTGCGAATTGAAACCGACCCAAAACGCCATCGCAGAATACTCTCTTGAGCGAGTTGTGCAAATTGCCAACTCACAAGCCGATCTACGCCGCGGTCGTGCAGTTATTGCCAAATAGGCCCAGGAAAACACCGTCCTAGAGCGATGTGGTTCGGCGACGAAAAACATAAGACCGACAATCGATTCTGTTTCGCCGAGCACTTGCCTTAGGGATCGACGAAACTGGCTACAGAAACGGATTGTGCAATGGTCGTATTTCTGGCAGTATCGTGGTATGGGAGTGGTTGGGGCATAGGTTAAGGCAATGGCAAGGAATGATCGGCTGATGATGCCGAAGTTGTTTGTCAATGATTCATAGAGCGATTGGGGGCCGGTTGTGGCAGATGCGATCGTTGCAAATCACTACACCATAAACGATCTTGGTGATCAGATTCTTGCAGGCTTGAAGGCCTCGGGTGCCGATCTTGAGGCATTAACTCTCGATGACCTAGCCCCGGTCGATGCGTTCCACATCCGTGGTCGCGTCGCCACCGCAGAATTGGCTAGTAAGGCGGATATCAAACCGCAGCATCGCCTGCTCGATGTCGGCTGTGGATTGGGCGGCACCAGCCGTTTTCTGGCGGCCACGAAAGGGTGTCATGTTGTTGGTATCGATCTGACAGCGGCGTACTGTCAGGTTGCTGAGATGTTGTCGGCGCGCGTTGGACTCAAAAAACAGACGGAATTTCAAATCGGCGATGCGCTGGCACTTCCGTTTGACGAAGCGGCCTTCGATGCCGTGTGGACCGAGCACGCACAGATGAATATCAAGGATAAGTCGGGATTTTACCGCGAGATTGCCCGGGTTTGCAAACAAGGTGGCCAATTTGCGTTTCACGATATTCTCGCTGGTAATGTTACTGACTTGCATTTTCCTGTGCCCTGGGCTTCAGACGCATCAATCAGTCACCTGATTCGCGCTGATGTGCTGAAGTCTCTTCTCAGCGATCTCGGGTTCAAGGCCTGCAGTTGGGAAGACAAGACGAAAGACGCGATTGACTTTTTTCGACTTGTTGTTGATCGATTCAAGGCCGGTGAACGTCCACATCTCGGGTTACACATTCTCATGGGCCAGTCTGCACATACGAAATTCCAGAATGTCCTACGAAATCTCGAACAAAACCGTATCCAGGTGATTCAAGCTGTCATGACACTGGGGCGTGCGTGATGCTGGCAAATGCGGTCTGCTGCTCGTGACAATACTCAACTTCAAGAAACGTCATCGAATAGTTGAAAACTATCCGCTCCACTGTGTGATCCATGTCGGCCCGACGAATGCCGATTGCCTGGGATTCCTTTCGCGATGTTGAATTGACAAGAAAGCGAGAAACCGAAGTGAGGATAATGACTGGGGCTCCAGAACAATAACCGCAGCAATGCGAAGCCTGCTTTAGACTCCACCTTTGCACATAGGCTCAAGCGCATTAATGAGTTTCTTTGCGGTCTTACAGGTGTCGCTTAGCGGGTCGCAACGGAATAGCTCGCTGCGTCTTCCGGAGATTACGCGTAATCGATCCAACAGCCTTTCGACGCGAAAGATGCATTCATCCGCGCCTCGGCTGCGCTCTCCGATTTTATTGTTGACGACTACGACGTCGCTTTCGACAAGGCCATGATAGGGGGGGCTTAATTGGATTCGCGTTGCAAGTTCGTCACCCAATGGAGAGTAAAGGAAGTTGCGCATCTGCGACGAACTAAGCGAACTGCGGTCTTCGTGTGGATCGACATCTTCGGAATGGCTGTCATCCAGTAGGCCGAACATCTCGGATGCGAATGCCTGGGTGTCATCCAGGACACGTTGAAGTTCAACGGCTGCGCGCTTTGGGTCACGAAACACCTCTTTGACTGTCGCCGGTTGAGGCATCACAAAAACACGATGGTCGTAGGGATAAGCCCAGCGAAGTGCCGGGTCGGAGTCCGCTTCAACAACGACCGAGCCATAACGATCCGCTTTGTGTATAGCGGAAAGTGCGTCCGGCAGCACGTCGTAGATACGGTCTTCATCGTAAGTTAGCCATCGCGCCGTGGCTACGCCGCATTTCGGAGGAGGTGTCGAACCGGTTTTCGGACGGCTCTTATTGCTATCGATGTGGACCAGCCTGAGATAGTGCGGTTCGCGTTTCCAAATGCGGTCGATCATCGCGTGGATCACCGCGCTTTTGCCAGCTCGACGAATGCCACTTACCAATGTAACCCGAAGTCCCAAGGAATTGCCCTTCGTAGCAGAACCTGTAGATCATCCTGTGTCAGTCGAACGCGATCTGCTGTGCGCATTCGAAAAAGCTGTACCGCCTACGCATGGGGAGTAAGACGCTCATGAATCATAGCGCGCGAAATGGGCCGTGGACAACGAATATAGGCAGCAGCCGAAAACTTCTTTTGATAGCAACTTTATGGGCCAATGAAACATACGAATTGCGGCTCTTCTAGGGAGTTTCTTGTCGCTATCGTACGCCCGACGGGCTCAAAATGCTGCTTTTCCCGGGCACAAAGCGCATTATGGGGCCTTCGCACGCTGTTTCGGCTTTCGCCGAGTGGGCTTTGTCTTGATTTCCGGGATTTGCGTCGCGAGGGATCGAGTTCGCCTGAGTGCGAGAATCAACTCGATTTCGCCGACGGTCTTGCCGGTTTTTTCAGCAATGTCGCCCGGTTTCAAGCCGCCGTCTGCGAGATCGTAAATATCTGCATAACGGCTGTCAGCCTCCACGATTAGGGGGGGATTCGAGTCGGCAGGGGGTTCGGCGTTAAGCGTATTGTCCAACGACTTACCTTTTGGAGCGAGTGCATTACTCAATTGACTTAACTGGGCAATACGTGCATCCGCGTCACGAATCACCGCTTCGAGTTTGGCGAAACGAGTGTCAAGCTGCCCGTTCACATGGCGAGCCAGCTTTTCCAACTCCAACATTACATTTCCGACTTCCCGTTTGGCGCTCGACTGCCTGGAGAGTGATTCGTATTTGTCGCGGGCGCTGGATGTGGTCCCGCTCAAGGATTTGTGCATGCGACGCCGAGTTGAGATCAATAGAATCGTCAGCCCAATGATCCCACCCGCGAGCATCACGAGCTGTACGTCCGACATGCCTCCAGGGGCGCCAGATGCGACAAAACCGGTAAGAGAATCCGAAGTGGCCATAAGCAAAACGGGGTCCATACCCAATCTAAACAAGAGCGATACGAATCAGTGAGGCAAACCAGTACAATTCTGGAGTGTCTCTTGGAACCACGAGACATTCACTAAATGCTGTGATCCAACACAGCTTGCTCAAGCTAGTATAGAATTAAATATCGGAATTTCGGGCGTCAACGCGACATTACAATGTCAAAAGGCCGGCTACCCTGTTGATTTTGACCCCGATTCCCAAACGCCCTGAGCCGCTAGAATCACATTATGCACAGGCACCGAGAATTCTGCTGCAGCTTTGCGACAATCTTCATACTCCGGGCTTGCTTTGAGAGTTCCGTTGAGTTCGCCAATCTTCATCCTGATGTCGCCAAATCGTGTCGCGACGGTTTCGTAACGCCGGGCCAGTATGACTCGCGTAACATCATGGCGGCGAATGCCGAATGTGGATGTTTCAGCGAAGAGCATTTTTTCCATAGAGTCCACCCGAGCAGGCTCACATAATACCGTCAACATGACACCAGGCCGAGACTTTTTCATCTGCACAGGTGTAACAAACGCATCCAGCGCGCCTGCTTTATGCAATTGCTCCATGCAATGGCCAATGACCTCCGGCGATGAATCGTCAATATTGGTTTCCAGTACCGCAACCCGGTTCGATGTGGGCGAGCCTGCGGTCTGACCTAGGATAACTCTTAACACGTTTGGCGTATCGATGCCGTCTCGCGTCCCGGCTCCATAGCCTATCGACGAAATCGTCATCGCAGGCATTGGGCCGAAGTCTTCTGCAAGGGTTGTAAGGATCGCTGCGGCTGTTGGTGTGGTTAGTTCGCCAGCTTCGCTCGACTCGGCAATTGGAATCCCGCGCAGCAACTCGGCGGTAGCTGGCGCTGGAACGGGCAAGACGCCGTGCTCGCAGCGAACCGTGCCCGATCCGACAGGAATTGGAGAACAATAGAGCGGATCGATTTGCAGTAGCTCAAGTGCGTGCATCGCGCATGTGATATCCAGGATTGAATCCACTGCACCAACTTCGTGAAAATGAATCTTGTCTGCGGTCGAGCCATGCACTTTCGCTTCAGCGTGGGCGAGTTTTTCGAACACTTGAATGGAGCGATTTTTCGTTTTATCCGGCAAGTCTGAGTTCGAGATGATTTTAGCGATGTCGGCGAGATGGCGGTGTGGTTGCGTTTCGTTTGCGATCATCGCCACATGAAACCGCGTCGCGGCAAAGCCCTGCTTTTTCACTTTCTCGATCGATAACTCGAAGCCCGTCAAGCCGAGAGAATCGACCCCCTCGCGCAAACGCCCCTCGTCCGCCCCGGCGTCAATTAACGCCGCTACGATCATGTCCCCGGCCGCACCATTGAAGCAGTCAAAATGAGCAGTGGTCAATTTAAGAGTCTCAATGCAGAGAGGTTACGATAGCATACTTGGCACAGGGCCTCGCTGAAACATGGGCCGCCATGCCACTACGTCGCTAAGTGTCGTAGCACTACGAGGCTACAACCCCACGATGCTGTACCCCGCGTCTACGTAAATGTTCTCACCCGTAACGCCGGACGAAAGATCACTGAGTAGATAAACCGCGGTCTTGCCGACTTCGCCGGCTTCGATGTTGCGGCGCAGCGGAGACTTCTGGCTGACCCAGTTGAAGATTTCGTCGATCCCGCCGACCGCCATGGATGATAGCGTTTTAAGGGGGCCTGCACTGACAGTATTGACGCGGATCCCATGTTCGCCGAGGTCGGCTGCGAGGTATCGCATCGATGCTTCCAGTGCCGCTTTGGCGACACCCATGACATTGTAGCCTGGAATAGCTTTCTCGCTGCCGTAGTAAGTCATGCCGATGATAGAGCCACCCTTTGGCATCATCTCTTTTGCTCTATTTGCCAATGCGATTAAAGAATAGGCTGAAATATCGAGCGCTTGGGCGAACACGTCGCGAGGCGTCTCGGGAAATTTGCCAGCCTTGAGATAGGTGCGATCCGCGAATGCTAAAGAGTGAACGAGAAAATCAATGGTATCAAAACGTTCCTTCGTTGCGGCAAAGGTAGCGTCGATGTCATCGTCGGACGATACGTCGCACGGAAGAAGCCAAGGCTCTGCGACGCCGATGCCATCCAACGCCTTACGAACACGCCGCTCGTTCTTCTCGCCCGGCAGATGGGCGAAGCCGCAAGTGGCGCCTTCACCGATTAAGGATTTTGCGATATGGCAGGCAATGCTTCGGTCATTGGCGATGCCGAAGACCAAGCCTCTTTGATTGTCGAGTAGTCCCATGGAAAGTCGTCTCCGATCCTGTTTGCGTTTCGTAATTCAGTGTTTCCATGGCTATTGTGATGAGTTACACGCACTCTGACAAGAACCACGGTCATGACGGCAGGAACAAGGCGATTGAGATCAATCCGAAGAAGGAATGGGCTTCTCAATAGCAGGGGGAGCGACGTCGCCGAATCGCCTCTCCCGACCGGCGAAATCGCTAATCGCTGCTTCGAGTTCCTCTACGCCGAATTCAGGCCAAGGTTTTGGGCAAACGTGAATTTCGGCATAGCTGATTTGCCAGAGAAGGAAATTGCTGATCCGGCGTTCACTCGCGGTTCGTATGAGTAAGTCCGGATCGGGCAGCGACGCTGTGTAAAGCGATGCGGAGATGAGCTGTTCGTCGATGTCCTGCGGATCGAGTCGCCCCTCGCGTACGTCAGTGGCTATGTCGCGCACGCCATCGACGATCTCATCGCGCGATCCATAGTTCAACGCCATACACAGTCGAAGGCCCGTGTTTTGGCTGCTCATTTCAACGATTTCGTCCATCGCGAGGAGTACTTCTTCCGGCAAGCCATCTCGCCTTCCAATGTGCAGGAAGCGGATGTTGTTGCCCATGATGGTTTCACGTTCAGCATGCAAATACTGAACGTACAGGTTCATGAGAAAATCAACTTCGTGTTTGGGTCTTTTCCAATTCTCGGAGCTGAAGCTATATAACGTCAGTACCTTGATGCCCAATCGAGCGCAATGCGTTACGACTGTCCGGACGTTCTTCGCACCTTCACTGTGGCCGACTATCCGTGGCTCGCCTTGACTCTCGGCCCACCGTCCGTTCCCATCCATAATGACGGCAATATGGCACGGCATGTCGTTGTGCGAGATGCCGAGATGGGTTTGCGGATTAAGAGGGTCGGATGCGGTAGGGGACATGTTGGTCTAGGTTGTGGTAGCCTCTGGGATTTGGACGAATTGCTCAAGCGCGCCACGCACGATTGTCTGAGACCGTTCAGGCCCGACGCCGATGAGCGTGACCGGTACGCCAACCAAAGATTCTACTCTGCTTACATAGTTGCGAGCCTCGCTCGGAAGGTCTTCAAATCGTCTGATCTTGCGAATGCAGTCCTGCCATCCCGGAACAAACTCAATTACAGGCTTCGACTGTTCCAGGATGTCTGAATGTGCATGGAATGTACTGCTCGTTTTGCCGGCGTATTCGTAGCCGACACATATTCCGACCTGTTCAAAGTTGGCGAGTGTGTCCAGGTGCATCATCGCTACGTCGGTCGCGCCGGTCAGTTTCGCAGTATATCGAGTCGCGACGGCGTCAAACCAGCCGCAACGCCTAGGCCTTCCGGTTGTCGTGCCGAACTCGTTTCCTTGCTTGCGAATCTGGTCGCCGATTTCGTCGTGCAGCTCGCTTACGAAAGGACCAGCGCCAACGCGGGTCGTATATGCTTTGGTGACGCCGATGAGGCGTTCGGCCGAATGTGAAGGGACCCCGGCGCCCGGGCCTATTCCGTGAGGTCCTGTATTGCTGGATGTTACATAGGGGTATGTGCCGTGATTGATGTCGAGCAATGTTCCGTTGGCGGCTTCAAAAAGAACCGATTGCCCATCGTCCATGGCACTATGCAGGAATTCTGTTGTGTCGCAAATGCGGCACTTGAGTCGATCGCAGGCGGCCATCACGGCATCGGCAGCGTTGACGCAATCCAGTTCAATGTCTTCTCCGAACCTGGCCTGCAGGGTGCGGATTCGGTCTTTCGTGAGGGTCGTGATGCGTTCTCGAAAGTCTTGGCTATGCAGTACATCCGAGAATCGCACCGCTGATGTTCGCAGGGCTTTATCCGCATAACACGGCCCGATTCCTCGAGCCGTTGTGCCGATCTTCTTAGGCACGCTCGCGCAGGCTTCCGCCAGTTGATCTTCCAATTTGTGGTAAGGCATGACGAGGTGTGCTCGATCGCTGATTTTCAGCCGATCGCCGACATCGATGCCCCGTGCCGCAAGCCCGTCAATTTCCTCGACGAGTTTCGTCGGGTCAACGACAACGCCAGGCCCGATGACAGCCGAAACGTCTGCATGAAGGGCACCGGTTGGAAGCAGGTGGAGGGCGAACTTTTCCTCGCCAACCCAGACGGTATGCCCTGCATTGGCTCCGCCATTAAACCGAACGACGACGTCGAAACGGGTGCTGAGCAGATCGACGACTTTGCCTTTGCCCTCGTCGCCCCAGCCCAGTCCAAATACGCAGGTGTGTGCGGTCGCCATTTCTCTCACGCAAGCCTCTCGGTGAACGCGAACCATGCTTCGCGTCACTGTCTGGGCAGAAAAAAAGGGCCGATAGGTGGCCCGCTTGTACTTGCCAACGCTCTTTTTCGTACGCTATCGCCCGTTCCTGGTTCTGTCAAACGGCCTGGGTGTGAGTTTTGAGTGGTTTGAAAATATAACCATAGTAGTAATTATGTTAAAATTCGATTTGATTACTTGTGGTGGCGTTGTATTTATATTAAAATCAACTTGATCGTGCATCTTGTGCCTCTGATGGCCCGATAATCAGGAAAGGACCTCTCACGATGAGTTCAGTACCCCTAAGGACGTTTCTGGAAATCCCTTATGACAAGCTCGAGGAAATGAACGACGAGGCCAAGCAGCAACGGGTGGAACGAGTCGATCGACTTAAGATCGAGGAGTCACGCCGCAAGTACCTGGCCGATGAAAAGCGCATCAAGGCCGTGACGGTTTGCTTCTCCGACCTGGAAGGCCGTTTTCATATGCTCGATTATGACAAGAAGTTCTTGTTGAAATCAGCGGACAATCTGACGTTTGATGGCTCGTCGATCCGAGGATTTTCCGGGATCAGCGAGTCCGACCTGAAACTCCAGATCGATTGGCCTGCTTTCTATTGGGCTCCAGCGGATGTATTCGGCCCTGGTAAGGTGTTGGTATTTGGCGAGGTCTGCGCGCAGGATGGTTCTCCCTACCTGGCTGATTTCAGGTCAAGGCTACGTCATTTTACGGAAGAGCTTTACAAGAACGAACGAATGGTTCTGCATGTTGCGCCGGAAATTGAGGGTTTTCTTTTTCGCGGTACGGATGCGGAGAGAGTGTACCATGAGACCGGAAGGTTTGAGTTTATTTCGACAGGCGGCTATTACCATTCCTTGCCGAAGGATCCTCTCCGGCAGTTTATGGATCACTCCGCTGAAGCGCAGCGCGCGATGGGCCTTTCCAATGAAAAAGATCATCCGGAAGTTGCGCCTTCGCAGTTCGAGATGAATTTTGGATTTACCGATGCGTTGATTGCAGCCGATCAGATTCAGTTATACAAGCTGATTTGCAGACAAGTGGCTGGCAACATGGGGCTGACTGCATCGTTTCTGCCCAAGCCAATCGCTGGGGTGAATGGTGATGGTATGCACTGTAACATGTCGTTGAACCGCGAGGGGAAAAATTTGTTCTACGATTCGAACGGGCGGGATGGATTGTCGGAATATGCGTGGAATTTCGTCGATCGGATTTTGAACAATGCGACGGACATCTGTCTCGTGCTCAATTCCAGCGTGAATTCGTATCGCCGTTTGGATCCGGAATTTGAAGCGCCCAATCAGATCAAAGCGTCTGCAACGAATCGCGCTTCCATGATTCGAGTTCCCTTGGGTAATGAGCGTTCGTCGCGTGTCGAGTTTCGTTCTGTGTCGCCGGATGCGAATCCATATTTACTGTTGTATTCACTTGTTCGCACGGGCCTGGAGGGTGATTTGCCAGACCCGACCGACGGGGAGGGTAAGCGTTATCGAACACGATTCCTGCCCGACAACATTCACGATGCCATCAGGCTGTTTAAGAGTAGCCGATTGGCGTCGCAGATACTGGGCGACGAAAGTCACACGAAGTACATAGAATTGAAACAGAAATCGGCGGATCGCTGCCCGAAAGAGCTGGGCACACGTGTAAAAGAGGGTGAAATCATGTTCCACCACGAAGTGACGAACCAGTGGCTTTGGGGGAAATTCTAGGGAGTTGGGCGTCGTATTAGTTTGCCGCGATGATCAGGCTCGGCAAGTCGCTTCTTCGTCTATTCGCCATATGCAAACTTCGGAATATTTGATTGTACCAAGAATGCCATGATTTGATTCCGGTGTACGTTTCCTCGATAAGTTCTAGAATAATAGGAGAAGTTTCGATTTGACGACGCAGATAAGACTCTACCAATGCATATTCCCAAGAGAAGGAGGATCATCATCATTGGTGTGTCGGCTCTCTTTGTCGGCATACTCATATCCCTCATCAATGGTCTAAGTCTATTGCTTGGTTTATTTGTCGGCTTTGGAATGTTTATCTGCTATGTTCATTACTTCGAAATGCCTTCGATTGCAGAGAATTCCGAGTTCCTAACGGAGCGCTACCGATACCTTTCCGATGAGCCGCCTTATATTGTAGCTCGAGCAAAAGGATTTCGCGGGCAAATGGATTGGAGTCGGCAGGTTATTGCTCTATATGAAGACCGATTGGTTGTGGCTGACGTCAAGACCCGACATGACGTTCCGGATGAGATATTCACGCCTGATGGCGCCGAATGTTTCGCAATATTGCCGCAGTTTCGATCGAATCGCATTTGGCAACATGCGGAAATCGAATCGGTCGATATCCACAAAAGCCGCATCTTCCAACGAGTTTTCAAATTCACTATCAACGCCCGCGGTGGGTGTTTTCGATTCACTCTGCCTGATCGTGATGGCACACCGTTTGCGATTGGTTTGGAGGGGCTGCTCGGCGGTAAAATATGCCATTCAAGCGACACATCATCCTATGTCAATCGAAGACGGGTGTGGGCGATGCTGGGAATATGTATAGTCTTGGATCTAGTCGCCTCCTTGTGCATTTGGCTAGCTGATTCAAATGGCTCGGGCCAAGGCCTTCTTGGAATTCTTGCAATGGTTCGAGACGGGCTCGGCCCAACCATGTCCATATTCGTATTCGGCTTTCTGCTTCTGTTCTTAAACATGCTTCTCATGCTTATCGCGTCACTCGACCCTGCCCATGGCGGTCCAGACAGCGAAGCGTGAAGCAATAGGTGGTACGAATTGCCATGGCACTTCTTGAATGATTGTTTCTTAGGAACGGTTAGTGACTTCGTGCGCGTCGCTTCTTTGTAAGCCAATACCCGCTGCAGGTTCGGGTAATCCAATAGGCAGCAAGGATGACCCCCCGAATGCTCCCGCTGACTTTACTTGGACCTTTGGGCCTTTTTCGGTAGGGCACCTCGATTTCGCGAATGCGTAGGCCTAGCTCAGCCGCTCGGATTTGCATTTCAATAGTCCAGCCATATGCGCGATCCTGCATGTCAATCGCCTCCAACGACGACTTGCGAATCGCACGAAATGGCCCCATGTCTGTGTAGCGATGTGACCAGCCTATTTTTATGAACACGGGGAAGAGCCAGTTGGCGAATCGCTGTGGGACTGTCATTGCGCCCGGCTCGCGCAGCCTTTTGACCCTTGATCCCAGGACGAAATCGCATTGTCCGTCGACGATGGGCGCGACCAATTCTCGAATGAGCAAGGGATCATCGCTTAGATCCGCATCGAGAAAGACGACGATTTCGATGTCTGAGGCAAGCTGCTGCATGCCTGCAAAGCACGCCGCACCGTAGCCCTTCTTTGGCTCGTACACCCATGTTGCGCCGTTTGCGTCGACGACCTCACGCGTCTGGTCGGTTGATCCGTTGTCGCATACAAGAATCTGTCGTAGCGAGAGCTTATTGAGGATCGGTAGCAAATCCTTCAGGCTTTCCGCTTCGTTCAAAGACGGGATAATCACGGCTGTTGAATGGAGGCTAACGGCTGGGTGATCGGCGTTCACAGGCCGTGGACCACGAAAGGGTTGGTCTTTCGCTCATGGCCGATGGTTGTCTCCGGCCCATGCCCGGACAGGACACGCGTGTCTTCGGGTAGTGTCATTAGTTTAGCATGGATGTTACGCATCAAACGGTCTCCGTCGCTGTGGGGAAAATCGACTCGGCCGACGCTTCCTGCAAAAAGCGCGTCTCCTGCGATGACAATCTCAAGAGCCGCACAATAAAAACTTCGCCCGCCCGGCGAATGGCCTGAGGTGTCCAACACTTGCCACATTGTTTGATCCAGTTCGAGCGTCGAGCCATCCGGCAAGTCTCGCGGGTCTGTCACGTTAGTCGAAAAGCCAGACCCCATTAGTCCCGATAGATTCTCCATCGGATCCGTCAACGCCGCCCATTCCTCTTTTGCCAGGTAGACCGGCAATCCGCTAAACGCTTCTCGGACCTCGTCAATTCCAGCAATATGGTCAGCATGTGCGTGAGTCAAAACAATCGCGTCCGGCGTTAAGTTGTGGTCGCGGACGTGGGCGATCATTTCCGATGCCTGCGGCGGAAGTCCGGGGTCCACAATCCAACAAGGTCCCGCATCGCGAAAATAAATGACCATACCATTTTGGGCATAGACTTCGTCATTTGTGATGAATAGTTGAAACTCACGAGCATCCATTTCACAGGCCTCCATTTGATCGCGCATCGCGGTCACGTCATCGCATAAAATACTGGGCTATAGCAGCGAACAGTCAAGTGTAGCGGCGAATTGCTCTATTACGCGAGTAAAAAGTGCAACAAAACGCCACAGTAGAATAGAGCTTGCTCTAGCTAGATCGGCAAGGTATACGACATCATGCTTGCGAACAACTATCAGGGTGAGACGTCGCCAACGTTTGGTCGCAGTTCGTCCGCATCGTATTCGAAGATGATCGACGCAGACGTTGTTCATAGTTGTTCGGGCTGTCGGCTGTACAAGATCATGAAATTGGTTGCGTCCGAAAACTCCGCCTTTGAGAAAGTTTTCTCATCTTACAGCGTGGAAACGTGGGAAATTATGGAACTATGTTTGCACGCTTGATAGTTTGTGGCATTGTTGCCTACAATGCACCGTGCTCGGAACGAGCAAGTAGTTGAGGCGGGGGGAGAGAACGAAAGGAGGGCGAGAGTTATGGTTAACACGATCGACACATTGAGGCAACATCAACTGGTGATCCTTCGGCGACTGCGCCAAGGGCCGCTTACTGAATTTGAACTGTCCGCACAAATCGTTGAACACTCTGGTTTTACGTCTGAACAATGCGGCGACAACATGGTTGATTGGCTTGATGAGCTAAAGTCTGCCGGGCTTATTTGGGCGGGCACACTTACCAATGCCAGCGAGCAGTCTATACTCGCGGCAGCACTAACGAGGCAAGGCAAGGAACTCGTCGGCTAGCACGGTCCATTCTTTCGACAACATATCAACTAAACCTGAGGCGAGATTGCTATCCAATGGCATCTCGCCTTTTTTGTTTTGGCGATTTGGGTTGTACAAATCCTTGACTATTGAAGACAAGAACGGACAGCTACCCAGTTGTTCGCTACAGCCTTTGTCGTTAGACTTGCCCTTTTGATTACGCTGGGGCGAGCGTCGAGTCCCCGGCATACACGTCAGCCGGGCTGTCGAAATGAATATCGTCGAGATTTCCAACGTTTCCAAGACCTTCGGTTCGCACGTTGCCGTAAACGACCTTTCCTTAACCGTTCCGAAAGGTTCCATCTATGGGTTTATTGGTCCGAATGGGTCGGGTAAGACCACCACGCTGCGCATGATCATGCGCATCTATCACGCCGATCGTGGCAGCGGGCACATTCGCGTTCTTGGCGAAGAATCATTCATTGCCGCTAACGATCGAATTGGGTATTTGCCCGAAGAACGAGGGCTTTATAAGAAAATGACAGTGCGTGAAATCCTTCGGTTCTATGCGGAACTGAAGAGCATGCGCGATTTTAAGACTGCCTCGAACGACTGGTTGGAGCGGATGGGACTCGAAGACTGGGCAGACAAGAAAGTGGAAACACTTTCGAAAGGTATGGCGCAAAAGGTACAGTTCATCTCAGCAGTCATCGCTAAGCCCGATTTGGTTATCCTGGATGAGCCTTTCTCCGGCTTGGATCCGGTGAACATGGATGTCCTGCGTCAGGCGGTATTAGGTCTCCGCGAACAGGGCACAACGGTCATCTTCTCGACGCACGATATGGCTGTAGCGGAAAGAATGTGCGATTTCATTTTCATGATTTATCAAGGCAACAAAGTGCTTGACGGAACGCTTGAATCTATTCAGCAGAAATATGGTCAGGACACAATTCGCGTGAAGCTTGTGGGCGACGACG
>JAJDEA010000263.1 GCA_029260035.1 Phycisphaerae bacterium
TGAGGGAGAAGCAATAGCCTGGCATCTGGTAGCGGCTCTGGAGTTGGAGGACCGTCCGACCTCGCGGGTCGTCTTCAACGAGATAACAAAGACCGCTATTCAGGCTGCGTTCGCGAACCCGCTTACACTCAATATGGATAAGGTGAATGCGCAGCAGGCGAGGCGTCTGTTGGACCGCATTGTTGGGTACCAACTAAGCCCACTTCTTCAGGCCAAGATCGCGCGAGGCCTATCGGCGGGACGCGTTCAGTCGGTCGCGGTTCGGCTGATTGTTGAACGTGAAAAGGAAGTTCGCGCTTTTCTTCCTCAGGAAAGTTGGCGGATTACATGCTGTTTCGCAACGGACCTCGACAAGGCGGATCCGCTCTCCGAAGCGTGGGCGAAATTTCTGGATGAGAACACAAACGACAAAGGTGGTCCGACGGTCAAGGCACGCAACACCTGGCTATCGAAAAACGCCTGTCTATATGCAGAGCTTGTTAAGGTTGGGGGCAAGGATGCAAAAATCGCCAAAGGCAAGGATGCGCAAGGCATCGTTGAGGTACTCGGCTTTGTGACGGATGACGTTGTCGAAGAAGATTGGGCGCAGTACAGCGATAAAGGTCTGAAGACTGTGACGATCAACGGGGGCATGGATCGTTCGCGTGCCCCGCGCTTCAACATTCAAGACGTTCAGACCAAAAGAACCAAGTCCAAACCCAATGCTCCGTTTACCACGGCGGCCCTTCAACAAGCAGCATCCAGCGATCTGGGCTTTGCCCCATCGCGTACGATGCGCGTCGCACAACAGCTTTATGAAGGCGTTGATCTTGGTCAAGGCGATGGGCCTGTTGGCCTCATTACCTATATGCGAACGGATTCGACGAATCTGAGCAACGATTCGGTCGCAGCTGTGCGAGACTTGATCGCGAGGGATTTTAGTGACAAGCACTTGCCCGCCAAGCCGAATGTTTATGGCAAGGCTAAGCGAGCACAGGAAGCGCACGAGGCGGTTCGTCCGTCCGACGCCAATAATCGCCCAGATGAATTGCGCAGCCATCTCTCGCCGGAGCAATTCAAGCTATATGACCTGATTTGGCGGCGTTTTGTGGGTTGCCAAATGACGCCAGCGGAATGGGACAGCACAACAATATTGATCGGCGCTGAAACGTCCAAAGGAAATATTGTATTCAAATCAAGCGGTCGCCGGTTGGTCTTCGACGGGTTTTTGAAAGTGGCAGGAATTCCTGCTGGCGATGGAATCGTTCTACCCGAAATCGAAAAGGATCAGGAAGTCGCACCGTTGCAGGTGGAACCCAAGCAACTTTATTCATCGCCCCCACCAAGGTACTCGGAGGCTGCGCTGGTCAAGAAGATGGAGGCGGAGGGGATCGGTAGGCCGAGTACCTACGCAGCAGTAATCCAAACGATTCAAGATCGGTCTTATGTCGAGCTTGAAGACAAGAAGCTCCGTCCGACGCATCGCGGCGAAATCGTAACGGATCGCCTCGTCGAACATTTTCCGAAAATCATGGACGTCAAGTTTACCTCCTATATGGAAGAGGAACTCGACAAAATCGAAGATGCTAATCTCGACTGGGTCCATGTGCTCGACGAGTTCTATAAGCCCTTTAAGGCGTCGCTCGACAAGGCTTCTGTTGACATGGAAAAAGCCCGAGCGGAGCCGAGCGAGTATACCTGCGTCGAATGCGGGAAACAGATGGTTTACCGCCTTGGGAAGAACGGGCGGTTCCTATCGTGCGCTGGCTATCCCGAATGCAAGGCGTCCATGAATGTGGACAACGACGGCAAACCCGTGAAAGAAGTGGTTGCGGAAGAGCCTTGCGAAGTTTGCGGCAAGGCTATGATTCTTCGCAAAAGTCGGCTTGGCCCGTTTCTCGGTTGCTCCGGATATCCCGAGTGCAATAACACCATGCCGAGCGACGAAGAAGGGGTTCCGCTGCGCAAGGTAGAGGCCGATGACATTGATGAGAAATGTCCTGACTGCAGTTCGCAGATGGCAGTCAAGTTTTCGCGAGGCAAGTCGTTTCTTGGTTGTTCGAGCTATCCCAAGTGCAAGGGAACCCAGCCGATGCCGCCCGGCATTTACGTTGAGAAACCCAAGCCGGTCGAGGCTGGCGCGCGGTGTGACAAGTGTGGTCGTTCGATCGTCATTCGTACAGGGCGCCGAGGACCATTCCTCAGCTGTTCGGGTTTTCCTCGCTGCCGAAATGCCATGCCTATGGAAAAACTCGATCATCTTCGACAACTGGAAGAAGATGGAAAAATTCCGGAAGCGCCCCCTGAAAACGCTTCGGGCGGGGGCAAAGGGAAATCTGTACCGCGCGGAAAAGATGGGAAGATTGACATCGCGGCTCTTGGCCCGCCGCCTGAAGGATTCGCCTGGACACGAACAGGACGTCCTGTCGTTGAAGTATGGCCTGAAGATTTGCTCACCTGCCCGGATTGTGGCAAGGATTTGTCAATGAAGACTGGGCGATTCGGGCCATATTATGGCTGTACCGGGTATCCCAAGTGCCGGTTTGCTGCCAATCTTCGTGGTGCCGCCAAGAAGCAAGCGGAGATCGAAGTTCCTGGGGCGGTGAAACCCAAGCCTATCCCAACGGACATTCCCTGCTCCGAGTGCAACGCTCCGATGGTCATACGAACTTCCAGAGCAGAGCCATTCCTGGGGTGCAGCAAGTATCCAAAGTGTCGAAACAGCCAGCCCATGCCTGAAGGCGAGACGGTTGAGAGCCTAACCGCTGCTCCGAGTTAAAGGCTTGAGGAGGCCTTTTCGCCGGCCTTACAGTGATTTTCTTCATTTGCGCTGCGGCGAAAGGCGATTCCGTGTCAAGAATTCCACTTTGAAATTTGTTTCGAGAAAGAGCGGGCTGAACGCTAAAAACCAGCGTTTGTCAATCAAAACTGCCTTTTTAGGCCTGTAAATCCCGCTAGCATCGATCTCAGTCGGTGAGTATCCTGCTCAGCTTGGCGAACGGTTTCAGCCGACATACAAAAGGGCGGTGGCTTTTTGGGGGGAGTAGCTACAATGGGGGAGGTTTTTTTACGGCGCGAGGATGAGCAGAAATTTTCGCACGCAGGCCGGAGACTTACGCTTTGGAGAAGCGATCGGCGCTTGGCCAGCGCCAATCCAAGTTGAACAAGGATGTTCAAGGTTTTCCGTTATACAACCAATTTCGTGCGCGCTGACGCACAATGTGGTGAACCCATTGGTCATCGGCCACCCCGTATGCGCCGACCGAGTCTGCGATTGGACTCGCCGTCGCGGTACAACCATATCGCAATCATTGCGTCGGTGGTTGTCGTGATGCTGCTTTCGACAAACGTCGCTCGCGTCTCGGCGGATATTGTTAGCTCGGCGGGATCGTACGACTCTCAACGTGTCACCATTAACATAGTATTGGATAGCTCGACATCGCTTTCAGCTGGTTGGGATGTTCAGTTGTTCCTCGACACGGATCGAAACCAGAGCACGGGCTACGCCGGTGGGTATGATGTGATCGTTCGAGCCGTCGATGACACGAATTCGGCAATAGCTGACGTACAAACAACTTTGGGCGCTGGTGGCGCTGGCGGCTGGGGCATGATGTTGGCGTCTGCTACTGTGCAGCAACCTACAGCGCAGCAAGTGACTATTTCATTCTCATTTGTAGAAGCAGGCTTGGTCGCACGTTCGTATCGATACAAAATTGAAACCTACTTTTCAGATTCTCTTGACGATGTGCTTGGTAATCAGACGACCGGCTCAGGAGGTCCGGTCGATTGCAACAGTAACGGCGTGAGTGATCCGCAGGACATCGAAAGCGGGACCAGTCTCGATTGCAATCAGAATGGAAACCCTGATGAATGTGATGTTGCAGATGGCTTGTCGAGTGATGCAAACGCCAATGGTGTGCCGGATGAGTGCGAGTCGTTTCAATGCGTCAACCATGTCGATTGCGACGACGGTAACCCCTGTACGGACGACGCCTGCCTAAGCGGGGCATGTCAGTTTGCTGGCAACAACCTCGCATGCGACGATGACGATTCATGCACAATCAATGATATTTGCACAGGTGGTCAGTGTGCGGGAACTCTATCCACCGCCTGCCAAAACCCGACCTGTACGAATGACATAGATTGCGACGACGGGAACGCGTGTACAACCGACTTTTGCGATTCGAGCAAGTGTTATTTCACTGTTAACAGCGTATCCTGCGACGATGGTGATAATTGTACCGAAAATGATATTTGCTCAAATGGCGTATGCCAAGGTATTGCCATCCCGTCTTGTGCAACCCCGGAGTGCATCGCCAATATTGATTGCGATGATGTCAACACATGTACGACGAATGTGTGTGCGAGTGGCGTTTGCGTTTTTGCTCATTTCCCCGGCCTTTGTGACGATGCCGACGATTGCACCATAAACGATGCCTGTATTAGTGGGGTTTGCGTAGGATCGCCAAACCCAACGTGCCAGACGGCTCCACCTGAGATCGTGGATGAAGTCGTCGAGAAAAATTCGCCGAGTGATGACTGTCCGTCTGACCCATCTAAAGATGAGCCTGGGCAATGTGGATGTGGTATTGAAGATTTTGACTTTGACGGCGATGGCGTCGCAGATTGTGTCGATGCCTGCCCGGAAGACGAATTCAAGCTGCTGCCTGGTGCGTGTGGATTCCATAATGAAGACTACGACAGTGATGGCGATGGGGTCGCAGATTGTGTGGACAAGTGCCCGATGGATTCGCATAAGAAAGAACCCGAGTTATGCGGGTGCGGCAACGCCGATCTTGACGAAGACCATGACGGCGTCGTCGATTGCATTGACCGTTGCCTGCGAACAGCAATGGGCGATCCAGTCAATGAACAAGGATGCAATGCCGATATCGAAGAATTTCAGCCCGTTGCGGTAGAGGAAGAATCGCCATTGCCACAGTCGAGAGGATTCTGTGGTGCTTTCGGATTGGTTAGCTGGTCGGCGACTCTCCTGGGACTGTTCGGGCTAGGTCGAAAGGCCAAGCGATTTACCCTCTATGCCGAACGAGTGTCATAGCCAGCCGATCTGAATTAGCCCTTCCAAGATTCCAGCAGCAAAGTGTTGCTTGGCGTGATATATACGATGTCCTTCTATTGCGGATAGCTCCGTTGTTGCATTGCCGACAACAATGGAACGGAAGCCCAACTCGGGTCGCATCATGTCCAAATCGTTGCCCGTATCTCCACAGGTAACTACATTGGCTGGCAGCACTCCCATATGTCGCGCGACATGTTTGGCCGCCTCGCCTTTGCCTGCCTTTTCTGGAATGATGTCCAGGTACTTGTTCGCTGAAAAAATTATCTTGGCGGCGATACCGCGCGTGGAGAGTTCGTTTCTGATTTGTGCTAGTACGTCATTTGAGTTCTGTTCCAGAAAGTAACTGCGTTTGAGCGGTGAGAGCCAGGTTTCGTCCTGCAAAACGGCATCCGGCTTTGAGCTTAGGATTGAATCAATCGCCTCTTCATTCCAGCCGGGCCGAACGATTTCATTCCAGGAGGCGTCGAGCTTGTATGACTTGCCTTCCAGGTAGTAAATCTCCGTGCCGACCATGCAGATGCAAGCGCTCGCCGGAAGCGAGAGCTGTCCCGTTTTGTATAATTCCTGGATAGAGAGAAGATGTCTGCCAGACGCCAGCGCCAGATCAATTCCTCGTTTCGCAAGCTCCGCAAGAAGTTCCTGCGATGCGACGTCATCGCCGAGGAGTGTGCCGTCCAGGTCAGTAACCAATAATCGTTTCTCTGGCATGATCTTGGCTCAAGAAGAAATAGAAGGTCAGGGTACGCGTCTCAAGTCTCGGATCTGTAGAAGGCTAAGTAAACCGACGAACTGGCGATTGTTGTGAATGTCATTCAATTGCCGTTGTTGCATCTGTCGTCGGCGATCCATTGTTTCGCTTTTCTTACAAGCGATTCCGGGTATCCCTCTTGCTCGAGAACTCGAAGCGCATTGCGCGTTGTTGCCGGTCCGGTCCGCAATTTGTAATCAAAGACCATATTTTCACCGAACAGGTTTTCCTGGAAATGCGCATTGCGTGCGGTGGAATCCTCTGCGAGTTTCGTCAACATGCGCTCATGAGTTGCGATGATGAAAAGATGAGGTGACTCGAGAAGATGTTCAACAACCGCAACGCTGGCTGCGACCTGTTCTTCTGAATTGGTCCCGCGAAAAGGTTCATCGATTAGGCCCAGGCACGGAGCCGGGCCGTTGGGCGGAACGACCATGCGACGAATATGTCGCACTTCCGCCAGGAAATAACTTTCTTCATCGGCAAGGCTGTCACTGACACGGAGGTCGGACATCAGTCGAACCGGTTGCCAGGTCATCGATTTTGCTGTTGCCGTCGTTCCGATTTGTGCCAGCAAGACATTTGTACCAATCATCCGCAGGAAGGTACTTTTTCCAGACATATTCGATCCAGTAATGACCCACATGCGGCACTTTGCGTTCAGGTCGAAACTATTCGCAACAATAGTCTTAGGCTCGGTAAGTGGGTGCGTTCCGTCGACAATGTTCAGTGAAAGTTCTGGAGCAACGATTGGATAAGCAGAGACCGGCTGCTCCCAGGCGAAACTGCTAAGGCTCGCGAGTGACTCAATTTCCGCCAGCGCGCGCATCCCTCGGCTGAGCGATTCTCGATGAGGTACAACACAGGCCAGCAGCGAATCAACAACGTGCAAATCCCAGAAGACCAGTAAGTTGAGCACTTCGTGAATGATGCCGCCGGAGTCCGTCCACGCGAGGCGGCGCGTCAAGGCGGGGAGAGCATCAGGTTTCACAACGGCGGAAAGGTCCTCGCGGAGTTGCGACAACAGCGTCTCACGCGGAAGACTTGTCTGTGCTTGCTCGGCGAAGACAAGATATCTTTGGGCTGCGATTGCCAGCGCACTCCACTGTTTGATGATGACACCAAGTTGGCTCCGCATCCGAAAAGCCACGAATCCGTTTACGCTCAGCAAGGCAAGAATCGCGTAGAGCCAGATGTACTGCCCGATACCCGCGAGGCTAAGTGCGACGAGCGAAGCCAAGCCACTCAAGATGCCCCAAATCCGAAGGAAACCCGCACATCGAACGGCGTGCAGGTCGGCCGAGCTTTGAAAGGCCCCGGCGAGTTGGTCGAGCCTTTGCTCCTGAGTTCGTAATGGTATGGCCCCAGCCATAATCGATAGGCGGTGCTTCGGGTTTTCCGCAAGCCATCGAATGCACTGCTGTCGCTCTTGAATCTCGCTTGCTTCAATCAACGGGTTTTCGCACATGTCACGAAGCCTTCGAGCACCAGGATTGCTTGACGTTCGATTGAGCAAACCGAAGAGTCCGACCGGCGGCGTATATAAATCGAGGTCCTCCAGTTCTTGATGCGTCAAAGGCCAAGTCGTTTCCGAGGTCGCATTCGGCTGTGAATGTGCTACGGCCTGGATCGGGTCATCAGGCCTCTCGTGCGATCGAATACACGTCACTGTGCCACCAAGTCGGCGCGACGATTCGTCAATAACCTGCAGTAGATGCTCTGCAAGCTCTCTATTTGTAACCGCCGTCCGGTGCCGACTGATAACATGCATGAACAGAAGTAGACACACTGCAGTGACCGCCGTCGCGGCAACCGTTGGCAAGCCTTCGAACGCCCAGACGGCTATGGCGCCGGCAAAAAGACCAAGTCGAAGCCAGGACCATGTGAGTTCCTTCCGCCGTAAATCGTTCCGTCTGGCCGTCGCATCGGCTTTGTGCTCTCGCAAGAAGGACGCCTTTTCCTCGCAAGGTTGCGACTTGTCAGGTTCGGGCGATAACGACTCGGGCGGGGCAGTTTTTTCGATTGTAGCGGTCATATTGTAGAACATGATACCCAAGGCTGGAGTTTGCGAAACCAGTGAGATTCTGGAGGAATCAATGAATCGGCAACGTGCGTATGCCCGGCATTGCGCCTCTTATTGCCAAAATTCAGATTCTCGGGAACCTTTTGGTCTTCATCTCCGTCGTTACTTACATAGGAGGCAATGTATTGAGTCCAAACCAGAACAAAACGGATTCGCCTGACGCGCTGACTGACGAGCAGATTGTTGGCAGAGTGGTCGCCGGTGATTTGCCCGTCTTTGAAGTCCTGATGCGCCGGTACAACCAGAGGCTATTCAGAGTTGCGCGGGGTATGGTTGGTAACACAGCCGAAGCGGAAGACGTTGTTCAGGAGTCGTACTTGAAGGCATACACGAAGCTTGATCAGTTTGTGGAGCGAGGTCGATTCATCTCCTGGATAACCAAAATCGTAGCCAATGAGGCGCGGGATCGAATTCGCAAAACGAGAGGTATTCCGATGAGTGTCGATCCGAACCAATCGTCTGATGAAGAGACAGAGGGTGTGATGGCGAGGATTCAGTCAAAGATGCAGGGCACGGAGTGGGGTGCGCAGCGTAGAGAACTGAAACAGTTGCTCGAGGCAGCGATCGATGAGCTACCTCCCGACTTTCGGGCTGTATTCGTCCTTCGTGCTGTTGAGCAAATGAGTGTCGCGGAGACTGCGTCCTGCCTGGATACGCCAGCCGAGACGGTCAAAACGCGCTACCACCGTGCTCGTCTGATGCTGAGAAATGCACTGAACGAACAGATGGACGGGTTGGCGTCGGACCTTTACTCGTTCGCGGGTGAACAATGTGATCGGATTGTACAGTCGGTGTTTAGAAGCATTGCTGAAGTTGGCAGCAGTGGCTTTCAGTTCGGTAAGCCTGATGTCGAGTAAGCCGAATGTTGTTGGAGGGGCGGTACGACCCGGTAACGCGCACAAATTCCGACGCGCGTTACCGTATGTCAAGCCGTGGGCAAGATGGAATCGGGACGTCAAAGGACTCACTCGGCCCTGTGCATGTGGGCTGACGGCGTGTCAAACAGGAAAGTCCAAAGGAGATTGAAAGATGAATATATTCGGAGCGTTTTCAGAGTTGGCAATTATTCTCGCTTCCCTGCCCTTTTTTCTGGCTGCGTTCCTGTTCGGTTAGAAAGCTTCAGAGAGAGAGTTCTGATGTTCCTTTCGTAGTTGTCAACCAACATGCCTCGAAAACGTCAAACTATTTGGTCGTCCCTGAAGAACTTGTCATTTTTCTTTGATTGCAGGGTGAACTGAGGTTTTTGGTGTGGTATACTTTGCAAGGAAGTCATGGATGATTCGCAAAAACCTTGCAATTTCGGACTCGGCATGGAGGCCTTATGAAGCCCAAACCCCAGCCTCGCGAC
>JAJDEA010000264.1 GCA_029260035.1 Phycisphaerae bacterium
GCTTCATAAGGCCTCCATGCCGAGTCCGAAATTGCAAGGTTTTTGCGAATCATCCATGACTTCCTTGCAAAGTATACCACACCAAAAACCTCAGTTCACCCTGCAATCAAAGAAAAATGACGAGTTCTTCAGGGACGACTAATTGCATTGATTGGTCGCGGGTGTTGCGCCAAGCCTGCTTCTGCAAGCCGAAGGTCATTCTTCAGAGAACGCGCCTCGCTTTGCTGCTCGCGATAGCTCGTGATCGATTCTCGGTATCGCCGATTCACTACCGAACCGGTCGTGGATGGATTTGCGAAGTTGCGCGCAAGTCGTCTGCCGAATGGCTTCAGGCTGAGATATGAGTTCCTGAATGCGAGCAACCAATTGAGCATCGTTTTCATAGAGACATTGTTTATGAAGCGAGTCCGGGATGAGTTCTGGATAGGCCAATCGATTCGGGAGTAGCGGGAAACAGCCCATAGCGATCGCTTCGGCCACGGCTATGCCAAAATTCTCCTGAATAGCCGTGCTTATGACGACGTCGCAGGTGGATAAGATCGAAAGATAATCCTGACGACTCGGGACATATCCCTTATGCGTGATGTGACGGCTCAGTGCCTGTTCGAGTTGTGCAAATGCTCGCGGAGCTGTGCGAAACTGTTCGCCAACCAAGACAATTTCAAATTCGAGGCCAGCTTGATCCAACTGGATCATCGCTTTTAAGAATGCTTCCGGGTTCTTGTCGTATTCCCACCGATGAGGCCAGAGAATGGTCAGATGTTTTTTGGCTGTAGTTGCGTTGGTTGACGAATTGGACTGCAAAGACAATGGCGGGGATACGACCATGCTCTTCGCCCGTATCTTGTCAATGACACCTCGCGGCACACAATCGGGCATTTTTCGGAGGAGCGATTCCACGCTAGCAGTGAACTCCTGCAAATGAAATTGACTATTAAACCAGATTTCGTCAGCCGCCAAGCAGGAAGTGATGTTAGTCATTCCATATTGGTAGTCACGGTCTTCTTCGATCAGCAACGGGTAAGTGAGTTGATTTTCGTGAAAATAGCAGATGATCGGCAGTGCTGCGAGTTTCGACGGCAAGAGGGCTTTTAGGTCCGCGACGCTGAGCATGTCATTGCAAAGAATCGCATCTAGCCCCCCTTCCATATCTGTTTCGTGTTGCCATGCCGTTTCGTCGTGTGCAAACCACATGGCAGCTCCCCGCATGCGCCATTTCCATTTGCGAGCCGGCATGGTTGCCAGAACAAAACGATGCGACGAGGCTGCAAAGAGCGTATCGACAAATTGTTTATGCGACCCGCCGTAATAGGGTTCCAATATCGCAATGTTCAGCCTCTCGCCAGCTTCGGATTCGCCTGCCATTTCATTGGACCTTTTCGACAGGCCTACGCCTTGAATCGTGAATCAACTTGTTTGCTGCGGCAGCAATCAGGATTAAATTCCGTCCGCCCCGTGTCAACTCATACAGGTCGCGCTCCTTGGGACGCAACAAGCCCGCGAGGCGCAGCTGGTTCACATGATGGTAAAGAGGCCCCGGCTTGAGCTTAGTCAGACTTTGCAGGTCGCGGTATACCGTCGGGCCGTCAAGTAGTTTCGCGAGAATCCTGGCACGCATGGGATGAGCACACGCAGCCAGAGAACTGACGGCTTCAGTGGCATTCTTTGCGACGCTTTTTGTAGTGGAGGATTGCCGAATTGGTTTCTTTGATGCGTTACCGCGAGTTTTTGGTCTTGGTCCAGCGAGTGAGATATTCAGCTCTTGGGAGCACTTATCGCTTGCATTCGTGATCGTCTCAGAGACCGAAATGGAAATTGAACAGCCTGTTTTGATAATGCGTTTTTTCTTGCTGGCGCTTTTCGGTGCTTTCGACGGTGCCCCCCCACTCTTTTTTTTCTTGGACCCTTGCGATTTTTTCATTGGTTATTCCAACCAAGAACTCTTTTCGTGCCACAGACTGCTTCGATCAGTCATGCCGTTCAATCTTGTTGTTATGTAATACTGTTATTACATTATACTAAGATATTATAATAAATGTTCTTCGCTCCGCGAAACCAAGGACATCAATGCCTCAATCATTTGCTGGTTGACGACATTTTGTCGATTTTTCGCCAGGCCTGCGCCAAAGAATTGGCGCCAACGACGTTAGGCCAAGGTTTGTCCGGGTTTGACTTGACCAACTTAAATAGTTCGATCTGGCGCGGTGACAGGTATATTGTAGGATCGCGGTCCTGGCCCAGCGATGCGTTGACCCTTGCCGCCTGCGCATTTGTCATTGGAACATGTGCATATGCCGACTTGGAAAGATAGTATTTCGGCTGTTTGTCTGGCCGAAATGGACCTGCCATTTGTTGGGCGCGATCCTCCAAAATCTTGCCCGCGATTTCCTGTTGATTCTTGGAGTGTGTATATACGCGATCCGCAACCTTCTTCTCCATCGCCCTTGACACTAGTTTGGCAAAATCCACTTGGTTTGGGTCGAACATGACATCAACGACTTCGGCTTTGTCAACGAACCCGGGCTTTGTTGACACCACACCAGGAATCGTGCCGAGTGCTGCTTCCCCTTCCCAGAAACAATGCATGCCAAAAGTAGCCCTTTCCAGCTTCTTCCCTTTCATGCGTTTCCCTTCGTAGACGAATGAAAGGTATACCGGTACAGGAAGGCCGGCCGCCTCAAGCGTAACAACCATGGCATGAGCGACTGATTCTTCAGTAAGGGATGTAACCGTCAGCATGGCTTTCATTTCGCCGGTTACTGGCGATATAAAACACAGGAGAGGGCCTTTAATGTGTTCGTGGTTTACAAGGTCTGGGTCATTCAGATCTGCTACCGTGGGTACGAAGAGCGTTTCCGCGGCGTCAGCAAGAAGCGGATGGCGGAAGACCTCCGCCAATACACGGTCGACCGGCTGCGTAACGCGAAGCCTTAACTCCGGACGCCTAGCGCCGTCGGCGGCTGGAAGCTCTTGGCCCCAGCGAACAAGGCCTACCTTTACCTCATTAGCTTGAGAACCGGTAGCAGCGTCACGAGCCTGTGCAACTTCGTATACACCGAAAGGAAGGCAGTACAGGCAGCATAGTATACAAGTTGATCGATTCGGTCTTGTTTTCATCATATGAAAGTATTTCCTAAGAAAAACTGAGGTACACATTCCTAGCGGCGGGCCTGCGGATATTATACGGTCGGCCTCTTGGCGTCGCTCCTGATAATACGCTGTTCCCGATACTGCGACAAGCGGTCGTTTCTCCAGAACACATTCAAGACGCATTTTGAGCGTTTGTGGCAAGGAAGACAGAATGATTTCGAACGCTGAGGCAGCCACCAGCCGTTTCCTTCGTGCCGCGCTCATGCCGTTGCCTGTCGATGCGCTCATTCATGATTCTAAGGAGTTTCGATCTTGCTTAAGTAGCCTTGAGTCTTTCGTTCCTGAAGTCTTGCTTGAACTGTACCCGGCGTGGAAGTTTGAGGGTTTGGACGGCATTTATCCCGCCGTTGCTCGAAAGACGGGAGAACGGGAGGCCGAGGTCTTGGGGATGTGCATCCTTGTCGTGGATCAAGATTGCACGCCGATTCAGGTGCGCATTCGTCACTCTATATTGCATGACGAAATCGAGTGGATGCAGTGCTGCCTTGGCGAGCAAGGCGATGGAAAGGGTGGAATGCGACGGTTCTCGCTCGAAGATTCGACTGGCAAGATTCTATTCACGCTAGAACAACGTGCTTCAGCAATTAAATGGGTTTACAAAGTCGAATTCGGCGCCGGATAAGCGAACTCGAAGTACCTATTGCTTTACCAGGCGATTTCGACTTGCATTTTTACGGCGTCACAGGTTCGTCACTGATTTGTTCGATCATTCGTAGAAGTTCCTGGTATTGGCGATCGTCTGATTCAAAAGTTGCGGGCCAATCGCCGGTTCCGTTAAAGTAGTCGAGCAGCGGCAATCCAGCCGCAAGGTCGTGCGGGAAGCCGTTGAATATTTCGCTGCCTCGCCGGAGCGCATCGCGGTCGAGTTGCTTCCGCATGGTCGTGTGCAGATCGTAGCTCGGGATATAGTGAAATCGCGGCGGTGACATGGTCAGCGATTGAATGTCATATACGACGGTCTGACGAACCTCGCCATCCACATCTTGAAAAGGTTCCCCCTTGTACAACACGCTTTGACTCCCCTGCCTGCTGCGCGTTGAGCGTTTCTTCCAATCCGGTGGATAGGCTACATGGTCCTGCGGAAGCCGTCTGGCTTGTCCTGTTCGGGCCAAGACATCCGCTTCGTCGGATTTGTACGAGCGCGCTAGGTCAGCCTCAAACTTGAGTCTTGCCTCGTCTCGAACGTGAGCCTCTTTCTCTGAAAACGGCTCATAGTCCGGGAAATGTCGTTTCAACGCCCCATCGACATTTGGCTGGCTGGCTGAACTTTTATGCTCTGCTCGTTGTGGTTGTTTGGTTGCGCCTGCCTCCTGAAGTGCCGGAGTTTTGGCACTTTTGCGTGCCTTGGCATCTACGAGCAACTGGAGGAACGGTTCACTCAATAGCTGTTTATTCTCAGAGTCGGGGAGCTTTTGGATCGCGCGTAGCCCTGCCCAGGCCATATCGACTGCTTGATCCACCTGGCCTTTGTCAAGATTGTCTTCTGCACTCTCAAGCGCAACTCGAATAGATGCGCGAACGATAGCAGCATCCGCGGCAGTCGCCGATGAGACATCGCCAGCTGCAATACGGGCAGGCACATGCAGGTTAGGGCTTGCACCGCTTGGTTGTGCTGACTCCTGTTTAATACGCTCCTGTGCTGCGACCGATTGCATTCCAAGTAAGAAAGCTACCACTACGCATGTCTGCATGACGGTTCCCCTTCCAGCCGTCGCTTGAACGGCCAGGCCCCAGATACCCGCCACTCGAAATGGCGGCGGTGGAAATAAGACTTCTGCAACAGCGCGCACCGAACGCGCTCAGCGCCTGTGGGATTTTAGGCCCGCATAATTGTCCATTCCATACGCTCTGCACGCCAATACAAGCTCTGAATGACTGTAGCGGTCGAACCATAGCCTTTCACTATGAATTGGCTCGGAATGGTGATTCGCAATAAATGACAAAGCCTCGATTTGTTCCCTTGACAGCCGGTTTTCTCGCAATACCGTGCTCGATCGGGAGCCTGTGATGCCAACAGAAATCATCAAGATCGAACAACAAACGAGCCATCGAGATGCCATAGAGCGTGCGACCGAGGTGCTCCAAAACGGCGGTCTCGTCGCCTTCCCTACCGAAACAGTGTACGGCCTGGCTGCTCGCGTCGACGTCGAGGGTGCAGTTTCGCGGCTTCGCACGGTCAAAGGACGATCGGAGAATAAGGCGTTCACAGTACACTTAGGCAATCAAGAGCAAGCAGAACCTCTAATTGTCGGTCAATTCTCGCCACTAGCCAAGAGGTTTATGGCGCGAGGCTGGCCCGGCCCCCTGTCTTTGATCGTCCCGGTATCGGACGAGTTGGCGACGCCGGTGGCGAAGAAATTTGGTGACGTGGTCTGCGATTCACTGTATTATGATGGAACGGTCGGGATGCGGTGTCCGGATGATTCGGTGGCCAAGGCTTTTTTGGCTGGGATACCCGCTCCTGTTGTTGCAGCCAGTGCGAATCTTGCCGGGCAGGCACCGCCATTAACCGGAGCTGAAGTATTGGCCGCGTTGGATGGCCAGATCGATTTGCTCCTGGATGGCGGACGAACGCGTCACAATCAAGCATCTACCATCGTGCGTGTAACGGATGATGATTATGAAGTGATTCGCACAGGTGTCTTGGATGCACGCATGGTGGAGCAATTGGCGATGTTGAGGATTCTTTTCGTGTGTACGGGCAATACATGCCGAAGTCCGATGGCTGAAGGGATCGCAAAAAAAATAGTCGCCGAACGGTTGAACTGCTCCGTGGAAGCATTGCCAAAGAAAAAAGTACTTATTTCGTCCGCAGGTACGGCGGGCGGATTTGGCTCGGCGGCGGAAAACGCGATAACAGTGATGCGACATAGGAGTGTTGAGATTAGCGAACACCAATCCACCCATCTGACTCGAGACATCGCTCAGCAGATGGATCATATATTCGCGTTGAGCGGTGCACATCGCGACGCCGTGGTACACCTTGACCGAATGCTATCTGATCGTGTCTCGCTCCTCTTGGGCGATTCGGACGTGCAAGACCCGATCGGTGGCGGGGAGGCGACCTATGAAGAGTGCGCCAAAGTTATTGAAAAAGGTGTGCGTGCGCGCCTACAGGAGATTGACATATGAATGTCGCGCTATCAAGTGACCACCGTGGGTATTCAGCCAAGGAACAAGTGAAAGCTTACCTGGAGCGGGCGGGGCATGGTGTTAACGATTTCGGTTGTGATAAGTCGGAAAGCTGCGATTACCCCGACACCGGCTTCCAAAGCGCCGTCAGCGTGGCACATGGGAAATCAGATCGCGGCATTTTGTTCTGCGGGACCGGAATTGGCATGTCTATTGTTGCAAACAAAGTCAAAGGCGTTCGGGCCGCTCTTTGTCACGACGAGTTGACCGCAGAGTTATCTCGCCGCCATAACAACTCGAACATTCTATGTCTGCCTGCTGACCTTTTGGGTGAAGAACTCATGCGCCGTGTTGTCGATGTTTGGCTTCGCACGGAATTCGAAGGCGGTAGGCATGACCGTAGGCTAGACAAGATTTCGGAATACGAATCCAACGGAAAATGTGATGCATGAATTCCGTTTCTTGGCAGGTATGTTACTGAACATCCCCCCAATCACATCCACGCTTATCCGAAAAAGTTTGCAACATAAGGCGAGCAGGCACGGTCAAGAAGGAGTCTCACGGGCCTGATTGCTTTGTCCAATGTTTGTTTGTCGTTTCGTTGATGAGCCATGCAAAGTAAAGCAAAGACAGTTAAACAGTACCTTTCTGAATTACCTGGCGATAGACGTGAGGCGATTGAAGCGGTTCGTACTGTCATACTCAAGAGCCTTCCGAAAGGTTACGAGGAAGGCATGCAATATGGCATGATCGGGTATTATGTGCCGCATAGTATTTACCCAAACGGATACCATTGTGATCCGAAGCAACCGCTCCCGTTCGCAAGTCTGGCGTCACAGAAAAACCACATGGCGATCTATCTCATGTGCATCTACACCGACTCAGACCAGGAGGCTCGGTTTCGTGAGGCGTGGCTTAAAACAGGAAAAAAACTGGATATGGGGAAATCGTGTATACGGTTTAAGAAGCTTGAGGACGTCCCATTAGAAGTAGTGGCAGCTGCGATCAAACGAGCACCTGTCAAGAAGTACGTCAAGAACTACGAATCGGCCATCGGATCTCGCCTCAAAACCAAGACAAGTAGCCGCGCCAAGAGCACAACAAAGAAAAAGAAGACTCGCACATCCGCCAGCAAACGCCGCGACTAGAGCAAGCTCTATTCTTCATCGCTATCACGTCGTGCCGTTTTCTGCTGTTCCGGTACTGGAAAAGGCGAAAAGTGATTACTGTTCTTTGAGTTGAAGTATCTAGTTCAGGCCAAAGATCTCATCGACGGCGCTATCAACGGCAAAAGTCGCGACATCCACAGAGACAACGCGCACTCCTTCAGTGAGTATTTCACCGAGCCTTTCGCTATCACAACTGCTGACCTGCAACACGCAACCGCATGACAAAGCGCCGAGAGTTCTGAATATCTTTTTCTGCATGGTTTTATCTCCATTCTAATCTAAAGCGTTTTCTCTTTCATCCAAGGCAGATTGAAGCCTGCCTGCCAATTCAGTGTTAGGAAACGTGAAGTTTGCGCCAAAGCCGCTATACGCCAATCGATCCCGATCCTTCTGTCAACAAAGCCGTTTGGTGTGTCGCTAAAATGCGATTTGGACTCTCCAAAGAAACGCGCTGATATCTCCGCCCTGTGACGCGTCGGCGAGAACGTAGTTCCACATTGTGCGAACATTGGGATTCAGATACCAGTTTAACCCTAAAGTCATGTTGCGTAGCCGACCGCCCCGAACTCCGTCGTCCCCAAGATCGAGATGGGAATACCTTGCCGCGAGCTCCCATGCGCCGATGCCACCATCATCGCGGTAGTTCTTAAGTGGACGTACTCGCCCAAACACGCCTTTCGACGTGCTGTAGGGGCGATGCTCGCCGGTAAGAAAATAGCTTGCCTGAATCGAAGCGGCACAGAATCTTGGATCGCCAACCAAACGCGATCGACCTTCAATAAATGCATGGACGTATTCACCCTGCAAGGAAAATGGGCCGTGGACCAACGCCACTTCAGTGCCAATGAAATCGCCGTACTCCGCAGGAAACGTGCCGGTACTCACGACACGAGGGGACTGATGGACTTCGGGTCTTGCGCGGAATCGGACCACGTCGCCCGCATAGTTTCGATGGGAATACGCGACGCCCAGGTGCAGCAGTTTCTTCCCTTTGTCTTCATACCAAGGCAGTCCGGTTACACGAGCGGTAACATCGTAAGCCCGTCCACCCGCCCCATCGCCATAGCTATCCGTTTGACGGAAAACACCAGCCGCCCATGTCATACGTTTGTCCAACAAGGTATCGTAGACCATCACGCCGGTGTTGCGACCGGGCACGAATACATCGACCAGGCTCCGCTCCAGAAACGTAATGTAGTTACTGCTTGTAAGTTGCTCCAAGCCGAATGGCTCTTTGAATTGACCGACGCGAATATTGCCAACGTAAGGGACTTTCTTCAGGCCCAGGTAAGCATCTTTGAAGTCAGCGTCACCGCCGGCAAAGCCGTATTGGGCTTTGAATTCTAAGTCGTCGTAAATAGTCCCCGAAATGTAAACGCGCGCCCGGCGGAATTCAGTTCCATCATCGAAATCGCTGCCGAGACGCCGCTCGATATCACCGTCTTCGGCGAAGTAGGTATAGTCATTCTGAATGCGACCCCCAATCTTCAACTTGACAGAGCCGTCATTCGAAACGAATTGCAGCCCATCTTTCCAGTGAGGGCGAAGCGAATTGCTGTCATTCACCCACTTCCTGATCTTGGACCACTCCTCGGAATCCTCGGCTGGCGGACGCTCCTCTTTGATCTGCTGAACGCTCTTTTCTAACTGTTCAACACGAGCCGCCGTATCTGTCGATGGCTTCTTTCCCTCGGCAGCGTCAAGCCTCGATTCAAGCCGGTCGACTTTCTCAGCCAACTTGCGAACCATCTCCTCAAGCTCGCGTTCTCTTGCCGAAGGTTCTTGTGCCAAGGTCGGGGCAGACGTTAGACAAACGAAACCCATAATTAGAGATGGAAGGATTCGATTCACGCCAAGACTCCTAATTTTGATACAAGACTCGAAGGTGCGTACTTTCGTTTCACCTTTCTTGCGGACTCGGTTCACGTCAGTCCTTTCGTGCGAAACGATACCGCGTTTACGTTACGCTAATGCGAAGTTTGTGTTAAGATTGTGAAAAGATTTTTTTGTGCAAGATCGAATCAAGTTGATTTTGAATGGATGACGACATCGCTCTTAGTGCGTCGAGTCAATTTCACAAGGAGGGCGCCAGCGAGCTGCAGGCAAACTATTTTTTTCCGAGAGCGCGCTGACGCGCAAAGAATTCGGTGAGCAGACCGCCACACTCTTCCGCAAACAGCGGACCATCCATTTCGACCGTGTGATTAAGGCGAGAATCGGTGGGTATTTCATACAGTGACTGGCAAGCTCCCGCCTTGGGATCGAGCGCACCGAAAACCAAACGTGATATCCTCGCCTGAACGAGAGCGCCAGCGCACATCGGACACGGCTCAAGGGTGACGAAAATGTCACAGCCTTCAAGTCGCCAACTGCCAACCGAGGAGGCAGCAGCAGACAGAGCAATCATCTCGGCATGTGCTGTCGGATCTTTGAGCATTTCGCGCTGGTTATGTCCGCGACCAATGATCCGGCCCTCGCGAACAATCACCGCACCGACTGGAACCTCGCCCTCTTCTCCAGCCGCTACCGCTTCGTTAATCGCGGCTCGCATCCATCGTTCATCGTTGTGCATGAGAATCAGGTCAATTTCCGTGGCTTGGGTTAATTTGCAACATAGGCCTTCCATGCCATATATAAGGCATAAAAACGCTGAGACTCAGCTGGTCTTTCATATTTCGCCAAGGAATCGAAGACGATCCGCGATCGGCTGTGCATCTTCCGACCAATCAATCGACAGCAGTCCCTTGATTTTTTGCTCAAGCCGTTTGGCAACCCGCATCGCAAGTTCAACGCGATCCGCATCGCTACCCATATGATAGGCTGGATCGGGCATAGACCAGTGCGCCCGGATAGGGCTGTTCTGCCAATTGGGACACACTTCGGCGGCGGCAGAATCACAAAGCGTTATGACCACATCGATCGGTACGTCCGCGAATTCATCCCAACTCTTTGATTGCTGATTGTCAAGCGGAACGCCAAGTGCTTGCATCGCTTGAATAGCCAAGGGGTGAATGAAACCCGCCGGCTGCGACCCTGCACTGAATGCTTCAATCTGCTTTGTCCCATGATGGCGAAGCAGCGCCTCAGCCATTTGTGATCGGCAGCAGTTGCCCGTACAAAGGAAAAGCAATTTCGGTCGGTTGCGCATAATCGGTTTTTCGGCTGGCCGAACGAAATCAATGCAGTTCAAATCCAGTATTGAACGCAAGATCGGGAAAGCCGGGTCGGCGCGGCGGCAAGCCCCCACCGCCACAAACGCCGTCGTTCAGGTTAAGACACTATCGACATTCGGTAGCCGCAAACCCTGTGCAAACGTCGTCCCACTCGCCATTACAGCACATGGGGTCAATCGCACAAACCATACTGCAACAACTCGTGTTATTGCAGCCGGGCGTCGCGTGAACAGTATTGCAGCTCTCCGTTGAAGTCGAACATGAAGCGAAGAGTCCACAAATCTCACCTGTATCGCTCGCACAGACATCGTCCCATTGCGTCAGGCAGCAGAACGGGTCCGATTCGCAAATGCTTTGACAGCAGGCTGAGTCATCGCAACCGGGCGTTGCTTTGCCTGTCAGGCAACTGCCGGACGTCGCCGAACAAGTCGGAAACCCATTGACGATACCGTCAGCCTTTTGCGCACATAGTCCATCCCAGCTTGTATCACCGCAATAAGGATCAACCGCGAATACATTTGTGCATGTTGTTGCATCCTGACATCCTCTTCCTGCATGGGCGGAAAAACAATCGCCGACGCTCGAATTGCATGCGTTAAGACCACGGTCGACTTGACTTTCGCAGAAGATAGACATCGTTCCTGTCCCCTGCTCATTGTTCGTTCCTATCCCCGGCTCATCATTCGGCTGCAAACGGAATCCACCGATGCGGATCATGTACTGCTGTCCAGCAATTGCAGGGAACGTAACGCGCGACTCCGAGCCCGGTCCACAATCGTCGTCACTACACGCGATCACTGGAGTGGAAGGACATCCGCATCCAGGGTAAACGTTGATTTTCGTGTCGTACAGACTTCCGCAAAGGCTGACCACCACATCATCCGTACACGTCGCGGTGTAGCAATACCAGATGTCCGAATCTGTTTGAGCGTTGCCGAAGAAATCGCAATCAGCGGGACCATCGGTCGTCGCACCGACGTTGGAAAAGGCCGACGTGCCGTCGGTTACGTCCGTTGGCGTGCCGCATGCGTCATTGACAAGTGCACCACCCGTCGTGTTTTGGCAATTGGCGTCGCACGTTGAACCATCAGGGGGATCGCACTCTTCTCCTGCTTCTAGGTTATTATTGCCGCAGACAGGACCAGTTGGGCCTCCGCCACCTCCTCCACCGCCGCCGCCTCCAGTGGATACGGGGCACCCGTCGCTAGTGACGGTCGTACGTATCGGCGTGCCGGGACAATTATCCGCATCGTCATTCACACCATCACCATCGGAATCCCTTTGACTTTCTGCACAACCAGTATCATCAACCGTCTCGTCCCCATCAGGGGTACCTTCACACATGTCCTGATCGTCCGTAAAGCCATCGCCGTCGCTATCGCGCTGCGAAGGCGCACAACCGTTGGCGTCGACGTCCGCGGCACCATCCGCCGTATCGTCACATATGTCGATGTCGTCGGGAACGCCATCTTCATCGGCATCCGGCGTACCGGGTGTGCTGATCGGACAGCCGTTCTCGTCGATGTTGATATCTTCCGGCGTGCGTTCGCACTGGTCTGCGTCGTCCGTAACGCCGTCACTATCCGAATCACGTTGGCTATCTCCGCATCCATCGGAATCTACGGTCGTATCGTCAGCCGATGTGTCCGCGCACAGATCATCGTCGTCAGAGACGCCATCGTTGTCTGCATCAGGCCCACCCACAGGGCAACCATCCGCTCCGACCGTTGAGTTCGCGGGGGTATCCGCGCAGGTGTCTGCGTTATTGGGGACGCCATCGCCATCGCTGTCGAGTTGCTCCACAGCACAGCCGTTTTCATCAACCGTTGCGCCAGCAGCCGTGTTAGCGCAGTCATCATCATCGTTGACCACGCCATCCTCATCGGCATCAAGAGTTTGTCCGGGTGGCGGATCTGTACCGTTGCCATTCCCAGGCATCGTTCCAGGCGGGCACCCACCGATGTTGAAGAAAAAACCTAACAGAAGAGCGCAATAAATGATCCGCTGTTTCTGATTCCACAAGAAAGAAAGTTGCATTCCAGGCCCTCCCCTAAGGTGCGATGTCATATCAGAAGGTGAGCAACCACCGCCAATGCCGCGCAGCGGGTTCCCTCCTTGGCCAACTTTATGCCCAGACCATGGTTCAAAGCAAGGCCTGCGACCAATTTGGTCAACTTATCGGGCTCGAAACTCAGTATAAAATAGGGTTGAAACGGCAGGTCAATGGCCTTAGCGTATCCAACTCGCACACGGAGGTCGATCACGACATTGCAGTATGGTCCAATAAAGGAATCTTAGCGATGGCAAATGAATATCGTGTTGGCCTTGGATACGACATTCATCGTCTTGTCGAAGGGCGCAAACTCATCGTAGGCGGCATTACAATCGAACACGACAAAGGACTATTGGGCCATAGCGATGCTGATGTCGCGTTGCACGCAGTAACGGATGCACTGCTTGGCGCAGCTGGTTTGCCGGATATTGGCGATCTGTTTCCGGATACCGATCCAGCCTATGAAAACGCCGACAGTGGAAAGCTGCTTACTTCAGCCCTGGCGATGATTGCGGAGCGGGGGCTTCGACCGAACAATGTTGATATCATCATCCATGCGGAAGCCCCGAAGCTGTCGCCTTACAAGAAACAAATGGCTGCCAACATCGCCAGACTTCTTGAGCAGCCGGAAGATTACGTCAATGTGAAGGCGAAAACAAACGAAGGGCTAGGGCCTTTAGGCCATTCGGATGCCATTGCATGTTCAGCCGTGGCAACGCTGGTCTCGGCGGATGCGTAGACCTTATTGTGTGGAACCAGGAATCGGGCTTGGATACGAAGAAATAGCGAACAGGAAATCGTGCCAAAGAAACGGCAGTATTTGATAAGTCAACAAAGGAACGTCGTACATGAGTCTTTCGATCTATAACACGCTATCAAGAAAAAAAGAGCCCTTTGAGCCGGTTACACCTGGTAAGATTGGAATATACCTGTGTGGGCCCACCGTCTACAAACCAAGCCATGTCGGGCATGCGGTTGGCCCAATCATCTTCGATGCCATCAAACGCTATCTTGTATATCTTGGCTACGAAGTCACCTGGGTCGTGAATATTACGGACGTGGACGACAAGTTAATTATTGAAGCCGCCAATCAGAACACTTCGACCTTTGAACTGGCGGAGCGAATTACGAAGGACTACCTCGATGCGATGGCGCTGTTGCATGTGGATGGTATCGATCTTATGCCCAAGGCCTCTGAGCATATGCAGGACATCGTATCCATTATTGAGAGGCTAGCGAAGAAGGACATTGCTTATGAATCTGACGGCGATGTTTATTTTGACGTTTCAAAAGACGAAGGCTATGGCAAACTATCGAATCGCCGCATCGAGGACCAGGAAGGTCAGCGCGATCTAAAGAGTGGAGACAAGCGTAACCCCGGCGACTTTGCATTGTGGAAGGCTGCCAAGCCGGACGAGCCGGATGAAGTCAAGTTCGACTCGCCCTGGGGGCAAGGTCGGCCCGGCTGGCACATCGAGTGTTCCGCCATGGCCATGCGCTACCTGGGTGACACTTTTGACATTCACGGCGGTGGATTGGACCTTGTCTTCCCCCATCACGAAAACGAAATTGCGCAATCCGAGTGCTGCACGGGCAAACCTTTTGCGAATTACTGGATGCACAACGGGCTTACTCGTTTCAACACGAAGAAGATAGCCAAATCCGACGCTGATCCCGAGATGCAAAAAGCGTTGATCCGCATGACGCTTCACAATTTGCTCGTGGAACATTCCCCCGAACTCATCCGTTTCCTCATTTTGAGTACGCAATACCGAAGCCCTATCGAATACTCGGATGCAGAGCTGGCGAGCAAACGCAAAGGCATTGACACATTCTACCGGCTGTTTGAGCGTGTGGAGCGATTGTGTGGTTCGTCGCCTTATGGAGCCGCTGGGCAAATCGGGAATCCGCCGCTCAATGACAAGAAATGGGCAGGGCCGGCGTTGGAATCCGATGACCTGCGCAAAGCCTGTGACGATCAACTCGATGCATTCACGCAAGCCATGAACGAGGACTTCAACACGGGCGTAGCCATTGCGGGTTTGTTTGAACTCGCCGGTACAATCAATCGAACGATTGAACAAGGCAAGCTGGAGTCAGCAGGGTCAGAAGAAGATAAGCAATGTGTCCTGACGGCGGCGGGTCGGCTCATCTGCATCTCCCGCCTGCTTGGCTTATTCCTCGATCCGATTGAAAAGAAATCGGCTGGCGACGATGGCGTCGCGGATAAAGCGATGGACGTGCTCATCAAGATTCGCCAGCATCTGCGTAAAGAAAAAAAGGACTTCGAGACGGCAGACATGATTCGCGATCTGCTGGCTGATAGTAAGATCACGCTCGAAGATCGCGCAGATGGCACATTGTGGCGAGCGGAATAGCTTATTCCTTCTGAGAACGGCTTGTCGTACCACACTACGATTTGACATTTCGTCAAAGAATCAGCATATTCTGGATGTGGGTTCTTCAAATCACGCAACTCGATATGGCGATTAGTCAGAGGCTATTCGGATGGGCAAAGTGCTATCACTTCTATATGGCGTCTTCGCATACCTTGTTTTCTTCCTAACATTTCTCTATGCCATCGGATTTACCGAAGGAATGGTCGTGCCAAAATCGATCAACACGGTTTATGATGGCATTACGTCACCACTTGGCCAGTCTATTCTCATCAACGTACTGTTGCTTGGAGCTTTCGGAATTCAGCACAGTATTATGGCGCGCCCCGCTTTCAAGAAGTGGTGGACGAAGATCATTCCCGAGCCGGTCGAGCGAAGTACTTTTGTCCTGGTCGGGAGCCTCCTGCTCGGGCTTATGATGTGGCAGTGGCGACCAATTCAAGACACATTTTGGAAGGTTGAACATGATCTGGTTTGCGCGGCGCTTCGAACGATTTCTTTGCTAGGCTGGGCAATGGTTCTCTATAGCTCATTCTTGATCGATCATTTCGAGCTCTTCGGATTGAAGCAAGTCTACTTGCATTGGACCGGGAAAACATCTTCGCATCCTCCGTTCATCGTCCGCTCGTTGTATCGCTATGTGCGACATCCCCTCATGCTTGGGTTCATGATCGCGTTCTGGGCGACGCCGGACATGACGTACGGCCATTTGTTGTTTTGTTGCGTAACAACAGCTTATGTGCTGGTCGCGTTGCAACTTGAAGAGCGTGATTTGGTTGCGGTCATTGGCAAGGACTATGAAAGCTACTGCAAACGAACCCCCATGCTCATTCCGCTCCCAACCAAGGGCAATTGAAGCAAGTTCTATTTCGAAACTATAAGCCTCCTCCCGATTACGAAGAAGTTGAGGTTGCAAGCCGTTGAGTGTCGTGACGTACGCGAGGCTGTATACTGGCCACCATGATCGAGCTCAGCCAAACAACCGCAGACCACAAGACAAGCATCTTTGAATACACAATGGAATCGCTCGGCGAGTTCATCAAGTCGCTGGGCGAGCCGACCTATCGTGTAAAGCAAGTCTTCGAATGGGTATACGGCCGAGGTGTCAATTCGTTTGACGACATGACCAACTTATCCAAAGCGCTTCGCGACAAGTTAAGCGAGAGACTTACCATCTACGAGTCGCTCATCATACGCGAACTGCAAGCGAAAGATGGAACAATCAAGCTATTGCTGCAATGGAGGGATGGAGCTACTTCCGAGTGCGTTTTGATTCCCGATGAGGCGCGTCAGACTGCCTGCATCTCGACGCAAGTTGGATGCCCGGTTGGTTGTGTTTTTTGCGCGAGCGGACTCGACGGCTTGCAAAGACAGTTGTCCGGCGGACAAATCATCGAACAAGCTATGCGAATCCGGCAATGTTGCGACACGGACCAAAGGCTGTCCAATGTCGTATTCATGGGGCTTGGCGAACCGCTTGCTAATTATGATGCCACAGTGCAGGCAGTCAGAACAATCAATGCCCCTTGGGGGCTAGGTATTGGTGCTCGGAAAATCACAGTTAGCACTGTGGGACTGCCGTCGCAGATCAAGAAATTGGCAGCGGAGCAGATACAAATAACGCTTGCGTTGTCGCTGCACGCGCCGACGGATGAACTACGCGAGCAGATTATCCCTTGGGCAAAACGAGTGAGCATTCAAGAACTCATCGAAGCTTGCACCCAATATTTCGAGAAAACGGGAAGAGAAATAACGCTGGAGTATATTCTCCTCGGCGGAGTCAACGATGATCAAGAGTGCGCCCGTTCCCTGATCGGTGTTTACCGTCGCATCCGCTGCAATGTCAATCTGATTGCATTCAATCCCGTCGACGGATTGCCTTATCGCCGACCTAATAGCGATACGGTGTCGGCGTTCCAAAACACATTGCAGGACGCGGGAGTCAACGTACACGTTCGTCGCAGTAGAGGGCAGGATATCGACGCGGCATGTGGACAATTACGTCGACGAGAGGGGGCGACGACAGGCTAGTAATTCAAAACGGTGGATCGTGTGAAGCTATTATGGAACGAGGCTTTTCTATGCTTTTGAAAGAAGCCGCCCTAACAGGCCTTTTTGAGGTTGTTTGTCCGTACTAATGGCTGCGTCACCAATGATGTTGCGCGCCATCCTGCAAATCGCCTTACGGACGGCGTTGTTTCGTTCTGATGAGGCAATAGGCTTTCCAAAATCAAGCGAACGCGCGACATACTGGTAGTCACTGGGAATCGTAGCAAATACAGGCTTTTTGATCGTATCTTCCAGGTCATTCGCTGTTACCCGCCCACCGCTGGAATCGCCACGATTCACGATTATCTCGATGCGTTCCTCGGGAACACCTGCTTCAACAATAGACTCAAAGATGCGTTTCGCATTACGAACGCTCGGCACCAACAATTGGCAAACTATGAAGAACGTGTCCGCCTGTTCAATGGCTGCGAACGTCACCTGATCCAAACGATTTGGGAAATCAACCACAACGTGCTCGTGAGAGGATGTCAAAATGGAAATTGCATGGCTGACGACCTCCGGAGTAATCTGAAGAGACTGTTCGATTTGCTGAGGGCGAGTCAAAACCGATACATCTTGAGGTAATTCCATCATTACACTCTCAAGCACGGCCTCATCGAATTGCCCTCCTGTAGCCGCGAGATCGAAGAATGTGTATTCGGAATCGGTGTCAAACAGGAGCGCCAGATCGCCGAACTGAAGATCCAAATCCACAAGCGCGCATCTTTTCTTGGTAAGTTGTGCAATTTCCAAGGCGAGGTTACATGCAATGGATGTCGTGCCCACACCGCCATTCGCACCGAAAACGCATATGCACTTACCTGCAGAACTGTTCAGCAGTTTCTTGCTGGCTACACTGCTGACGGCCGTCCCCAAATCGTCCGGGTCGATCGGCTTGCATACGAATTGATCGCAACCTGCACGAATGGGCGCCAAAATTTCGTCGGGTTTGGTATGACTGCTGATGGCAATCATCGCAATATCAGAGAACCGACTAGCCACGTTTTCGATGACTGGGATAACTGCAGCCGCATCCGGATCAAGATGGAAAAAAACCAGGTTGATGGAGGCTTCATTGAGCGCATTGGCAAGCTCTTCCTCTGTCGTCGTTTCGGCGATCATCCTGACGAAATTGAGGCTGGCAATCTGTTGCCTCAGTTCTTCAGAGGCTTCAGGATCGGGATTATACAAACAAGCTTGAATTACGTTGCTCATGGGCGTCTCTATATGAACTCTCTGCACTTTCTGAACACATGCGCTTCGATGAAGTTATCGACTTGAGCCAAGCAAGAGTTTCCTAAAGCGCTCAGGATCTGCGCCAATTCGTGATGGGTCCAAGACGCAACACTCAACCATGTAGGAACAGAACGCTAATTATTGGTCCAGCTGAATTCAGCTGTTAAGGTGCCGACGTCACAACCGCCTTTGGATGGAACGGTGAGCATTTTGCTACTTCGTTCACAGGCTATAATGCGTGAGAAAAGCTAGGCTGAATGCAACCGCAGGAGAGATAGTGCAAACTGGCTCAAGACGTACTCAGGCTGTCAAACATCTCGTGCTTCCGAATGGAGTTACCATTCGACGGGTAGGCTCCGATAACCCGAAGATCGTGGTCTTGCCGGGGATAAACGATGCGCTTCCCAAAATGGCCAATCAGGATCGCTATGCGGCTTGGTTCTGCCAACAGTTCGCCCGCGATTATTCGGTCTATTTCCTCGGCCGAAAGCAGAACCTCCCTTTGGGGTATACCGTTCGCGACATGGCATCCGATTGCGCGCAAGCAATTGAAAGCGAAATAGGTAAAGCGCATGTTCTTGGCATCTCGATGGGAGGCTTGATCGCTCAGGAGCTGGCACTTGCCTATTCGGAAATTGTTGACAAACTCATAATTGCTCTCGCGGGTTGCCGCATGGAGCCAGAAACGGAGCCAACGTTTCGGCGTTGGATCGAACTTGCCAGAGAACGGAATTGGCGAGAACTATACCTCAACCTCGTTGAAAAAACCTACGGGTCATCTCGGCGTGCCGTCTACCAAGCCATGATGCCGAACATGGAAGCCGAGTTTGCCCAAGCGCCGGACAAACCCAATGACTTTATTGTGTCCGTCGAGGCATGTATCGCCTTCAATTCGATAGGTCGAGCGGAAAACATCAGCCAACCAACGCTCATCGTCGGGGGCATGGACGATGTCGTCATGCCGGAGCGCGGGCTTCAATCTCTCGCAAACGCGATTCCAGGGTCGCGTATCCACATGTTCGATGATAGCGGGCATGGCGCAATCGAAGAACGCAAGGCCGAATTCGACGAGATCGTTTTGGATTTCCTAAGGGAATAATCGGAAACAGAGAGGGAGGAGTAGCCTGGAAGTCATCACCCTGCACGCTAAAAAAAAACGAGCGAAAGCCCCCGTGTGTATGAGGTGCTTTCGCTCGAATAATTTCGCTACACGAACACACTGCGATCAAGAAAACCGTCGCGCAACAGTCAGTTTTACGCTATGCTTTTTTCCCGCAAGGCTTCTTGCAGTTTGAGCCACACTTTTTCTTGGCGCCTTTGGCTTGCTTGCAGCAAGCTTTCTTGCAGTTAGCACCGCACTTGCTTGCCCCCTTGCTGCATTTCTTTGTTGTCGGGCAACGCGAACATTGCGAACAACCGAGATTGACAGTTGAGAAAGCGACCAAACAGATAGCCGCAACAAAAACCTTCGCGTACTTACTAAGCAGACTCGTTTGCATTGCCATTTTCCTTTGTTTATGTTTCCCGTCTCACCAACTCGCCGCTCGCGAGCATTATCGCAGAGCCACCCTAGCAGATCGGGGGTTCCTATTAAAGACGTCACATTCAGGATGTTGTCGTCGTGTTACAAAAGGCTCACAGCCATTAGGCGCTCGTAAGGATGTTTAGAATGTCCCCATCGTGGACAACGTACGTCTTCCCCTCTTTTCGGACCCTGCCAGCTGATTTCGCACCTTTCATATCCCCGTGCGCCACAAGATCATCATAGGATACAGTTTCAGCTCGGATGAAACCTTTCGCAATGTCAGTGTGGATCTTTGAGGCCGCTCCCACTGCGGTCGTCCCCTCTGCGATGGGCCAGGCGCGAACCTCGTCCGTACCAACCGTTAGGAATGAAATCAGCCCGGCTGCCTGGTAGCAAGCCTGAATCAGCCTGTCTCGCGCGGGCGTATCTATCCCCAACTCTTCGAGGAATGCTGGCCTGTCCTCCGGATCAAGTTGCGCAACTTCGGACTCCAGCGATCCGCAAATCGCAACGGTCTCTTTCACATGCTTGAATTTCCAATCTGTAGAATCCGCATCCTGACCGTCAGCTAGATTCAAAACACAAAGGATCGGCTTCTCCGTCAGGAACGCGAAGCTTGACACCTGTTTCCGCTCGTCATCGGTTCGGACAACCGCAGACAGCGGCTCTGACGCTTCCAACGCTTCACGGCAGCGCGCCAGCAATTCCATTTCTTTCTTTTCCGCATCGTGCGTTTTAGTCGGCTTTTTGAGAGCCGATTCCAACCTTTCGCAACGTGTAGTCACGGCGTCCAGGTCAGCGAAGATCAACTCCTCCCACATCGTCTGAAAGTCGCTCCCGGGGTCGGCTTTGCTATCCGTCGGCGACTGCGACGGATCCTCGAACATCCGCACGACAACAACCAGGAGATCAGCCTGTCGGATGGAGGGCAGGAATCGGCGCCACTCCTGCTGCCCCTTTGCGTCACTCAGCAAGCACCCTGGGATGTCTACCAACTCCATCGTTGCTTCGATGGTTTTTTTGGGTTTGTATACCGAGGTAAGATGCGTGAGTCGCGGGTCGGGAACACGCACTGTCGCAGCGCGCGGCTCGGGTGGAGCGAAGGAATCGACGAGGGTTCCGGTAGCAGCCGTGAAGAGCGTGGACTTCCCAGCCTGCGGAAGTCCGATGATAGCCGCCTTCATACCCCGCTTTCCCTTCCCTGAGCTGATTTTTCCAGCGTCGCCGAGGCCTCTGATTCGCTAGCGGAATCGACGCCCTCGATCGCATTTGAAAGTTCGACGAGTTCAAAAGTGCCCTTGGCCCAACTCACATCAAAGTCGAAAGACTCGCCAATTCGCATTCCCATCAGTGATTGCGCGAGAGGCGCCTTGTAATTCAGCCAGGAATCTTCAGTGCCAGCTTCCCATGGACCGGCAAAAGACAGTGGGAATGTGTTGCCGTCCGTTTCATGTTTGAAAACAGCCCGCGAACCAACACCAAGATGGTCAGTCGGGACATCCTCGGCAGTGAGAACCTTAGCCATGGCCATCTCTTTATTCATTTGTCCGAGCCTGGCACGCAGAAGATCGCGTTCTTCTAGAGCAAATTTGTACTCCGAATTCTCGCTCAGGTCGCCGCGTTCCGCCGCCTCACCGATTGCTCGCGCGTTTTCCTTCATTTTTACATTCACATGGTGCTCAACTTCCGCGTGCTTCTTGCGCATCCCCTCGTCGGTGACGTACAGAATTTCCGTCCGTTCCCACTTGTCCTGCACCTTCTTCTGGTCCATAGTCGGGAACCGTTCGGCGATAATGCCAAGCATGTCTTCACGCGCGGCTCGGCCCAGCCCTTCACACCGCAAGAGTTGCCCCTTCAATGCCACAGCCATACCAATCTCAATGTCTTCAACGCACTGCCGAAACCGATCAAACTTCTTCGCGGGCAAAACAGCACGCACTCGTGTTGTTATTTCTCGCTCGAGCGATTTGCTTATCGTGTCACTTCTGCGACTCTCCTCAACTGTCCGCAGAATCTTCATAACTAACGTAACGGGCGTAACCCCAGGTATTTCCTTTATGATATCTGGCCCGTTCCATAACCAAAGAAGTGCGCCGAAATGCTCGGTTGGGTCTATGAAAACACGCTGTACGGCTGACTCAAACTGATCGAACTCGATTCCCGCCTTCGTTAGCCGAGATGCGAACACATCGCAGGATGAGGTTGATGCGGCAGGCAAAAGATTCAAGAGCGCACTGGTCCACTCGTCTGGCCTGGAGCGAGCGAGGCATTCACAGGCTCCTTCTATGAGCTTTGCGTCTTCTGCTTGCTTAAAGACCTGATCGAGCTTTTCGCATTTGGTAAACCACTCCGTCGCTTCGTCCCAAGGAGCATCAAGCCCCCCAAGCTCGCAGACGCGTAGGCTAATGAGCCAAAGCAAGCCCGCCCGAACGGCGCCTTCTTTGGACAACTCGACCGCCCTGCCATAATACCGCTGATAGCACTCACCCATCAAGTCTTCTGACGGTTCACTTTTTCTTAGTCGGCCATCGCGAACATGTTTTTCCAAAGCAGCATGCGACAGCAAGGGATCATTTATGGTACGGAACTCGTTGAGAAAATTGTCGTCGTGCGTCGCGTCTGAATCGACAATCGTAATGACATAAGGCGCTCGTCCTTCGATAGTCATGTCCGACGTCTTTTTGATTGCTGCGCGAGCTTTCGTCCACCATTTCTTCCATTCGTCCACAGCCATCAGGTCCGGAACAAGCATTGCCTCGAGATCCGTACTCTCGATCGTGCCACCTTTTTCTCGGCATAAATCCATCACAATCGTTGCAGGGGCCTTCGCCAAAGTAGTCCGCAACTGGTCCATCGCAAAATGGCGCAAGACTCGGAATTCATTGGCCAATGCAGGCTGATATTCATCAGCAAGAAGCACGGCACCGAGAGATATCGAGCCGTTGCCTGTCTCCAGCGTATACTCCCATGCCGCGCGATCGACCGCTTCGATGCGAGCCGCTTTATCTTCGTCTCGCCCCCCGAGATAATCGCCTTCGTTAATTTGCAAACATACGTTAAGTGTGCGCAGAGCACGGCGCACCGGTCGACCTCCTTCGATGCCAGCCTCCGCCAACAGCTCTTCCAGCCCTTCCGCACCCTCATAGGCCTGTTTGTACAGATTGCAGACCTGCTTGCGCAATTCGTCGCTCTTACCCACCGCCTGCAAAAAAGGACCAGCGACCGTCAGCGCTTCTTTTGGAGTACATCGGCTCAACAAAGATTCGATGCATGCCCATGCGAGCGTCTCGGCCAGCGCAATGTTGCCTTGCTTCTTAAGTTCCGCCAAGGCCACGTCGTACTTGATGAACTTCTCCAGCGGGCGGTCTGATGATTCGACCATCCGCATCCACTCTTCCTCGGTCGTGCGCGCGTTCCCGGCTTGGATCAACTGGACGAATGATTCGGGCTGCATATTGTCAGTTCCCTCTCTCTAAAAATCACCTTGAGTTAAGAGCCCTGCAGTATCGCACGTCTGAACCGGGGTGTCGAGGCGGGATCGACAGAAAGCGACAGTTTCTACTTTCTACTCTCAACTTCGTGACTGTCCGGACATAGTGCAAGGAGGGCGATGGAGCTTTTAGCGGCCAGGTAGGGCTAAGCTGGCGCCGCTGCCGTGGATCGGCCAGCAAGGGGTGCAGACTTCCCGGAAAATGGGAATTGCGCAGTATTTGCCTGTCGGGATTGCCACATGGCAAGATAGCTTTCCGCAGTCTTATGCCAATCAAGCGTGCAGGCAAATCGATATGCTTGCTCGACAAGATAATCTCGTCCCTTGGTATTCTCAATGAAGTGCAAAACCTGCCGAGCTAGCTCGCTTCCGCCGCCAACCCGCACCAAAAATGGGCTGAACGCCTCGGTTCCGACATAATCGTATTTGAGTGGGTCCACATATGCTGCAAAAACGAGCCGACGGCGGGCCATAGCCTCTTGAATCGCCATCCTGCCGTCGATAAACGCGAATCCGTAATCTTCGATTCGATCCTGTGCGTTGGGGACCCTTCCCATCAGCCTGATTGGCAGTTTATATCTCGCGATAGTCGATTCCAGCTCTGCCCTGAGTGATCCGTCTCCGAAAACATCCATGCGAAAAGGCATACTGTGTTCTTCCTTGAGGCGACGCACAGCATCGACATAGATTCGTATTCCCGTATCAGGCTCCAGCCTGCCAATGTAGATGGCCGAATCGGGCGGAGGCGCCGTCACAGCAGTGATATCTTCCGCCCTTGGATTTAGCCCTTGCAGAGGACACAAGTCCGGCTTGACGCCAAGCCATTTTTCAATGAACTCGCCATCGTGAGCGACCGCGGCTACATGACGACAAGATCGAACGGCTCTTTTCTTATCATCTTGTGGGACTGGAAATTGGCACTTCATCCCATGCCTGATGAGAAAGATTTTTCGTCGCGGAACCATTGGGCCGAGCATCCGCCGAAAATATTCGAGCATATGCGTGTTGCTGATGTTTACGATATCCGCGCTTCGGAAGATCGATACATGACGCCATAGCCAAACTCGGCAACGCAGCGGGCTACGGTGGGCAGGGAACCGATAGAGTTCAACATTTTCGCGAAACTCGTGTTCTGGTAAGCCCTCCTCGTGCGCACCGGCGATGACAATCGAATGATGGCCCTTCGTTGCAAGCGCGTTGGAAAGCTCGTGGACGTATTTCTCCACGCCGCCAACGCTAGGCCAATATCGATGAACGAAGAAGAGAATCTTCAACTTTAGAGAACCTCAAGTGCAGCACTCTGTTCAGGCAACCCAACAATGGCGCGGGGTTTTGAAATAGGCCGATCTGCAACTTTCGTACCCGCAAATACGTTCGGGACGACAAGTCCCGGCTCAGTTACGACGCGTGCATCGGATACCACTTCCGTGTCAACAAATCTTGCGACATCTGCCATCGAGTAGTCATGAAAAACGATAAGCCCGCCCGGAGCAACATGAGGCAACCAATCTCTGTAATCGCAACGGACGCCTTCATAGGAATGGTCGGCATCAATCAGTAACATACGGATCGGTTGTCCATCATAGGTTTTGGCGACATCGCTTGTGAAACCTATCCGCGTATCCACCAAATCATCGACGCCAGCTCGCTCTATTTGTGCATGAAATGCTTCGAGCGTCGTATTGCCGAATTGCTTTAATGAGGGATACGTCGTACCCCCCTCTTTCGTACCTTCAAACGTGTCTACCGCGTGGACCTGTCCACTGCCGTGGACCCGGCATGCGGTAGCCAAATAACATGTGGTCAGACCGACCCACGACCCCAGTTCCACGACATCCCCACGGACAGGCCAGCTTGCTGCGAGGCGATAGATGGCCAGCAGTTGGTCAGGTGGCATCATCCCATCGCCAGAGGACCAATGAATGCGGTGCCAAAGATCCATCAGCTCAAGAGTCGAATCATGAGGCAAATCCAGCGCGTCGATTGGGGTTTTGAATTCTCGCAGAAGGCCTATTCTGCGCAGCGCGCGAACATATGCGTGAGCCAACGCATGGCCGGTTCGTGTTTTGCATAATTTGTAATATGCCTTAGCTAGGCCCATTTTGAGATTCCGTTAGCGCGATTCGCCCGGCAGGTTATCGTCGCCACGCCAGCCAAAAAGCAGAAGATTCAGGCCCATGATGCGATCTATGGTAGAGCGTTTGTGTGCCCAATCGACATCCAGCCGGCATATTGGTTTAACAAGATGCCCCCCTACTGACTGCCAAAATCCGAAACACTCCAGCTCGCATCGCGAGAAGCCTGCTTTTCTTGCACGACGTGCCAGCTCCGGTTTGCTGAATGGACGCTCAAATCCGTAAGGCCACCAGCCACGCGCTTCGAGGTATGATTTCCAAAGTCGATAGGGCAGACAGCAAGCGTGTGGAACACTAACCAATGCCATGCCGCCAGGACGGAGTACGTCCAGGTGCGAACGAATCGCATGCGTTCTTTCATGAGCGATGAAATGCTCGACCACGCCAAGTGAAATGACAACGTCATATTGCCCGCGAAGACCGCTTAGCGTCCCCAGCATATCTGCCTGCTCGAACTCTGCGTGCATGCCAAGACGGTCAAAGCGCTGCGATGCTTCCCCCAATGCAACCGGACTTCGATCAAGAAGCGTAACGTCCGCGCCCCTTTGCGCAAGGAGCGCAGATATATCGCCACGCCCCGAACCCAATTCAATCGTTCGCAACCCAGCCAAACTGCCGAACGTCGATTTAATTCTCGTTGTGAGCGCGTGCCAGCGAGGTCCGGCCAACTCGCGTTTCAGCAAAGCATCATCCTTGGCGTCGCTCGGCCTAGTTCGCCAAAGTCGATCCCAAACTTCACCCGAAGGCGAAACCGAAGTTGGAGCTGGAGGACTCAGTACAGTCATCTTTCAGCCGGGTTCCTTATTGAACAAGAAGTAGGTTCCTCTTGCGCCATCTGTACACCGCCGGCGCTCGACCACTCCTTCGTGACCTGGGCTGGCGCAGACATGCAGGTTTATCGGTAGTAGCGTGGCTCGACTAGAGCAGGCTCTTCAGGGCAGAAGCTCCAAGACACGCTTTTGCAGGCTTACCACGATCGCTTGATCCCAATTAGCGAGCACTCAAAAACCTCTTCACGGACGATTGGAGGCGATACGCAATTATCAAGTAAATCAGCTAACTGCTTCGTCGTGTTAAGCCTTGTGTATTTATCGATGCGATGCGCCCGGCGGTGGTGAATATCTTCTCCATTTCTCCACGCACTATGCAGTCGACACAAAGCCCTTTCGATCTGCCCAGCGTCAAACAATGTTGTTATTCCCGCCTCGCATTTCTCTACTATGGTCGCGCATTCGCTTTCCGGCATTGAAACACAAAGGATGTCCATGCCAGATCCAAGGCACTCATAGAGCTTGCCGGGGACTGTTGTCTCGCCGTTCGTCCCATGAGGCCCACAAACCAACAGCGCACTCGCGGACTGCATTGCCTCGATCGCTTCAGCATGAGACTTATAGCCTTCGTTACAATAAGGTATGTCTCGTTCAATCAACTGCTGAAGCACGTCATTTGAGGCATGCCCCGTAATGCGAAAAACAAACTCTTTCTGCTGGCCATTCAGCCTGCAAGCGAAACGAGCGATTCCTTCAAAAAGCTCGGGCTTTGTTACCCATCGATCCAGCCTTCCAATATATCCGAGAACGAATTTGTCGTTACGATTCCTGTTCGGTGCTTGCTGCAAGTGAGCAAAATCCGTTGGGTCGAACCCGTTCGGTATTGTGTGAAACTTGCTCGCCGACGACGGGATGCGAGAAGCCAGTATTTTCGTCTGCGAAGGCGTCACGCCGACGACCCTGTCAGCCGAGCGGAGGATTTCTGTTTCGAGTTCACGGCTCTTCGCACGCCAAACTGCCGATTTTTCCTGATAGCGATAGTCGTCTGTCCATAAGTCACGAAAATCGGCAACCCAAGGTAATCCTGTTCGCTTCTTGAGAAGCAATCCCATCAGGTGATTCGATGCAGGGCTGAATGTCGAATAAATGGCATCAATGCCTTCCATTTCAATCAATTCGACAAGCGGCGGGATGCTATCGTGTGCCCATTTGGAAAACTCATCAGGAAAGCCACGCTGCGAGCCAGGAGATACCCACATCATGTATCGTCCAAAACCATTCCACGCGCGCGCAGCCAATGAGCGAAGTTTTGGACTCGTCGCATTCGCCGTTGAGTGCTTGAGGGAAAGGCTTTCACGCCGACCCCGATGGACATCGACGCTCGATGGCAAGTCATGCAGCATCGTTTCATCTTCGGGCAGGCCGACATATTGCTCGACGGTCCAAACGATTGGCCGCCAGCCTAGCTTGGGAAGGTATTTTGCAAATTTGACTGATCGCTGAACGCCCGCACCACCCGCGGGCGGGAATGCTGCCGCAATCATCAATACTTTGCGATCGTGCTGGCGAGATGCCGATGAGACGGCACGGTTCGTGTTTTCGTGAGCGGTAGTCAAATGGTTTGATCCACGATTGATCCGAGGTCCCGATATAAGAGAAGGGAAACCCCGCAATGAGTTATCGGCACCTGCGCGGTTGCTCTTTCACTGTCATGCGGTTGTTTTCAGGCCATGACACAGCATTTGTCGAGCGCCGCAGTGTAGGTTGACATCCACTTGTCGAGAATGGTGTCCCATTCGTACTGGCGCCGCACCATCTCCCGCCCTGCGTTGCCCATTGCCACTCGCCTTTTCCCATCCTGTAAAAGCTGAATGATCGCGTCGGCCAATTGCTCAGGCGCTTTGGATGGCACAAGCAGGCCTGTTTCGTCGTGCCTTACCGTGTCGGACAATCCACCTACGTCGCTCGCCACAACCGGCACGCGCATCGCCGAGGATTCCAAAGCAGCCGCCCCGAAACTTTCACAGACAGACGGAATGACGGTCAAATCCCACATTGACAGGTAGTTTGGCATATTCCCATACGGCTGTCGTCGGATCCATTTGACGTGGTTTTCGACTTCGTACAAGCCTGACAGCCGTTTGCAGTCAACAAGTTGCGGGCCATCCCCGATCATATGGAAACGAACATTCGGCACTTCTTCGACGACCGTCGGCATCGCCCGCATCAGATAGGTCGGCCCATAAACCGGGCGAAACCCCTTGAAAAACCCTACGCGCTGGACGTCATCTTGCCTGGAGGTCGCCCGATCGCCAGGATCAAAGAGAGACGTATCCACGCCGAGAGGCAACAGGTCGATGCTTTCCTCATCGATCGACGCGAATCGAGCCACTTCTGCTGCGAACTTCGCCCCCCAAACCGCCACCGTTTTGGCACTTTGCAGCAGATCGATACGCGACATCGTAAGCGCTTGGCTTGGACACTCTTCTCCAGGGGGCGGTACGATATCCGAACCCCACGGCGTAGCAATAACGCAACCCGCCTCTAGCTGATCCGGAGTAAAACCCCAATCATGAAGAAAATGAATATGCACCACATCAAACTTCTTCAAGAACCCATCGAGATAGTGCCGCCAACGCGACGTCCATCGACGGGGGTTCTTTAGGCTTGGCTTTGGAATGCAAAACCGCTCGACGGTCGCGCCGGGGAGCTGCGCGGATTTGTGGCTTACGACATGCACCTCTGCTTGACGCTCGACAAGGCCGGGCACGATCCGCTGCAAGTGTACTGAACTAGCGTCACCGAATATGCAGATTTTCATTGGTAGTTCGCGAGCCTCCCCTCTCGGCGACTGGAAAGACCGACTCTACCGATTGAGATTTTTCATTGAGCACGCTTTCGCATCGCCATTCATGTTCGACGCAGAGCGCCCCCGTTGCCAAACCTTTGTCATCCACAACCAGCGGGAAACGGAACGGCGTGTCGAGAAGACTTATGCCGAGGGCGGCATCCCACATTCTGACATTCCAGAAGTACTGACCGCCAGCAACCGGTAGGTTCGCTATGTCAAGCTCCACTCGGTGTACGCCTTTACCAACATCAAACAGCATTTCGTCACGTCCCGAATTGATGCTGACCAGATTTTCGCTGACCGATGCCCGCATGTTAAGCTCAACGACCAACTGTTTGATCGGCTTTTTCAATTCAAATGTGAGCTTCGCGCGGACAGGCTCCATCGATCGAGTCCATACAACATCACACCCATCCGCATCGACGAATTGCAGGTCGCGCAGAGCGACAGCTGAATCAGTTGGGTCGCCATCAAGAGCGAGATCCGCTGGACGATTTGCGTAGGCTTGAGACATAGCCGTGAGATATCGTCCCACCGCTTCGCGCGATGGCCCTTGAAAAACCGAGCGCCCTTGATCGAGAACAACAGCGTTTGGACAAATGGACTGCATTTGATCGAGATTATGCGTCACAAAGATGAGTGTTGTACCGCCTCGAATCAGCTGCTTCATCCGATCCATACAGCGCAGCCGAAACACCGCATCACCTACTGACAGAACTTCGTCAACAATAAGCACGTCGGGGTCAACATGCGAGGCAATACTAAAACCAAGTCTCGCGTACATTCCAGAGCTGTATCGTTTCACCGGCGTATCCAGGAACCGATCAAGTCCTGCAAATGCGACAATTGCGTCCAGTTTTTGTCGAATCTCCCCACGCGACATGCCGAGTATCGCGCCATTGAGGAAGATATTTTCGCGACCGGTTAAGTCGCCGTGAAAACCCGCACCCACTTCAATAAGCGCTGCAAGACGCCCGTTGATTGAAACATTGCCGCCATCCGGGCGGAGGATGCCAGCCAGGAGTTTGAGCACGGTGCTTTTTCCAGCTCCGTTTGGGCCTATGATTCCGAGCGCATCTCCACGATTGATTGAAAAATCCACATCCCGCACAGCCCAGAATGTCTCACTCCTTTTGACGTTGGCTTTCGCGCCAAGGAGTCCCCTCAGACCCCGCGCAATCAAATCGCCAAGCGTTCCGTTGGCCTCTCCAAGACGAAAACGCTTGGAAACATGGTCGCATCGCACAACCGATTCGCTCATCAAATACACTCCGCAAAACGGTGAGACGCACGACGAAAGCAGATCCATCCAAAGACCAATGACAGCAGCGCGAACGCTGTGGCATAGAGAAACGGTCCAGACTCTGGTAGCCGACCGAACAAAATACAATCGCGGTAGGCACTTATGATCGGAACAAGCGGATTCAACGATACAAGGGATGCGAGCAACGAGCCGTCACCTGGAACCGGTACGACAACGGCGGAGACGAACATCAGCAATTGCACGCTGACTCCCGTGATTTGTTTGACGTCACGGTAAAATAAATTGGCCATAGCCAAGCCCATGCCGACGCCAACCATAAGAGCGAGTTGTACAAGTAGGATGATCGGCACGAAAAGAATCGCTGACGACGGTGTAAAGCTCCAGTCGCTCGACCGATGAAAGTAGAACACCAATCCAACAAGTACCGTCATCGCAATCAGATAGTCAACAAATGCGCTCGCGATGGAGGAAAGCGGAAAAACTTCACGTGGAAAATAGACTTTCGTAACGAGGTTTCGATTGGCAACCAGCGAATTCACACATGCCGTCAACCCCATGCTGAACAATGTCCAGGGGACGATTCCGGTGTATGCATACAATGCGTACGGAATGTCGAGCTGCAAGACGGAGCGTGCGTCGATAGCTCTTGTAAACACAAACGTGAAAATGAGCATCATCGACATCGGCAGTAGAATTGCCCAAGCGATGCCAAGCAGAGACTGCTTGTAGCGAATTCGAATATCCCGCCATGCCAAACTCATCAGCAATTGGCGAAAACGGTACAACTCGACGAAGACACCTTGGTTAGCCAGCACGCGCACTGATAGCCCCATAAAATGAGTAGATTGCCATGTTTTTCAAAGGTTTATCGGTCGGCGAGTGAAGCCGCTTTGCTTGTTGCGCAGAGTCCGGTAACAGACGCGGCTGATTTGCTGGCAGGTCTGTTTATGACAGTGATTCGGGGCGGAGCTGGCGAGTCATTAAAGAAGTGATCGCGTCTTGCGGCGTAGCTCCCTCAAAAAGCACCGACGCCACCGCTTCGACTATTGGCATCTCTATTTGATGTCGATTGGCTAGAGTCAATACGCCTTTCGTTGTGGGAATTCCTTCCACCACCGAATCCGTCGATGCGATGACCTCGTCAACCGGAACGCCTCGGCCAATGGCTTCGCCTGCAGTACGGTTACGACCAATTCTCGACACACATGTAGTGAATAGATCACCGACACCGGCTAATCCACGGAAGGTCTCTACATTGGCCCCCATCGCGACGCCGAGCCTGCTGATCTCGACCAACCCGCGCGTCAGCAAAGAAGCTTTCGCATTATCGCCCGCGTTAATGCCATCACTGATCCCCGCAGCCAGAGCAATAACGTTCTTGACGGCTCCGGCAATTTCGACCCCCGCCAGGTCCGAACTTGTGTAAACGCGCAAACATGGCGAACTGAAACGCCTCTGCACCATCTCCGCAACGGAAACATCCCGGGAAGCCGCGACCAACCCCGTCGGCTTCTCCGCTGCAACTTCCGAAGCAATGCACGGCCCAGAAAGGCACGCCGTAACGGCGCTAGCTACGCAATCTTCAATGATCTGTGTCGATGTCAGAAGGGTGTCAAGTTCAATACCCTTGGCTACGCTAACTATCGGTACGTCTCGGGGGACATAGGGTTTCAGGGTGTTCCACACTGAACGGATATGCTGGCAAGGTACGGCGGAAACGATGATCGAAGCATCCCCGAAAGCTCTCTTCGGGTCGCTTTCTATACGAATGGATTTGGGGAACGTGGTTCCCGGCAGGTATTTCGCATTCTCCCCGGCAGCTCGGATTTCCTCAACGCGATCCTTTGATCGACCCCACAGCACAACCTGCTCACCATGTCGAGCCAATGTCACGGCGCATAAGGCGCCCATAGCACCTGTTCCTACAACGGAGGCAGATGTTAATGGCTCGGACACGAGAAAATCCCGCACTTATGAAGGTTCGAATGATCGGCGCGTTACGACATGCTCAGCCCTGAAACGGCTAACTGTCTTAACATTTCGTTTATAGTGAAACCGCTGCTAGGAAACGATACCCGTAAAAGCGCGGATCGCAGTCGCCACGGTAGAGCAGGGTTTGCTTTAGACCGGCAGGTTGAAAACACCGAAAACCAAATCGGTCACTATAGAATTCAACACGGAAGATACCAAGCCGTTGACCAGGGTAGCACTATCGAAATTGCACCCAGCCGCTTGGAAAAGAACCCCAGCCGATAACAGCGGAGCCACCTTACGAAAACCACTTCTTACTTTGTTGACCATTTTTACGCACTCCAAAATGAGAGCCCCGGTTGCTACTGCTGAAAATTAATGCCACATTTGCGGCAGTCTAAGCAGTGCCTCTAAGCGCCTTCGATTTCCTTCTCTCCGGGCTGTTGCAACAAGACCAACTCGTTGGCGATGAAAACAGGCATCGCATTCACGCCACCTTTTTGCAGTCGCTTTGACGCCGCCCGGATTCCAACATAGCGCCCAAGAAACTTCTCAACTTCAATACTCGCACTCTGTGACATTTCAACATAAGCAATCGTGCGGGCCTGCGCCCCACCTTTGTCAACAAGACGGAACCTGCGGGGAGTGGATCCGGGTGGATACAGAGCGCTTTCACGCAGCTCGCCCTGTGCATCAAGACCCGCAGGCTCCGGCGGAGCCGTAGCATGCAGCTTGCTACGAGCATCCAGATACTGTCGTCTTTTGGCGTCAGCCTGTTCGCCGAGAGCGCGAAGCTTTAGGACCGTTTCGCGGACGTCCAACATCTCACGAAGTTGGCCGATTCGTGCCTGTGCGTAACTTCGAGCAAACACATCTCCGTCCTGTTCCGCAATTTTTTGCAAGCGACCGAGTGAAACATCCATGTCTCGTTCGAGCAGCGGTTTTTGTAATTGAACATCCAGAAGGTCTTCGATTGCATCAAGCTCTCTGACCTGGTCGGTACGAACCGCCCGACCGAATCGCGCCTCCCACTTTGAACCAACGGATTCGCCACCCGCCTCAGCGCGGGAATCAACCGTTGTTTCAAGGGGCTTATCTTTCGAATCTTCTTCTTTACTCGTTTCCGAACCGCTTTCAGTTCCTGAAGAGGGCATCCCCGTCGCAACTGCTGGCGCATCGTCGTCAGCATCGGCCAAGGCGACAAACTGCTTGTTCACCCACAGCGTCACGCCCGCAGGCGGTGCAATCCGCAAGAAACCATCCGGATTCTTACCGAGGATGGTCACGGAATCTCCTTTGGCGAGCTTGGTTTGAACCGTGTACTTGCTATTGTTCAACTGTGACCCAGCGCGAACACGGACATTCGATCCATTAACCACCCCTACTTGGCCATCGCCACGATCTACATAATCACCAGAAATGAGACTGAAGACTCCCTTTGGGGGAATGACTTCAAACCATTCGCTCTCTTCTCCGACAATCTGCAACTGCTCGCCGGCAGAGAGCTTGGTAACCGTATAGTGATTCGTACTCGGGCCGCTGCGAACGTAGACATCATTTGCGATAATCTCACCAACGCGTCCAACTTGTTCAGACGAATTGGATTGCGCGAATACTATCGAACCAATCGCGCAAACGAATACTCCAGTTTGTAGCCAATTGATTGAACTTCTTGCTTTTTGGTGATCGTGTGAAGCGGACATGATTGCCTTCCCTTGGATTGTGAAGTAGTAATCTTTCACAGGAACCGAGCCTATATTGAGCGTATCGAGCCAATCGCAACCTGTCAATCTCACGCGTCGCGGTTCACACATTTTTGCGCGCTGATATACTGTCTCGCATTATGATCCAGGCAGGTCTACCAAAAACAGGGAGAGCAGTCCTTGAGCCGTTGGCACTGTCCCCGTCGGTCAGTCAAGCCATTGTGAGATTCGCGAAATCGAAGAACCCCGCGATTCTCGAAAGTTCTCTTGCGACACATAGTTACGGTCGTTATTGCGTTCTCGCAGCCGACCCAATTGACAGTTTTTTCACAGCCAATAGCGACACTACTTGCGCTATCGAATCACTAGCTGAAAAGTGCGCAACATATCCAACAGTCGATGCGAGAGACAAGCAAATTCCATTTTGCGGAGGATGGATTGGTTTCTTGACATACGAGGCTGGATTGTCAATTGAGAAGATTGATTCCAGAAAACCGGCCGACCTGCCCTACCCGCTGGCTCAATTCTTTCTTTATGACTGTGCCGCGATTTTCGATCATACTGAAAAACAATGGTTGGCATTAGCCGTCGAATGGCCCGCTTCGTTGGGCATTCGTCGACCAAGTGTCAAATCGAGACTCGCCAGCGTGCAAGCCATGCTTGAACAAGCTGCCGAGACCCCGGCGCCAGAACAGAAAGAACCAACCGTTCCGACGGCCCTGATTCCCAACATGACACAATCCAGGTACTTCGCCAAGGTAGCGCGAGCGAAACAACACATCGAAGCGGGAGACATCTATCAGGTTAATCTCACACAACGTTTTTCCGGCGAAACAGAATTGACGCCAGCGGACCTGTATCTACGTCTGCGCGAGACGTCGCCTTCACCCTACGCAGCGTTCCTTCACTGGGATAATATAGCCGTGATTAGCTCTTCGCCGGAGTTGTTCCTCAAGCTGCGTCAAAATCATGTCATCACACGCCCTATCAAAGGAACCCGCCCCCGTGGAGGCGACGCCATCATGGATCGGGCATTACGTGATGAACTCGCCCGAAGCGAAAAGGACCGGGCGGAACTGAACATGATTATAGACCTGCTCCGCAATGATCTCGGTAAAGTCTGCAAATACGACACCGTACGCGTATCGGAGGCTGGCGAGCTGGAAGAACACCCTACCGTCTTCCACCGAGTCGCAACCATCACCGGTCAACTGTCACCCGGGAAAAACTGGGCGGACTTGCTCCTGGCTGCATTTCCCGGCGGCTCCATCACCGGCGCACCGAAGATTCGTGCCATGCAAATCGTAGAAGAACTCGAATCGACGCCGCGAGGTGTTTATTGTGGATCGATAGGCGTAATCGGATTGGATGGATCGCTCGATCTCAACATCGCGATCCGAACGATCGTTCAACAAGGAAATGCCGTTCACTGCCATGCAGGCGGCGCGATCGTAGCCGACAGCACGGCTGAGCAGGAATACGAAGAATGTTTGGCCAAGGTACAAGGAATGCTGCGCGCCCTCTCTGGCGGCATAGAGACTACGCACAGCACCAACGAAAGGGTGGCTCTCTGTTGACATCATCCGTTCACTTCAATGGACATTTCATGCAGGAATGTGATGCAAGTATCCGTGTTTCAGACGGCGGATGGCTGCACGGCGCGGGACTCTTTGAAACCATGCGGGCGGAAAACGGACGGGTTTTTCGACTTGCCCGCCATCTCGCCAGGCTTCGGGCATCAGCCGAGAAACTGCTCACACCAATATCACTCGACGATCTCCCGACCGACGAAATCTTGCAGGAATTGATGAAGCGAAACGAATTGACCAGCGCCCGAATCCGACTGTCTGTAACTTCAGGTCCAATGCTTGACAATCCGGACGCGAATGCGAGCCAGCTTACCGTTTGTGCAACCGCTACCAAGTTGTCGCCACCGGACTCGAGAGTCTACGCAAATGGCGTCACCGTCAAGCTGTGCGACTACCGCATATCAACATCGGACCCGTTGGCTGGCCACAAGACGACATGCTACTTGCCCCGACTGCTCGGACTTCGGCTTGCACAGCAAGCCAGCTGCATGGAGGCGATTTGGTTTACAACACAAAAGCATCTGGCGGAAGGATGCATCAGTAATATATTCATAATTTCTGGCGAAACGCTAAAGACCCCTCCACTTTCGACGCCCGTTTTACCAGGCGTTGCGCGTAGCACGGTCTTGGAGTTGGCTGGCGCCGCGGGTCTGGCTCCGGAGGAAACGGTTCTTGGTATAGACGATCTTCTTGATGCCGACGAGGTGTTCCTAACCAATTCCATCATGCAGGTGCTGCCAGTTATCAGCATAGAAAAACACACCGTTCGTGATGGGCAGGTCGGGCCATTTAGCAAGAAACTACTGCAAGAGTATCGGGAATTGCTCAAAACGGAGTGTGCATAAACATGAGCAAGAAAACCTCACCGCGTAAAGTTTGTATCAAAGACGTTTGCCGGGCCTTTGAAAACATCGCGCCGCTCTCGCTCGCCCAGGATTGGGATAACGTCGGGCTGCTGGCAGGCGACGAAGCCGCGACTGTTCGGCGAGTGATGCACTGCATCGACCTTACACACGCGGTCGTGGATGAAGCAATTCGGAAGAAGATTGACTTTCTTCATGCGTACCATCCGCCGTTGTTCAAACCCGTAGGGTCTCTGCGAAAATCGAGCGATGGAACCGACGGCATTGTATTTCGTTGCGTGCGAAAAGGGATAGCCATCTACTCTACGCACACAGCACTCGATGCGGCTGAAGGCGGAACGAATGACGTCATAGCATCGCTGTGCGGAATTCGCGAAACGCAGCCATTGGAATACATCGACGAGCACTCAGCCAATATGTTCAAACTGGTCGTATTTGTGCCAGAAGAAAAAACCGAGGAAGTCGCGGGCGCGATGTTTTCCGCTGGTGCAGGCCATATCGGCCATTACAGCAATTGCAGCTATCGCACTTTCGGCCAAGGGTCATTCTTCGGCGATCCATCTACGAAGCCCGCAGTGGGGAAGAAAGGGAAAATGGAAATGGTAGACGAAGTCCGGCTCGAAACGATCGTCTCCTCCAAAGACCTGCCCCAAACCGTCACTGCAATGCTCAGCATGCACCCTTACGACGAACCAGCCTACGACATTTATGCCCTTCAAAAGCGCCCTGTTCGTGGCATTGGTAGAATCGGAGATCTTCAACGTTCTTCATCGCTTACACAATTCGCGCGAAAGCTGGCCCGTGCCACACAATCGAAGAACGTTCAAATCGTCGGTGATCAAGCTCAGGAAATCAATCGCGCGATTATCGTAGTCGGTGCGGCGGGCAGCCTGCCGTTTCGTATTCCTTTGACGAAAAACGACGTCATCGTGACAGGTGAGATTCGACATCACGACGCTCTTAGCATACGACGAAAGGGTTGCTGCGCCGTAGCACTAAGCCATTGGTCAAGCGAGCGCCCAGCCTTGCAGCCAATAAGCGAACGACTTCATAATATGCTGCCTGCCATTCAAGTCGAGATCAGTACTGCGGACTGTGATCCACTCGAACGCTTGTAATTTCCCTTGCGTGGGGTTGACCCCAATTCACACACAGTGTACCGATTCGACGCGCATTCCTCCGTGCCAGACGTCCGACCTTTCTCTCTCCTGACAGTCACTCACTTATGGGGATAGGGATTCCCCCCGTCTCGAAACAAACCTAGAAGAAAGCATGGTCCAATATGTCATACATCTTGCACAGAAAATTTCCAAGGCAAACCACACAGAAGCTGAATGGGATTTCGCCCGAGCCTATGCGGAAAACCCCGACGACACCTTTGCAATAAGAACGTGTCTACCCGCTCGATTACTCATGGCATTCCCTTAGATTAGCCGTTCAGGTTCTCGCGCTCGCGATTGACCATGCAAAGACGACTTAAAACGTCTTTCAAGAGTTGCCAATGGCACCAGTCGATGAGTCGAAATGAAAGGCTCTGAACCGAGCAAATAAGTTGCCACATAGGTCGGCAAAGTGACATGCAATACTTGTTTCAAAGAACGACGCGCCGCCTGTTCGTACTGACGTAAGGTGAACCATTATGGCTAAGATACTTGTTGTCGATGACGTTATGTACAATGTCAAGCTTCTTGCATACAACTTGGCCGATGACGGATACGAAGTTTTGACCGCCAATAGTGGCCAACAGGCGCTCGCCATTGCCAAGTCTGATTGCCCCGACGTTGTCCTCCTCGACATCATGATGCCAGAAATGGATGGCATCGAAGTGTGCAAGCGAATGCAGCAGGATCCTGAACTTCGAGTGATCCCTGTCATTATGGTGTCTGCGCTGGATCAAGAAGAAAACATAATTGCCGGGCTTGACGCCGGAGCCTGTGACTATGTCAAGAAACCTTTCCTTTGGCCAATCGTTGCTGCTCGTGTACGGTCTGCAGTTCGAATCAAGACGGACCATGATCGAATCGAAGAGATGAATCACCGTTTGGAGCAAGCTCGATTGGAAGCCGAGAACGTTTCAGCAGCGAAAACAGAGTTTCTCGCAAATATGAGTCACGAAATCCGGACGCCCATGACAGCAATTATGGGGTTCGCAGAAAACCTGCTTGACGACGAGCTAACAACTGATGAGCGAGATGATGCTGTAGAAACCATCCATCGCAACGGACAGGTGCTGCTGGAAATCATTAATGACATTCTCGACCTGGCCAAGATCGAAGCACGAAAACTGACCATCGAAAAAATTCGCTGTTCACCAACAGAAATTATCGCCCGTTTGATTTCGCTCATGCAGGTTCGCGCAGATGAGAAAGAAATCGCATTGAGCGTCCAGTACTCGGGCGCCATTCCGCAGTCCATCGAAACAGACCCAACGCGTTTGCAGCAAATCCTGCTCAATCTGATAGGCAACGCACTCAAGTTTACTGATGCTGGCTCGGTTCGATTGGAAATAAGTTTGGTTGATTCTATGAACGGCCGCGATACTGAGCCGGTGCTGCAATTTGATGTGCATGACACGGGCGTCGGCATGAGAGCGGAAAAAACAAAGAATCTATTCCAACAGTTTTCGCAGGAGGACAGCTCGACGACAAGACGGTTTGGCGGGTCAGGGTTAGGCCTGGTCATTAGCAAACGTCTTGCTGGCATGCTAGGCGGCGACGTTGAACTCGTAACAACCCAACTTGGCCAAGGATCGCATTTTCGTGCCACCGTTTTGACAGGGGATATTGAGGATATCGACATGCTCGATGATCCTGATGCGGCGACCGCTATACCGGCTTCGAGGCGGACACATTCAAAGCCAAAACTCAACTTTCCAGTCCGTATCCTTCTTGTCGAAGACGGTGCAGACAACCAACGACTCATTTCGCACATTCTCAAGATATCCGACGGGCTTGTCACTACCGCAGACAACGGAAAGCTGGGGGTGGATATTCTGCTGGAAAGCGAGAAAAACGGCGAACCCTTTGATGTCGTGCTGATGGATATGCAAATGCCCGTGATGGACGGCTACCAAGCAGTAAGGTTTCTTCGTGCAAGGGGGTTCAAGAAACCCATCATCGCCTTGACCGCACACGCAATGGTTGGTGACCGCGACAAGTGTCTTGATGTTGGGTGCGACGAATATGTCACAAAACCGGTGAATCGACATTTACTCATAGAGACTGTTAACCACCTCGTTGAGTCTCCTTCATCGAAGCCTGTGCTGGCAGAATCCGGGGCATAGTTCCACTGTAACGGCACAAACAACAGACCTACACTATCCCAGAAGACTCTCTGCCAATCACGGGATCATATCTGCCTCCAAAGGCGGCGCCGAACACGCTCCCTGCCCCTGTGGCCCCGGCGAGTTGGGCACATTAAACGGATAGAATTCTCGACCCGACCCAACTGCAAAAGCATTGACCGCACGCAGCACGTCGTTGCCATTTGCAACGCGGTCAGGAATCTCCGCATTGATATCAACCCATGACAAATGCGGGGCCGATACGTCATCGAATCCTCGCAGAATCGCAACGATATCAAACCCGTTCATAATCAAATTTGGGGGTGTCCATGCGTTGGGAGGAGTTCTCGGGATCGTTGTTGAATCACCCGCAATAGTGAACGCGCCAACAATATCCGCCCACCATCGACCGTTCGTCGGAATCGCCGCCGTTTGGACGTTTAATGATGGACTGAAAGTGATGCCGTCAATCGTAGAACGCACGCTATACCTCTCACCTGGCATTATCATACAGCCTCCAACGTGTACAACGGGCAGTGTCGCGAATGCAAACAGTGGCGGCGTCGAGTCGGAAACAAGATAAGTCAACCCAAGCCCAGAAATCGAACCCGGCGACGTGCCGTCAGTTCGAGGCGTGCTGATGAACCAACTCTCGCCACTGTCTTCATGTGTAACTTGATAACCAAAGAGCAAGTTGATCGTGTTGACATCGGCATTGGCAGGCACGAAACTGATATATCGATTTTTCGTCGCGCCGTGCGGATAATCTGTAGCCGGAAGTGGCGGGACGATCATCCCGTCGCATGCATCGCCAATGCCATCGTTGTCGGAATCTTCCTGTCCGGGGTTCGAAACCGTCGGGCAGTTGTCACAAGGCGTCCCCCAGCCATCACCGTCTGGATCGCCGAATCCCTCATCAGATACGCCATCGCAGTTGTTGTCGATCCCATCGCAGATTTCTTCACAGGTGGTTCCATCGCCTTGGTAGGTTCCTCCTGAATCAATACACGCTGTCTGAGAAACGGGATTGCTGCACCCCGCGATGCCGCTTGCATCGCAGCATGCCCCACTCCCCGTGCAAAGAGGCGGGACGCTCGTTGGATCAGCCGGGTTGCTACAGCCATCAATCTCGTCTCGATCCAGAAATCCATCGAGATCGCGGTCTATGCCGATTCGAGTTTCCGTGCCCAGCGGAACCACCGTATACGTCAACTCACTTCCCGGCGTCGCCAACGCCCGGAGTTCCACAGCCGTAAATGTCTCACTGAATCGATCCGACTGAAAAAGCCCGCCTCCAACGTAAGCGTAACCGCGCTGCTCGCTGGCTTGCACGCCTTTCACAACGAGTCCGACCGCGCCCGCGTCAGCCAATCCGATCATGTCCGCGATAAGCTGAAGTCGCCCAGGTGGCGCGATCGCCTCATCGACAAGCGTAATCTGAATTCCAACAGCCGCTTGCGTGTCTTTGCTCATAGGACCGAGCAATTCACCCGGATTTTGAGGCGTGCCTAGCGGAAGGTCCGAACCCGAAAACGCGAGCATAAACGCCACCAGGTCGGCGATATCCTGATCTGAGGTTACAGAAAAAACCGGCTCCCCCACAAAGCGGGCAATCGAGTCGATCGAGCCATCGTGGAAATAACCAAAGCCTGCAAGATTACTTAGTTGCGTCGTTTCAAAGCCAACCTTGTCGTATAGGTTACGCAAATGGGGCGTCTTCATGCTGACATTTGTTGAGCCGTCTAACCCAATGACGGAGTGATGCAATTCGCCGTTTGGCCCTACCGGAAAAGGTACAAACTGGCCTCCGACAAAAACCAGATTGGATCCGATACCTGTAGGCAGCGTATGACACGCCACACAATTCACGCCGTCCAAACCAGCCAGCCGGTATAGGTCCAATCCCCGAAGCGCATCGCCCGGTCCCAAGGGCAACCCCGGCGGTGCGAATCGGCCGATCGTGAAGTGCCCAGGCAAAGGCAAATTAGCCGGAAGCGCGTTGTCAAATTCGCGGAACGGATTGGGTGGAAAGGTAATCGTTGCGAGGAAATCCTCAAACTGCTGCATTTCCACGGGGGTCAGATTGATGTCATCTCCTAGAAGCCCCAGGAAAGCGCCGTTGAATTCCTCGATACCGTTTCGATCGCCCCGCCAATGGTGTGGCTCTTTGCCAATGATGTCTTGAAGCGTCTGCGTCGTCATTGGCCCCTTCATAGGATGCCAGTTCTGACAATTCCCCAACAAACCGTTGCTGCAGTTTTGATTAAATGTCTTCACGTCTCCCGCCGGATTACCCAAATCCCAAGCCAAGCGGTCAAAACGAGCGTCGATGTGGCACGAACCGCATGACGTATGCCCCAAGCCTGAATTCTTCCGCGTGTCATACAAGTGTTTTCGGCCCAGTTTGATCGCAGGAGGCGACGGGTCAAAGAAAGGAACGCGTAGCGTTTCCGATTCCGTGATCGCATCCACAACGGAAATGCTCCCGTCGAATTTGTTCACGACGTACAACTGCTGCCTCGCCTCATCGAGAACAATCCCCGTCGGCCCCTCACCCACTTCAATCGTCGGCTGAAGACCGGCGGGAGCACCCGCTGCATCAATGACAACAAGATTGTTGGATCCCATACCTGTAATATAGGCGCGGGTGCCAGCCGTATTCCAAACGATTCCGCGAGGATCGCCCAGTGATTGATCACGGCCTGCTTGTGGAATCGTCGGAGTCAGGTAGGTCAGGTGTGGATTCAGGTCAATCACCGCCACGGTTCCCAACGTCACGGGATCGACACCGCCAATGTTGACTCGAATGAATCGCCCGTTGAGAACCGGCTCAAATCTGATTTCATTCGTAGCCTCTGTGCCTACGACGGTTATGATTCCGTTGGTCGGGTGGACGCTTATCGCCATACACGCATTCATAAGACCCGACGCGTACGTTACTGCGAGCGTCGTAGTATCAATTACAGCTACATCGTGGTCGGGCAAATCCCAGCCGGGCTGCCTGCCCGACTCTACTGCGTTAGCGCCGCTGACTAAATCTGTCCAGTTACCGCTATTATCATCCAACCACTGATCGGCGCTGTCTTTCCTGACAATCATGCCGACGGCTGGAGGCGATGGATTGCCGGGTTTCATCGGCGGCGTAAAAACCAGGCCGTCGTTGGGCGGAGGATTGACACCTCCATAAGGCCCAAGTGGACTATTCACAACATTGGGTGGGAAACCGTTGTTTATTGTGCTTCCACCGCCGAGGATGGTGGTCTTATTACCAGACTCGAAAATAGCCACATACACCTGACTGCCATCCGCGCTGACCGCCATGGCACGCGGATCCTCGCCCTCGATCGGAATGGTGGTCGGCAGCACAGCTGGACTATCCGGATCAAAGACCATTACTGCATTGGCTTGCGAGCACGAGACGAACGCGCGCCGAGGCGTTCCTGCAAACGCAACGTCAGTCGGCTCGTCTAGTGTCCTCAATGTCCGGACGACATTCATGGCGCCGAGATCGACAATGCTAACGCTGTCGGAAATATGGTTCACAACCCATACGGTGGAATCGTCCAGCGCGCGAACGGAAACCGGATCCAAGCCGACAGGCACGCTGCCTGCCAAACTCGGCGTCCCCGATGAGATGTCGAAAACTTCGAGACGGTTATCAGCGGTATTCACAACCAGCAACTTCGCGCCGTCCGGCGTCATATCGACGGGGCTGACGTGTGGGCTTTCCCAGTTTACAAAACTCGGTTGAGCGTAAGCAAGATTAGGTAATGCTGAAACGATTGCGCCGAAGAAAAAACAAAGGCTTGTACGATGGATAGCGCTCTTCATTCCTTAAACTCCTTAGCTAAATAACTCGCCTTCCGGCTAAGCTTCACGGCCCCGGCTGCGCTAATGACGCTTCATAGTGATGCTTCGAAAGTTTCGCCCGAATCTATTGGCCAAACGAGATCATGCTCGTTCTATTGCCGCGGTTTGATTATATGAGATCACGATATGTAATTCGCTTAAGGCAACCTAATTTTTTTGGACATTAGAAAGCGCTATCATTAGAGCGATGAACAGGACGGCATCTCACTGGCACCTTCGCCCATCGGGAGCGCGAGAATCGCAGCTTCTCGATTTACGATCCAAGCAACCGAAGAGCCGTCCGACGAGGTTTCTTGTGGGTAATGCGGAAGGCTTGACATCACTGCATGCGAGGCGTCAAGCCTTCAGGTGCCGCAACCTTCAATGGGAAAGGAAAAACTTTTGGCGTTGTAGAAGGTAGGTCAAAAAAAGAAAATCCCATCCGGCTCGCGTTACGAACCAGATGGGATTATCCCTCGTGAAAGATGAGAATCTAAAAAAATGAGTGAGCGTCACTCGCCCGATTGACCGCCACGGAAGCGGAACGGGAAGACATCAAATCCCCAAGGCCAAGTCGATCTTCTCTACAATATCGTCAGGCAGTTTGCAGTTGATTCCCTCGCCGACAACATCGAGAACAGATCTCACCAAAATTCCCCAAAAACCAAATGACGCTCACCCATTGATACCTTCTGCAGCCTTCAGTGTCCCCAAAAAGACTCCATCGGTACCAAACCGCTTCCGCCGGCCAAAATGAGGATTGGCAACTATACAACGCGCCAGCCCTTCGGACCCGCAGATATCTTGCATCGCCAGCCCCCATTAGCAGGCGACCGCAAGCAAAAGACGAAATACAGACCATCCGCTCTTATAAAAAATGTACAAAGAGAGCGAATCTTCGATGTCGGACAGTGAATAAGGGCGCAATGAGAAGAGGTAGGTCTAATAGACCAAGCGCGCGACGGCTTGCACCGCTCACTTCGAGCGCGTGCGATGACTGGCGTTGTCAAATTGGGAATGTGGCTATGAGCAAAGAGGATAGCAGAAGGGATTAATGATCAAACTTCAAATATAATAACTACAAATATGTATGGTATTAAATCCCGCTCATCAAACCGCCTATTCCGTCACCTTACACTTCTGTCGTAAACCACTCTACCGCACTCATCCGATAAAGTCAAGAAAATAATGTAATCAAATGTCGTCCATACGAAAAACGTGCAATCAAACTCATCATTACCCGTATACGTTGCCTGCATAACCCCCCGGCAAACTGCTCCCTACCGGCGACTCTTGATGCTTCGGTCTACAGAAAAACGAGTCGAGCCTAAGCTATCACGAAACGTCGATTCCGACGGATATTCAAGCGTTTTCACCTGCCTCGAGGAGGTCGCAGCTGGGAGCGCCGGCGTTCCCCCGGCTCTCGCTATCAGAAGGCCCTGCAGTAACACAATGGCCTGATTGAACTGCTCAAATACAATATCAATCGAATCGGCAAGGAGAAGCGACCCGATCGACGATTGGGGGGTTTCGGTAATCTCGCCGGGCCGACCGCCGGATTGCGACAAACGAAAAGTACCGTCGGATACCAGGTTTCCCGGCGATCGCTCGCCAATCGCCGCAACCGTCACATTATCCAAAGGGTCTTGACCGTCGATTAGCGTCTGCGAAAACGCCGTTGAACTGAATACGAAAGTCGCAAATGCTACTGCACCGAGCCAACAACCCCTGCACGATCGTTCGTTCATTGCGAGGCCTCCACCAAAGGAACCTGTCGTCGTCACCAGCGTTTTCTACACAGTGTCGGCACGCCAGGGTGCGGTCAAATCAATGATTCGTCAGCTTGAGATTCATCGGCATAAATCAGATTTCCGAACCACCCTTAAGCCTCACGAGCCGATAACGGGCTATTAAATCGCATCCGCGAGCGTGGCCGTTCATTACTACTTACGAGATTCATTCCGCCTGGCCCGCATCGTCAGATTCTGAATCACTTGATTGCTCGTCGACACCTTGACTGCTGCCATTCGTTTCACCGTTTTCGCTTGCCACCTTTTCGACGGCAACAAGTCGATCGCCCTCCTTGAGGCGGATCAGCCGAACTCCCTGAGTCGCGCGGCCGATTTCGCGCACAGCGGATAGGTCTGTCCGAAGCATCATTCCGTCCTGCGTAATCATCATCAGATCATCATCGTCAACAACCGCCTGAATGCCGATGACACGCCCGTTACGCTCCGTCGTCTTGATATTGATAACGCCCTTACCGCCCCGCTTGGTCTTTCGGTATTCTTCGATGCTGGTTCGTTTGCCATAACCGTTTTCGCAAACAGTCAAGACTGACGACCCCGGATCGATCGCGACCATCGAAACCACAGAATCCTCATCAGCAAGCGACATCCCTCGGACACCTCGAGCACTGCGTCCCATCGCGCGAACATCTTCTTCTGCGAAACGGATAGCCATACCATTCGTGGAGCCGAGGACGATCTCATTGGCCCCCGTGGTTCGTGCGACATTGATAAGCTCGTCATCTTCGTCCAACGTGATGGCTATGATGCCGTTCGCGCGTGGCCTGCTATAAGCTGCGATCGGCGTCTTCTTGACCGTCCCCTTCGCTGTTGCGAAAAAGACGAACGACTCTTCGAACTCCTTGACTGCGAGCACAGCCCGATGCTTTTCGCCCTCCTGCATATTCAAAAGATTGGCAATCGATCGTCCGCGCGATGTCCGGCTGAGCGCCGGCAAGTCAAACACACGCGTCCAGTACACTCGTCCGCAATTCGTGAAGAAGAGAAGATAATCGTGCGTTGATACCGCGAAGACATATTCCAGGAAATCGCCTTCTTTCGTGCTTCCTCCTCGAACCCCCTTGCCGCCACGCCCCTGCGTTCTATATGAGTCAATATCGGTACGCTTAACGTACCCTTCATGTGAAATCGTAACGACAACCGGCTCGTCGGGGATTAGCTCTTCAATGCTGAAGTCGCCAATGGCTTCCACAATTTCGGTCCGACGTTTGCCGGAAAATTTATCCTTGATACCTGTTAGGTCATCCCGAATGATGCCAAGAACAAGGCGTTCGTCGCGAAGAATCTCCTCGTATCCGTTGATCTCATCAACCAGTTTTGCGTATTCCTGCGCCAGTTTTTCAGACTCAAGGCCCGTCAGCTTTTGCAACTGCATCGACAGAATGGCCTGCGCCTGCACGGCGGTTAGATGGTGTTCGCCAGACGAGAATCGTTCGACAAACGATTCTGGGAGAATCGCTGCAAGTGTCGCAGTTTCCACCAGCTTGAGCGACCGTGCCAATAAATTGGCTTTGGCTGTCGGCGGATCAGGCGATTTCTTGATAGTTTCGATGATTTCGTCAATATCCCCAAGGGCAAGGAGAAGCCCTTCAAGGATGTGCGCCCTCTGCTTGGCTCGACGCAACAGGAACGAAGTTCTTCTCCGAATAACCTCTTTTCGGTGGTCGATGAACAGTTCCAGCATATTCTTGATGGTCAACGTGCGAGGCTGTTTGCCTACAAGCGCGATATTCATGATGTGGTAATTGTTCTGGAGCGGCGTGTACTGATAAAGCTGGTTCATGATGACGTCTTCGTTCGCATCACGTTTCAAGTCCACTTCAATTCGCACGTTGTGCTTTCGGTCGGATGCGTCATTGATCGCCGAAACGTCTTTAATTTGCCCTGATTTGACAGCCTGCGCGATTTTCTCCGTTACCGAACTCCGGAGTACGCCGTAGGGGATTTCGGTGATAACAATCGTTTTCTTGCTTCCCCTCCCCTCTTCGACGTGACACAAACCTCGAAGGGTAATACTCCCCCTGCCGGTTGTGTAAGCGTCAACAATCCCGCGCCTACCGCAAATCTGTCCGCCGGTCGGAAAATCAGGCCCAGGAAGAACCTTCATGATTTCCGCAGTGGAAATACCTGGATTGTCAAGATATGCCAGCAGGACGTCGCAAACTTCGCCGACATTGTGCGGAGGCATATTCGTCGCCATGCCAACCGCAATCCCAGTTGCCCCGTTGACCAACAGGTTTGGAAACTTGGCGGGCAGCACCGTCGGCTCAGTTCGTGAGTTGTCATAATTCGGAATAAAATCAACAGTGTCATATTCCAAATCATCGAGCAACAGCGTTGCCGCACCGGTCATGCGCGCTTCCGTGTATCGCATGGCTGCCGGCGGGTCGCCATCTATCGAACCGAAGTTGCCCTGCCCATCAATGAGAGGTTGACGCATATTCCAGTCTTGTGCGAGCCGAACGAGTGTCGGATAAATCACGGCATCGCCATGCGGGTGGTAATTGCCGCTGGTGTCACCACTGATCTTGGAACATTTCTTGGTCTGCGCGCGGGGGCCAAGATTCAGGTCGTTCATAGCTACGAGGATGCGCCGCTGCGATGGTTTCAAGCCGTCTCGAAGATCGGGAAGCGCACGAGACATGATCACGCTCATCGAGTAAGTCAGGTACGAATCCTGCATTTCCTCGATCAACGGCTGATTTACAATCCGTTCCGAAGAAGGTTCCACTACATCCGCCATGAGCGATCCATCCTTTGTTCAAACACTGCTGGTAAGGGCATTTCCTATAGAAGCAGCCATTGTACTCGCCCGTCGCTTTCGGACAACGTCTAAGAAGCTCTGTGTGAAATCTTTATCGTAGGAGTCCAGCTCGCTACTAGGCAAACCGCCGCAGAAACGAGTAACATGCCGCGATAGCGCCAATGCTTCCACCGCACGATTCCCTGGCCGGAGATATGATTTGCCGAACAAAAAAACGACCGTTGAACCTGTTCTTGTTCAAAAGCAAGCCGAGATTGATTTGCTCGTAAAGACGTGCCACGCGGAGAAGGCGTTTGCCTTCGATACGGAATTCGTCATGGAAGATTGCTTCGAGGCTGATCTCTGCCTGCTTCAGGTCGCCACAAAAAACGCCGTATACTTGATTGACCCGTTCCTCGATTTAGATCTTGCGCCGATGTGGGAACTGGTGGCCAACCCGGAGGTTCAAGCCGTTCTTCATGCGGGACAGGAAGACCTCGCAGTCAGCGTTCGTGCCAGCGGGAAACTACCGAAAAACGTGTTTGATATTCAAATCGCAGCCGGTCTCGCCGGGTACGATTACCCTATGAGTTTGCAGCGCCTCGTACAGGCGGTTCGCCATGTCCGACTCCACAAAGCTAAAACCCTGACTGATTGGCGAAAGCGTCCGCTTTCAGCCGAGCAAATTCAATACGCCGCAGAAGACGTTTCGCATTTGCTCAGCATTAGCGATCATTTGGAAGGGAGACTTCGCAAGCTGAACAGGCTGGAGTGGTCCCGCGAAGAATTTGGCCGTTTTGAAATCGAGGCTACTTACAAGAAACAGGACGTCGACAAGATACTGCGAATCAAGGGAGCCGGATCGCTCAAGGGTCAGCAACTAGCGATTTTGAAAAAGTTGTTTGCATGGCGTGATGAATTGGCACAACGTCTGAATCGGCCAGCACGAGTCGTGGTGAAGGACTACTTGCTTGTTGAGATCGCAAAACACAACATGGCTGAGTATGAAGAAATCTGCGACTTACGAGGCATAAACATAGCGAGCAAGGACATCCGTTCGCTTTGCGAAGTTGTCCGAGACGCTCTGACAATCCCGAAGTCGGAATGGCCCATTCCCAAGAAAATTAAACCCGAAGTCTCCGGACAGGCGGCCCTTGTGGCGCTGGCTACTGCTGTGATTAGGAGCTATTGCGGTAGGCACGATTTGGCCTACGCCGCAGTTGCATCGCAAAAATCCATCACCGAACTTGTTCGATATTGCACGAAGAATAACGCCAAACCGAACGAAGAGGTGAATTTGTTAACTGGGTGGCGCGGCGAAACCGTCGGTAAAGTTGTCGCCGCAGTGCTCCAGGGAAAACGACATGTGAGTGTCGAAAGGATCAACAGCGAGTTCGGCATTTGCGTCTCACCCGCAGATGACGAGCGAGGAACCGCATAGCGTCCTATCTCTTGGGGGCCTTTCGCTAGACATAGCTTGAGCAAACCACGATCGCAAGAAATCAATGTGTGGGCGATTTTCTAGACGGTCTATGTTGGTCGCGTTTCGGAGTCTGGTAAGTGACAACAGTCGTACTTCGCCAGGCCTTTCCATCGAAAGTGGTTTTCGACGCCGTGGAACGGTAGAAGTCTATCTTTTTCAGGGCTGGAGCCAACTTGCCACTAAGCGCAAAAATTCGTTGTATCGAGGCCAGCAGTTTCTTCGCCTCCTCGTTCTTGCCCTTGCCACTAATATCCACTCCACGTTGTGCCGCCATCAGACCCGTCGCCCCACCAATACTCAAAGCCACAGCCCCCTGGCTTAATTCATCGCCAAAGTTAGTCCGGTCGGCAAAGGACAAAGAGTAGACAGGTCCTTCCGGAAGAAGGCCTTCGGACAAGAATCGTTTTGCCTTAAAAAATGATGGTGCTCTGCCTTCGGAAACAGCCAGGCATTTCTGAACAGAATCAGGACATGAACCTACAATCAACCATTCCCCCGAAACGCCGACAACCGGCCGACATAAAAACGCCAGCATCGGATGTGTCAATTCTCGGAACCCCTCCATGCCACCGCAACGATCTCGCACAAGGAGCATTTGGCCGTGCTCACGCAACGACGCTCCAGCGATATCGATCGCCGCATTCACCTTCTTTGCCGCAAGCACAGGGTCTTTCACATGCAGGAAGACCACCCAGGAATCTGATGGGAGTGCAGCATTCTCAGAGGGAGGAAGGGAAACCGTAACGACTTCGCCACTTAGCCAATCAAAGATGTCCCTCTGCGGATCAAAATCCACTTTGGCTAACCAGGCGTGCCACTTCGCGATGGCGCCCGCCCCGCCGGGGATATCATCGCGTACAAGGCTCGTAATGAACTCATAAAGTCTATCGACATTGAGCATACTGCTTGCATAAAACCCAGTTGCGTCTTCCGGGATGATTCGATGCACATCAGACATTGATCGGCGATCTGAGAAGATCCGTGCTACCGCGCTACGTTCTTTTCCACGTTGAATTCGCGTGATCCCCTCCGTCGTTTGACGCCGATCCTTCGTCACTGTCGTCATAACGGAATAGTCAATGATATCCAGCTTGCCGAAAACACGGGCAAAAATATCGGCAACGGCGGCACCTTCTTTTCCTTTTCGAGATAGCTCGCTGCGCAAAGCTGAGTTGATGTTCCCCAAGAGTCCGCGAACATCGGCGAAGAAGAGGAAATCCTCGGGTGCAGGCAATTCAGCTACAGCCTTACGAAATCGAGGCTGCCTGGTCAATGGCACTGATTCCGAACGGCCTGCCAATAGCGCTACAACCTCGGCGCCCATCTTCTCGCCAAAAACAAACCCGAATACCGGACCACGGCGAAGAAGCGCAAGTCGCGAGAACTCCCCACGAGAAGATAAAGGATCACCTATAACAAGCCAAAGCAAATCAACATCGCCAACTTTCTTTGGCACAAGAGTCACTTTGTCGCTGTACTTTGCCAATTCACTAAATATGGCCCGCAAACCTGTCCAGTTACTTTCGAGCGTCGCAGAAGCAGGCCTTAAAAGGACAACATATTCAGGCATCGATTTGCCAGCTGCGATTCGCTCGGCAAGGGCAAGCTCCTTGGCAATCAAGTCTCGCCACGCAACGCCTTCAAAAAGACCGGCCAGTTTGGCGAGATCGGCTCTGCCTGAATCCCCTTCTTCCTCAGGAAGAAATGTCGAGACGAGCGATACAGCCTCGCGGCTGAGGTTCAGCCTTTCGACTTCTTCAAAAACCTTCCCCCACTCCTTCTCAAGCCAGGCGTTTTCCGGGTTTTCTACAAAACTGGTGTAGAGCCAACAGTTCCCAGGTATATATCGGCCCAGGGAAAACTGCTGAGGCAAATCGCCCGCAAGCGCCAAGGACGTAGCCATAAACACTGGCAGGACACACCAATTTTGCAGTCGCTTGGACAACACACTCGATCTCCAACGGAATCAAAAACTTCGATCTGGGCTACCGAACTGACATTAAGGCCAAGCCGTCCGCCAATCAAGAAAGGATCTGTGCAACATCAACGAACAGGCTCTCCGTACCCTCCAAATCCAGCATAGTGGTCCCGTCGGCCCAAAACCAGCTTTTCTATGTCAATTGTTGTCCATTCTTGTGCTCTTGCACGGTCGGCTGCTGTGAATTTCAAAGGGGCAAACGGGGATCGAGCTCGAATCGCTGCCGCTGAGGCCAGTTCTACCGCAGGTCTTTCTCGAAGATCACGACATTGTTGCCCGTAGGCGTGTCGTAGCGGACGCCAACCATGTCGTACCCCTCCGAGATAGCCACATGCAGCATCGGCCTGTGCTGATTCTGGCATTCAAATCGCAGAATTGAGTAATCGTGGTCTTTTGCCCACGCGGATTGAGCGCGGATCAATTGCGTTGCAATACTCATTCGCCTTGCATCCGGTACAACACCGCAAATCCAGCTGAAGAAGGTCGAAGGCATCATCTCGAAGCCGATGATGAAGCCGACATGCTGCTCTTCCACGACAGCCACCATTGAGCAGACGTTGTGTCGACCTTGGAACCGCCGACGGAAGAATTCCTCATCCTGGCGCGGACTCATCACCTGGTTGTATAAATCGGTAATTAGTTCAGTCTCGGTCGGCCCGACGGGTATTATCTGTGCATTGGCCATGGCTTAGACTCCCGGATTCTCCCCTTCGATAACATCGTACAACACCTGAGCACGAATGCGAACTTGTTTGAGGCAGATTCTCACTCTCAATTGAAGTGTTGGCTTTGGGCTTCCGTCTCGGAGGGGGGCGCATCCGCAAGGCTTGCTTCTATTGGGATAGGGCGATATTACGTCATTGCCCCATTCGGCTCGGAGGGCAGCCTGTTACATCGGCGTCTTGATTCCGCAGGCGCGCGTCACGCACCAGGCTCGTTTTGCTTCGTACAGTTGAAACAAGCCCGCAAGAACAGCGACACCCGTAACGATCCAGCGAATAGAGGCTGTCGCGGGCCAATCGAATAGCCAAATCCCGCCGCCGAAGGCGATCGTGAGAACACCGCTAATCGCCCGCGCGATTCGGCCCTTTCGATCAATGTTGGGTTTCACGGCTTGCACTCCTTAACTGATGACTCAAATGATACCCCAATCGAAGCGATTCATTCAAGACGCCGCCCTATCTACTTCTTCCCCCAACGCCCTTCCCTTTCAGTGAGGTTGTTTCCACTATATTATCTGCCAGAACGCTACTTCGACATTCACGTCAGGATTTGGCGCCCTCGCTGTTGCCGACGCCAATTTCTTCGATTCAGAGTAACATGTGGCGTTGCTGCTCCGACGAATCAAACCCATGATCTGATTGAGGAGTTCGACGCCATCAATACGGCTTTGTATAGTGGGCTGGAATTCGTATTGCGTTTGGTTTCGCCAAAACAGTGCCATAGACGCTTGTGATTCGATTCTCTTTTTCAACGCAATGACAGTGGAAACAATGATTCCTATCTTGGTCATGCTATTAGGATTGGTCGGCGGCTTGCAGGGTAAACCCCTCCCGCCTATTCAAGAGCCGGATTGGGAAGCCTGGAAGGCACCTAACGACCCCACTACGAAATCCCAGATAACCAAAGCGTGGCAGGTGCTCGATGCGCACCGACCAGACCAGGATTACGTTAACAGAGAAGAACTACGCCGTGCAAAAGAGAAGGTCAACAAGAGTTATGCAATCCTAGACGCCCATCCCATAGCCGCCTGTGAGGTCGGTGTTGAGATGTTGCAAGATACCGACGACGATTGGCTACGCTTGATGATTGCGAGCTTCGTCTCTGATGTGGCTGGCGAAAAAGGGAAGCCGTTGCTTCGTTGGGCCATGGCGTCATCGAAATCTGTGGACGACGTTTTCGAACCGGCTTTTGAAACAGCATATTGGCTAGCCGACAAACATCGCTCCGAGTTCCTCCCCGCAATGTTTCTTATGCTTCGGGCCCGCGAGGGCAGCGTATTCCTCGCACCTCACTCTTGGTATATACCTACTCATGACTGCATGTTCTATGTCTTTGGTCGGTATGGGCGCGATGTGATACCGTACCTCTACCCCATGTTGAGAGATGACGATCCTTACGTTCGCCGAAACGCAGCCTTTGTACTCGGATATTTCATGGACAAGAATGCCTTGCCTACGCTATTAAAAATGCTGGATGCCAATGATGTCGGTTCAGGAGGGGCCGCATTTGCGTTAGGGCAACTCGGCTATCTGGATACTGCACCGCGCATCGCTCGATTGCTTAAGAATCTTGATAGTCGTACACGGTTTTGGAGCGCTTATGCACTCTATGAGCTTGGCTCTAAGGCGGTTTTACCCGAATTAGAAGATGCGCTAAAGCTCGAAAAGGTCGTCGATACACGCAAGGAAATTGAAGTGGCTATCAAGCACTTACGCGCGAAGAACGCGCGACAAACCCCAAACGCCAAGAAGCTAACAAGGCAGCAACTACAAAAGGCCCTTAGGAACGCTATTGATGAAAATGGTCTAGGTGGTGACGTTGAAGGGATCGCAGCTTCGGCAGGCTGTGAAGATCTGGCTGTCCTTGAGGACCTTCGGTTGGAATGTATGAAGGTATTTTCCGATCAGGGCAACAAGTGGTTTCGAAGTTGGTCGGATGCGATCAAGACAGTTCGACGCCGATGTAATTAGACACCATTACTCAAAAGTGAATCAAAACTATCAACAGCATAGCGGTCTTTTAAGGGAGCAATGAGAATATGGCAGGCGACGTTCGCGCACCTGAATTGAATAGCCGTCTTGGCTGGCTTAATACTGATAGGCCGTTGCTCTTTGCGGGCGAACTCCAAGGCCAAGTAACGGTCCTGGATTTTTGGACCTATTGCTGCATCAATTGCATGCACATCCTGCCCGACCTTGCTTACCTTGAGGAAAAATATCGCGACGAGCCGGTAGCCTTTGTGGGAGTTCACAGTGCAAAGTTTGCCAATGAAGCTTCGTGTGAAACGATTCGCGCCGCGATCTTGCGTTACGAAATCCAGCATCCGGTCATCATCGACGAGAACATGAAAATCTGGCAGAGCTACGCCGTACGCAGTTGGCCGACACTCGTTGTTGTCGATTCTACCGGGCGTGTTGTTGGCTCTATCGGTGGAGAGGGCAGCCGGGATGCTATTGACGAAATGATCAGCCAAGCTCTTGAAAACGGCAGATCCGCCAAGACTTTGGCCATTGGGCCGTTGACAGTGCGCAAGGAATCAAGTGTTCGCGCAGCATCGGGACTCGCCTTTCCCGGCAAGATTCTGGCAGACGCAGATGGAAGACGCCTCTTCATCGCTGACTCCAACCACAACCGAATCGTCGTGGCAGGTTGGCCCGACGAGAAAGGACGAAGTGAGGCGATCCATGTCATCGGTGAAGGCTCTGTGGGCCGAATGGATGGCACCGCAGCCGAGGCGACATTCCATCACCCGCAAGGCCTTGCGCTGAAAAATGGGACACTCTACGTGGCCGATACCGAAAACCACCTGATTCGATCGATTGATCTTGAATCTCTCGAAGTGGCGACTGTCGTTGGCACCGGCGAAATGAGTAACGATCGGGCTGGCGGCGCGATGGGTCCCGGGCAAGGTCTCAATTCGCCATGGGACTTGGCCATTGAAGGGTCGACGCTTTACGTTGCGATGGCTGGCACACACCAAATATGGCGTATCGATCTTCCCGTCGGATTTGCTCGCGCATTCGCAGGCTCCGGGCGTGAAAACATCGTCGATGGGCCGACAGAATCCGCCGCACTCGCTCAGCCGTCAGGAATTTGCATAGTTGGCGACAAGATTTACTTTGCGGATAGCGAAGTGAGCGCTGTGCGTGGCATCGATATGTCATCAGAAAAGGTATTTACGGTCATCGGCGAAGGGCTTTTCTCATTTGGCGACGTTGATGGCGAGCACCCGAAAGCAAAGTTGCAGCATCCTCTAGGCATCGACGCCTATGGGACTTCGCTCATTATCGCGGACACATACAACCATAAGATCAAGCTCGTCGAGCCTGGTTCGCGATCGGTTCGCACGCTCTTCGGAACAGGCGAACCTGGTGCTTCGGCTGATAACGGAGAGGTCGCGTTCTTTGAGCCGGGTGGATTGTCCGTGGCGGGAGATGAAATCTTTGTCGCTGACACGAACAATCATCGCATCGTTCGACTGAACCTCACCACGCGGGCCTGGGACGAGATTGCACTAAAGGGACTTTCTGATGATGCCAATGTCTTGACGCCCGAAGTGAACGCGATCCAGGCAGATAAAACGTCCATCAAATCCGATGCGGACATAGAATTGCTAATAGACGTGCGTCTTCCCGCGGACTCGCATTTGAGCGATGAAGCACCATGGTCGATTCAAGTCGACTCATCGAATTGTTTGTTGGCACAGCACACGGGCAAAGCCGACCATTTCCCCTTATGTGTCACCATTCCTGCATCTGACGTAACCGCAAGCGCGGATGACTGGCTTGTTACCGTCAGTTTCGCTTATTGCACGGAAACCGAAACCGCCTTGTGCGTTCCGGTGCAACTGTCCTGGCGCTTACCGATTTCCTACGATGGGGTGGCGGATAGAATCCATTTGGCAACAAAGATCGACAAACACGCGATGGATGCTGGTCAAGCTTCTCAGAATGAGTAGTTGAAGACGCCTGGATTGTGCCAGAAACCCCGAATGACTAATTCCAAGCCCACCCAAGAAGAGAATTGCGCGATTGTCGTTTTTTGTATAGTTGGTGTCTTATCAATTCCGCATGGAAGGCGACGACCAGTGGAAAGTGGCCGAATAAGCTGATCAAATCAACATCGTGACACTATTGAAAATCGCCAACCACTGGCAGATTCTTTCAAGGCCGACGCCAGCCGAATCGGATTTGCGATCGAACTCGAACGGCATTACAGTTAAGATTGAAAACAAGTGCGAGTGTGGGCGAGCGACCACCGCTTGCGGCTAAACGAAGGAGTCTCTTCGTTCATTCAACTTTCGGAAAGGCCAAGCCATGAGACGGAAAAGAATACTGTGTGTGAAAATAGCGGCGCTGTTAGTAGTCGGCTTACTGCCTGCGCAATTGCTTGCCAAGCCATTACCAGCTGACGGACGGATCGAAACGGGCGTCCTCAAGAATGGCGTGAAGTGGATGTATCGGAGCCATGATAATCCACCCGAAAAAATGGCGATCATGATTCATGTTGACACTGGATCGCTAAACGAGACCGAAGCCCAGCGAGGCTTGGCACATTTTATCGAGCACATGTGCTTTAATGGCAGTGAGAACTTCGCACCGGGTGAGTTGATCCCTTACTTCGAAAGTATCGGGATGGAGTTCGGTGGAGACGTCAATGCGTTCACAAGTTTCGATCAAACGGCCTACATGCTTTTCCTGCCGGACACGACCGACGCACAAATCGACAAAGGGCTTATGGTTATGAGCGACTACGCTTTTCGCGTTTCGTTCCTGGAAGAAGAAATCGACAAAGAGCGTGGCGTGGTATTGGAAGAATCGCGGAGCGGCAAGAATACTTTTCAGCGCATTCGCGACAAGCTTTGGCCTCAACTATACGAAGGATCACGATTCGCAAAGCGGCTTCCAATCGGCCTCGACCACATTCTCGAGACAGCTACCCGCAAGGATTTTGTCGATTACTACAACGCGTGGTATCGCCCGGAAAATATCACCGTGATAATCGTGGGCGATCGGCCGATGAATGGGATCGACGCGATGATTGGCAAGTGGTTCGGTTCAGAGAAACCCAAGACGGCCGCCGAGACGCAAAAGACAGCCGAGTTTAAGCCTTTTGGAAAACAGCGTGCCATTGTTGTGACAGATTCCGAAATGCCAATGTGCCGAGTCCAGATGACGAACCTAAAGCCAGGAAGACAGCCAACGGTCACTACAGATCAGTGGCGGCAGGAGTTGGTCGAGCATATCGGCTCCTGGATGATTGGGCGGCGACATGATATTCGCGTTGACTCCGGCGAGGCGAGCTACCGTGGGGCTGGCGCCAGTGTCTCAGATTTTTTCAATGATGCTTTGCTCGTCTCCAGCAGAGCCAGCGGAGAGCCTGACGACTGGGACAAGATGCTCGAAGAAATAGTGCTTGAAGTTAAAAGGGCTCGCGAATTCGGTTTTGCACAGCGAGAGCTGGACCTCGCCAAGAAGGAATTGGTCGCCGACGCGGAAAGAGCTGTAAAAACAGAGCCAACTAGAGCAGCGCGAAGCATGGTTATGGAGATGATCTTTACGACCAACAACAAAGAACCGGTCATGTCCGCGCAACAAGAGCTTGATCTGTACGAGGAGTTCTTAAATACGATCTCGCTTTCGGAGGTAAACGAGACATTTGCGAATCATTTTGCACCCGGCACCTTTGCATACGTTGTCACATCGGCAGATAAGGAAGATGTCGAAGTACCTACAAGTGACGAAGTGTTAGCAGCCGCGCGAGCAGCGTGGGCACGAAAGGTGATGCCGCTTGAGCAGGCTGATTCTCCAACTGAGTTACTTGCCGCACTGCCAAACCCCGGAACCATTGTCGAAAAGGAAACCGACGAAGAACTGGGCGTTACTCATGCCTGGCTATCCAATGGTGTTCGAGTTCACCATCGCTTCATGGACTACAAGAAAGATTCCGTCATGGTCACCGTCAGCCTGGCTGGCGGCAGCATTGAAGAAACAGAAGCCAATATGGGAATCACACAGGTCGCTTCACTTGCGATCAGTAGCCCTGCCACAAGCAGGTTATCTTCGACGGCTGTGCGCGACATCATGACGGGAAAGAACATCAATGTTCGAGGCGGAGGCGGTGACGACACGTTTTCCTTGTCAGTGACGGGTTCTCCAAACGATCTTGAAACAGGGCTTCAACTGGTCCATGCGCTTTTGACGGATGGCATCATCGAGGAGTCTGCATTCAAGAACTTCAAACTTCAAATGCTGCAACAAATTGAAATGCTGGGAAAAATGCCTCGCTTCCGCGGCATGATTGCGATGTCGGAGTTGCTCAGCGGTAATGATCCTCGGCGCCGGTTCCCCACGAAGGAAGTCATTGAAAAAGCAACTCTCGATGCGGGGCAGGCGTGGTTTGATCGCCTTCGCAAGACGGCTCCGATCGAGGTTTCGGTTGTCGGTGAAATCAAACGTGATGCGGCCTTTGCACTTGTTAGCCGATACATCGGGTCACTCTCCAAGCGAAGCCGGACCGCCGACCATCTGGATAAACTGCGGACCTTTGCTCGGCCAACAGGCCCGCTCGCCAAACACTTGAAGGTCGACACGGTTACACCACAGGCGATGGCGCTCGCGGGCTTTGTCGGGGCGGACGGAGGCTCGGTGAATGAAAGGCGGGCACTTCAAGCAGCTTCCAATATCTTAAGCAGCAAGCTCATTAAACGAATCCGTGAGGATTTGGGGATCGTCTATTCGATTCGCGCACGCAATGCCGCCAATTGGGCATTTAAGGACGCCAGTCGATTCATGGCAGCGGCTCCCTGCGACCCAGAAAATGCGGACAAAGTCGTCGAAGAAGTCCATAAGATGTTGAAGGAGTTCGCAGCGAACGGCCCTACTGCCGAGGAATTGGAGAATGCCAAGAAGCAGATCGACAATAATCTTGAGACGGACATGCGCGAGCCACGCTTCTGGTCACGAATCCTGCGTAACTTCGATCTGCACGATCGGAGTCTTGATGAGCCAAGAACGGCGCGAGCTGCGTATGCGGGTTTGTCAGCCAAGAAGATTCAAAACGTGTTCCGAAAGTTCTATGATCCCACACGACAGTTCAGTGTCACGGCAGTGCCCGTGAAGGAAGAAAAGTCCAAAGACATGAAGAAAAAAGCGGCTCCTGTCTCTTAGTAGAAAACTTGCGAGAGACGATCACGCTTTCAATATTGCCTCGCCCTTCCACCGACAATGGATGGGCGGGGCTTTTCTTATTCAGAAACATAGTCATGTCCGCCTGGTAGACTTTTTTCGTAATAAACAGGTAGCACATCAATTTCAGAGGAACTATACTAGATGATCGAAGTTTGTTGAGATTGTTGCCATGAGTCGCTTGCCAGCGAAGAAAAAACACAATCAGCCTCAGGCAGACAATCGCAAGTCGTCATCCGCGAAGATCACTGGTGCAAGATTGGTGTTCGTTGGAGGTGTGATTGTTCTTGGTTTCGGAACTTGGCGGTCTCAGTTTAAGGCTCCGCCAATCGATACCCCATCTCGATCGGTAAAAGCTGACAAGTCGCAAGTCTCTCCAGAATCAACAATTGCCCCCGATCCGCCTCGACCCGCCCGCATGATCGACATTGACCCATTGCTGTCCAGCGCCATTCACGAGCGCCTCGATCGTGTCACTAAAAACCGCAATGATCCTGAGGCTTGGGGAAAACTGGGAGTCCTTTACGAAGCCAATGGCTATCGCAACCTGGCTCTTAGATGTTACGCGAAGGCATTCGATCTGGATCGGACTCGCCCCCGCTGGCGATTTCATTGGGGAATGCGAAAGAAGGAATCCGGGGATTTCCCCGAAGCCAACAGAGCTTTTCAAGATGTTCTTGCGTTGCAACCAAATCACGCACCGACTTTTGAACAAATCGGCAAAATAGCGATGGATCAGTTGGCTTACGATCGCGCAGAGATCGCCTGTAAGAAAGTAATCGAACTGAGGCCTAACGAAGCAGGCTCATACGTCGGACTTGCGAAAGTATTTTATGAGACTGGTCAATACGAAAAGACGTTGCGCCTTCTGGATCGAGCGATTCAGCTCGACGCGCAATTGCAAATCGCACGCTTTCTGCGAGGCCAAACCTACCGGGCACTTGGCCGAGTCGAGGAAGCGGCTGTAGAGTTGCGACGAGGGGCTGGCTCAGATCCTGTTCATATCAAGAATTCCTGGCAGACAGAGGTTGCCGCTTCACAGGTGAGTGGGCAGCTCATCCTCGCACGAGCTGGAGTCTATATCGACGAGGGGCTGGTCGAATCCGGAATCCAGCTACTTGAAGAGCTGAAAGTTCAGATTCCCGAAGACCTGGAGGTCGACTTGATGCTCGCTTGGGCCTACCTAAAGACGAATCAACCGAATGAAGCGAAGCGAGTCCTAACCAATCTGATTAGCAGCGGCAAGGATGACCTACGGGCTAGAATACATTTGTCCACGACCTTCTTCAGATTGAATGAACCGATGTTAGCACTTAAAGAAGCGCGCAACGCTGTAGAACTTGCCCCGGACAACGCTCGAACTTATCTGCATTTGGGTTATATACTGGGCTTGCTCGGTCGTTTAGAAGAATCGCTCGAAGCTTATCTGCATTCATACGAGCTTGACCCGTCTTACCCGGATGTTTATTTATCCATTGGTCGATCGCTCGTGAATCTAAAGCGGGTCGAAGAGGCAATTCCGTACTATGATGGCGCTATTCAATTATCCCCTAAGCGATGGCACCCGATGTTCACTTTGGGAGTGTTGTATGCGCAATTGGGGCGAAACGAAGAGGCCATAAGACAACTGGAAAAGGCGATCGCGCTTAAGCCGGGGCATCCCCAAATTCAAAAAGCCCTCAATAGCATCCGATCAGCATCGGGGAAACAGTAAGCTCAGTCCACCTCGACAATTGGTAATGAGAGCAATGCGACTTTTCCATCGCTTATGGTTCTGATAAAACGTTACGAACATGAGCAACGAACACATGAACGATAAGCTTTCAAAACCTGAAAATTCCCGGTTCTTGTTGTGGGTGTTTGGCTCTTTGGCTGGCGCGCTTGGGCTTGTGCTTGTTTTTCTTCCACAGTCAGGTGAGTCCAAATCGAAGAGCGAAATGTCTTCCGACGTATCGTTGTACAACTGGTTTGTCGAAGTTGCCTCAGAACGAGGTGTTGACTTTCATCATGAATCGGGAAGTGGAGAAAAAAGATATATGCCGGAGATAATGTCGGGAGGTGTCTGCCTGCTGGATTATGACCAAGATGGGTATCTCGACGTCTATTTTACTCAAGGCGGAAGTCTAACGAAGAGGACTGTCGATACTCCGGGAAACCGGATGTTCCACAACCTGGGCAACGGACACTTCGAAGATACGACAGAACTCTTGCAGGTGGGGGACACTCGGTATGGAATGGGGTGTGCTGTAGGTGATTACAACAATGACGGAAGACCTGATCTCTATGTGACAAACGCCGGTCAGAATACGCTCTACGAAAACACAAGTTCACCGGATAGGCCAGGATTCCGTGAAGTCACAAATCAGGCAGGCGTTGGGCATCCCGGGTTCGGCTCTAGTGCGGCATTTGTAGACTACAACCGTGACGGCTTGCTGGATCTCTTCGTCGTAAACTATGTACTTTGGTCGCCGCAACGGGAGTTCGTATGCACTGGGCCTAGAGGGCAGCTGGACTATTGCACTCCGAATGCGTACAGGGCGCCCGCTCCTGATGTTCTGTACAAGAACAACGGTGATGGCACATTTTCTGACGTGACGGCGTCTTCAAAAATTTCTACGGCATTTGGAAACGGGCTGGGAATAGCCTGTGCTGATTTCGACGGCGATAGTTGGGTGGACGTCGTGGTCGCAAACGACCTGCAAGCAAATCAGCTATGGATTAACCAGCATGATGGCACTTTTCAAGATCAGGCTATGGAGCGAGGAACCGCTTTTGATGGCCATGGTGTCGCAGAATCGGGAATGGGCGTTGATCTTCAGGATGTCGATAACGACGGCGATATCGATTTGCTGATGACTCATTTCGAGGGGCAAACCAATACGCTTTATCTCTACGAAGACTCGTTCTTCCATGATCGGACAATTCGTATGGGCCTTGGATCCAGCAGGCCTCATACGGGGTTTGGAACGGCTATTATGGACTTCAACAACGATGCTCTGTTGGATATTTATGTTGCGGACGGACGCGTGACACTTCCACTGGGCGACCCAATGTATGACGACCCTTACGCTGAAGAGAATCAACTGTTCAAAGGCCTGACAACGGGTGGATTCGAAGAAGTACTGCCAGTTGGTGGGGTCGACATGGACCAGCATCATTCAAGCCGGGGGGCTGCCGTTGGCGATTTCGACAACGACGGGGACGTCGATATTTTCGTTTCAAATCGGGATAGCCCCGCGTATCTTCTGGATAATCGGTCAGCGGATGGAAGCCATTGGATAGGCTTTCGCATACTGAATGAATACAAATCAGACGCAATCGGAGCCAAAGTTGAAATCGAGTTTGATGGACTAACGCGATTCAAGGACGTTCGAACGGCACACAGCTATTGCTCTTCCAGCGATCCGCGCGTCCACTTCGGATTGGGTTCGGTAGATCGTATCGAACGAGTTACCGTAACCTGGGCCAACGGTAAATCCAAAACCTTCGGCCCTTACGACACTGATCAATACATCACTCTCAGGCAATGAGCTTGCAAGAATCAATCGCGTCCTAAATAACCGGCCCCGCCCTTCCACCGACAATGGATGGGAGAGGCTTTCCCTGATTCCGCGCAGGTGTCGCCACGGACATCCTTGGCATGACCGACAGTCGTATTACGTCTGACACAATCTCGCAATCCCCTAAACTGTTCACAGTCCTATGCCGAGTGGCGTTCACCTGCCACGCGCCCAGCCCAGATGTTTCTATATTTTCAATTTGCATTTATCGGCCTTACCTTGTATACTTGCAGTGAGAATAATTTGTATGGAACGGCTACGCTTTGGGGGTACATGCGGATCGAATCAATATATAACTATTATTTGGCAACCGATCCAGGCACGAAAGCCATCCTTTATTATTCCCTTTTGACCCCCTTCGCACCTTAACAACCCGTCCCACTGACCGACTTGACCAGTGCGTCAAGTTCCCGGCATGTGTTGCGCGCATCAAACGCCAGCAACACGTCATGGGGGCAATCCGCGCTCACTCCAAACGAAAAGGGGATGCTATGCTAAAGGGAAATGTGAAAACACGACTCGTACTCTGGATTTGCTCGCCAGCCTTGGCTTTATGTTGTCTTGCGGGCATTTCGCGAGGGCAAGATGTAGCAGTGCCTGCAATGATGCCGTCTGCCGTGGCGACGGGAGCCGCAAGCGCCGAAAACGTTATCTATGTTGATGGGAACGCTGCCGGGCCGACACACGACGGGTCGAGTTGGTGCAGCGCGTTCACGGACTTACAAGACGGCCTTGACCGCGCCGCCGACCTCGCGACTGCCACGGAAATCCGCATAGCCAAAGGAGTTTATGTGCCGGGTCGAGGTTCGGAAGACCGCAATTCGACGTTCCAACTAACCAGCAACCTATCCCTAGTGGGCGGGTTCGCTGGCTGTGGAGAGACGGACCCCGACCTTCGCGATTTTGATTTGTTTGGAACAGTCCTCAGCGGCGACCTGCTTGGCAACGACGGGCCGAACTTTCAAAACAATGGCGACAACGCATCTGTTATCCTCACCGTCGTCGATGTCCAACAAGTCAATCTCGACGGCCTCACCATCACGGGAAGCAAATCATATACAAATGGAATAGGCGCCATCACAAGCGTCCGAAGCGAGATGGCCGCTCGCGACTGTGATATTTCTTTTAATGAGTCATATAGCGGGGTTTCCGGAACGGACAGCAAGTTGACATTCCAGAACTGCTGGGTTTCAGACAATAGGGGAACCGGCGTTGAATGCCGTGGGCCCGACACGCTGTTTCTCTACGATTGTAACATAATCAATAACGGGAGCGATTTGTCTAATGGCGGCGTAATCGCGGATCACATCGTCGCCAAATCATCGGACATTAAGGACAACCAGGGCTTCGGGCTCTCAACGTCGGACGCTTTCCTCGATAACTGCCAAATCTTTTTTAACAGGTCGGTTGGGGTAATTTCTGATGGGGCGGCATTTGTCAGCAAGTCATACATTTCACGGAATGGTACTGCGGGATTTTTCGTCAGATCCGGAAGACTCACAGTAAAAGACAGTGAAATTTTTGATAACGGCTATTTTCTTGGCTACGGTGGTGTAACCAGCAACTCTGCTGACACTTTCTTAGCATTCGACAACTGTTATTTTTTCTTCAATGAGTCGACAGGAAACGGCGGTGCGATCTTCACTGAGGGGAATCAATTGAGTATCCACGATTGCATTTTTGCAGGCAACTCGGCAATTCGCAAAGGCGGCGCGATCTACGCAACTTGTCAGTTGGGCCAGAACTGTGAATCAGAAATCAGTGATTCAGGATTTTACGGAAATACGGCAGAGCTTGGCGGAGCAATGTGGGTCGATACGGGTACCACCAATCTTCGAAACTGCGTTTTTCAGAGTAACCGGGCGGACGATGGTGGAGCACTCTACAATCCCGGCGACTCAACGATTACAAACTCCGAATTCAGGTTCAATGACGCAAATAGAAGCGGCGGAGCCATCGCAGCGGGCGGGTCCATAACCGTAACCTCGTCGTTTTTCAACTACAATCGCGCAGCATTCGGAGGCGTTTATGCACCGCTGACCGCACCATCAATTCCGCCCGGAATTTCAACATGGGATTCCTGCCGGATGAACTACAACACTGCGGTTGTAAGCGGCGGAGCCATCTACAATGACGATATGGATATGAAAATCTCCAATTCATCCTTCTCTTTCAACTCAAGCGTTTTTGGCGGCGCTATCTCGCAAGTACTGTCGCTCACAGGTTCCCTGCGCGTTTCAAACTCCACATTGACCGAAAACTCTGCAACATCTTTGGGCGGAGCCATTATCGGCGGAGCATCAACCACCATCGAAAATTCCATACTCTGGAAGAACGAAACTGGCCTGCTCAACCCCCTATCCGATGAAAACGCACAGCTCGAAGGCGGCGAGTTCGCCACAATCAACTATTCCATCGTACAAGGATGGACAGGCTTGTTCGGCGGCGTTGGAAACTTCGACGATGATCCGCTCATACTCGGATACGACACGACTCCGGCACCCGGATCCCCCGCCATTGACGCGGGCGATCCGAATTTCGTAGCTATTCTTGGTAAGGGCGACGTCAATGGTCATTCGCGTGTACTATGTGGTCGCGTAGACATAGGCGCTCATGAAGTCGGAATCGGAGACTTTGATTGTGACGGCGTCGTAACGCTTTCGGAAGTCGCCCAGTGGTTCCTCTGCGCGAGCGGCCCAATCGATACGCCTCTCGGCCAAACAGGCTGTGAAGCCTACGATTTCAACGCTGACGGCAAGATTGATCTGAGTGATTACGCGGCGCTCCAGGTGCTTCCGAACTTACAGCCTGCGAGATAACGAGCAGAAGAATTCTGGCGCTTGATGAAAGAGGTGTGACTCAACCATGAGTGCAACAAATGCCATACAAGAATACACATTTCCTTTTGCAATCATCCTGCTTTTTCTTCTTTCTTCTGCCACCCGCATACTCGGCCAGGTCGTTTACGTCGACGTAGACGCCAAGGGGTCGGTCCACGACGGGTCGAGTTGGTGCGACGCTTTCACCGATCTTCAGGATGCCCTTGATCTGGCAGCGTCTTCACCCACGACATCGTTCGAGATTCGCGTTGCGGGCGGCACCTACAAGCCGGATCGGGGGACGGGCGACGCGACGATGACGTTCCAAGTCGTAAGCAGCATCACGCTTCAAGGCGGGTACGCCGGCTGCGGTGCGACAGACCCGAACGCTCGCGATGTCAATCTGTACGAAACAACGCTAAGCGGTGATCTCAACGGCGATGATGATCTGAGAGACTGCTCGGATTACAGCAATTGCTGTATAGAGCGCAGCGCAGGTCGATCGTTCGGCTGTGACAATACAACCTGTGAACAGATTGTCTGCAATTTAAGGCCTGAGTGTTGCGATGGAACCGGCCACAATCTAGTGTGGGGTTCGATTTGCACTCTCTGGGCGAAACGACATTGCTGCGAGTTTGGAGCGCGGTGTGATAACACAGCCCGCATTCTGACTGCCAGCGACGCGAATGCAAACGTGCGAGTCGATGGATTCACGTTCGCTCACGCTTACACGTTAGGCTCACCCTTGACGACTTCGTCCGGGGGGGCGATGAACATTTCTGGCGGCACCGTCATGGTTTCCAATTGCTTGTTTCGCAATAATACGAACGCTGGGGTTAGGCTGTACGATGCGCAGGCCACGTTTGATCGATGTGTTTTTCGCGAGACCACGGGGGGAAGTGCCATTGATGTGGGTAGGCGTGGCGGACTCACGATCAAACATTGCCTGTTTGAACATAATGATGATTCCGAGGCAGTGCATACCTCCGGCGGAGGGGGAGGGGTTACCGTCATCGAAAGCACGTTTCAGTATAATGCCGGTGGCGGGATGTCCATTGGCGAAGGAATCGCCAGTGACATCAACTATCTTCGTGGTAACCGGTTCTTTCAAAACGGCAACACCGCCCTCCGGGTAAGCGGAAATGCCCTGATCACCCAGTGCGATTTTATCAACAATGTTGGTGATCCGGGCGCCGGAGTGCGGGCCCGTTTTGCCAATGCAGCGTTTGCAAACTGTTCCTTCATTGGTAACCGCGGCACTGCATTGAGCATCAGTTCTTCAGGTCTTAGTCTCTCTGGCTGTGTGTTTGTCGGCAATCGTTTCTGGCGGGGCGGCAGTGCCATCAGTGGATCAGATTACAACCTGTTTCTCGACAACTGCACAGTTGCATTCAATACGAGCGAGATTAACGGTAGCGGAATTTCCGTCACCGACGCATCGGTAACAGTAAGAAATTCGATCATATGGGGCAACCGGACAGATCTCGATCCGGGCAATACGACTCAAATAGAAACCTTCCAGGGAACGCTGACGCTTCTTAATTCCATTGTGGAAGACTGGACGCTGGCACTAGGGGGAATCGGAAATAGTGCGGCGGATCCGCAATTTGTCGATCCGTGGGGGCCGGACGGACTCCTGGGTACAGAAGATGACGATTTACGTTTGTCCACGAAGTCACCGGCTATCGACTCTGGAAATTCGACCCTACTTTCCCCGGACTTCACCGACCTGGATCTGGATGGCAACACAACGGAACCGGTTCCGATCGATATCGACGGCGCAGAGCGGATCAGCGGCTCGACCGTCGACATAGGCGCCTACGAAGGCGGAAAGTTATCATATCTAGTGCAGGGATCGCCCCTCATGGTGTCCGAGAAAAGTTCGGCTGCCTTTTCCGTGTCCCTCGCTGACAAACCCGCTGAGCCTGTGCAGGTGAAAGTGACGATGCCTGGGACAGACAGACGGATTCAGCTTATCTGTCGCAATGCGATTTCGGTGGACGACACAAGCTGCCGTCTCTCGTTTGATGCAACCAATTACAATACGCCCCAAAGCGTTACCGTGACGGCCTTCAAGGACAAGAACCTGCTAAACGAAACAGCCGTGGTTTGGCTGTCCGCAGACGGCTTGCCGCTGACCACGATACCTGTCACCGTTCTCGACGTTGATCCAGTCCCCGCCGTTTTGTACGTCAACGATGACGCGATCGGACTCAATCTTGGCACAAGCTGGGACGATGCGCTGACCAGTTTGCAGGATGCGATCGACATCGCGAGTGACCGGGGAAATGTTGCCGAGATATGGATAGCCGAAGGTCGATACACCCCCTCCCGTCGAACATTCTATTGGGAACCACGCTCGGTTACGTTCTCGCTTGTCAATGGCGTAGGGTTTTATGGTGGATTCGGCGGCGACGAAACCTGCCGTGATGAACGGGACCCGAGACAACACCCAACAATTCTTTCCGGCGACATCAACGACGACGACCTGCCTGGTGACTTGAATCTTACGGATAACAGTTACAGCGTGGTATCCGCATTGAATGTCGATTCGACCACGGTGTTTGATGGGTTTATTGTCCGCGATGGCAATGCCACTCAGTTCGTGACAACTCAAAGTCTATCCAATTTACGCGGCGGTGGGTTGATGATCTTTTACGGCAATCCAACCATCTCGGACTGTATTTTCGAGGACAACATAGGCGGACACGGTGGTGGAGCGTATGTCCGCGATGCGTCACCGAGCTTTGATAGCTGTATCTTTCGAGGAAACCGTTCGGGAGATCACGCCGGAATCGGGTCTCTCCGATCTCTTATGCGTGTCACCAACTCGGCTTTCATTGGCAATCACGCTTCATTTTTCGGATCGACCGTAAACGGTGAGTTTTCGGAGTTCCGCAACAATACCGTTGTCGGAAATACATCACCCTCCGGCGGTGCTGGCGCTGTCGTCGTCACGGACCAAGCAATTCAGAACTGTGTTTTCTGGGCGAACGTTGAGGATGGAATGACCGATGAAAATGCCCAACTTGCAACCAACCCAACGACGATGGTGAAGAACAGTTGCATCCAAGGCTGGACGCGGTGGAGTCAGGGGACCGGCAACACCGACCAAGACCCGATGTTTGTTGATATGTTGGGGCCTGATGGTATCCTCGGAACAGCGGATGATGACCTGCGCTTGGCGCCGGGTTCTCCGGCGATCAATCGAGGCTTCCCCGGATTCATGGCCGCCGCCAATGAGAAGGACGTAGAGGGGAAGGAGAGAGTCCAGGGCTGTGTTGTGGACATGGGAGCGTACGAAGCGAATGTCACACCATCGGCAGGAGACTTCGATGCCAGTGGCATAGTTGATCTTAGAGATTACGCTGACTTCCAGCTTTGCCTATCCGTCACGGGTGCAGACCCAGGCCTTGCGGCTACCTGTCGCTGCGTCTTCGACGGCAACGACGACATGACTGTCAACGTCGAGGACTTCGAATCATTCATCAACGCGATCGATCAGCCGTGATATGGCCCGCTGAAGGTCACCATATGGAAGAACTTCGGAGAAAGGGTTGTCTACTTCAAGCGGATTGGTTTCTGGCCGGTAAACGACATGGTGTTTGTAGACGGTCCAAAATAACATCTTCGTCCGTGCTTATCTCGGTACTATTTTGCTGCATGGTTTCACCTGTGTTCGGGCAAGTTATTTACGTCGACGTAGACGCCAAGGGGTCGGTTCATGACGGGTCGAGCTGGTGCGATGCCTTTATGGATCTTCAGGATGCTCTGGATTTATCAGCGGCTTCACCCGGAATGCCCTTCGAGATTCGTGTTGCGGGCGGCACCTACAAGCCGGATCGGGGAACGGGTGATGCGAGCATGACATTCCAAATCGTAAGTAACATCACGCTTCAAGGCGGGTACGCTGGCTGCGGTGCGACGGACCCGAGCGCTCGTGATGTCAATCTGTATGAAACAACTCTGAGCGGCGACTTAAACGGCGATGATGATCTGAAAGACTGCTCTGATTACAGCAATTGTTGTTTCGAACGCGTACTGGGCCAGTCGTTCGGCTGTGATAATGCAGCCTGCGAGCAGATTGTTTGTGACTTAAGGCCGGAGTGCTGTGATGCAAACGCTGGATTGGGACCCGGGTGGAGTCAGATTTGCTATATCTGGGCGAAACGCCATTGCTGCGAGTTCGGAGCGCGTTGCGATAACACGGCCCGCATTGTGACTGCCAGCGACGCCAATGCAAACGTGCGGATCGACGGTTTCACGCTTGCTCACGCTTATACGTTAGGATCACCTTTAACGACTTCGCCTGGAGGTGCGATGAACATTGGGGGTGGCACCGTCATGGTTTCCAACTGCATTTTTCGCAATAACACAAACGCCGGGGTCATGCTGTACGATGCGCAGGCCACGTTTGATCATTGCGTTTTTCGTGAGACCACAGGCGGAAGTGCCATTGACGTGGGTAGGAATGGACGATCCGCGATCAATAACTGCGTCTTCGAACACAACGACGATTCCCACGCAGTAGACTCCTTCGGCGGCGGAAGCATGACCGTCAAAGGCAGCACGTTTCGGCATAACGCGGGCGGTGGAATAAGCGTCAGTGGCAGCGACGCCAATGACATCACCTACCTGCGTGGCAACCGGTTTTTTCAAAACGGCAATACCGCTCTCAGGGTAAGCGGAAATGCCTTGATCACCCAGTGCGATTTCGTCAACAATGTTGGGGGCTTGGCTGCCGGAGTGCATGCCAGTTTTGCCAATGCCGCGTTCGCGAATTGCTCCTTCATTGGCAACCGCGGCACCGCGTTACGCGTCAATAATTCAGGTCTCAGCCTCACGGGCTGTGTGTTTGTCGGCAATCGGACTTGGAAGGGTGGCAGCGCCATCAATGGACATACTTATAACCTTGCTCTTGACAACTGTACTGTCGCGTACAATACGGGCGAGATCCATGGTAGTGGGATCGCGCTCGATAACGCGTCGATGACGATGCGAAACTCGATCATCTGGGGCAACCGGACGGAACTCAATCCGGATGATACGATCCAAATAAGCACCTTCGACGCAACACTTACTCTTTTCAACTCCATCGTGGAAGACTGGACACCGGCACTTGGGGGAACCGGAAACAGCGCGGCGGACCCGCAGTTTGTCGATCCGTGGGGGCCGGACGGATTCCTCGGTACGGAAGATGACGATTTGCATTTGTCCACAAAGTCCCCGGCGATCGATGCTGGAGATTCGGGCCTACTTACTCCCGACTTCACCGACCTGGATCAGGATGGCAACACAACGGAACCGGTTCCGATCGACATCGACGGTGCTGCGCGGATCAGCGGATTGACCATCGACATAGGCGCCTACGAAGGCGGTAAGCCATCCTATATAGTGCAGGGATCGCCCCTCCAGGTTGCCGAGAAGAGCTCAGCGGCTTTTTCCGTATCGCTCGTTGACAAACCCGCTGAGCCTGTGCAGGTGAAAGTGACGACGCCTGGGACCGACAGACGGATTCAGCTACTTTGTCGCAATGCGATTAGTGTGGACGACACAAGCTGCCGCCTCTCGTTTGATGCAACCAATTACAGTACGCCCCAAAGCGTTACCGTAACGGCCTTCAAGGACAAGAACCTGTTGAACGAAACAGCCGTGGTTTGGCTGTCTGCAGACGGCTTGCCGCTGACCACGATACCCGTCACCGTTTTCGACGTTGATCCGGTTCCCGCCATTCTGTATGTCAACGATGATGCAATCGGACTAAATCTTGGCACAGGCTGGGACGACGCGCTGACCACTTTGCAGGATGCGATCGACATCGCGGGTGACCGGGGAGATGTCTCCGAGATATGGGTAGCCGAAGGTCGATACACCCCCTCCCGCCGAACATTCTATTGGGAGCCTCGCTCGGTCACGTTTTCGCTTGTAAATGGCGTCGGGTTTTACGGCGGATTCAGCGGCGACGAAACCTGCCGTGACGAAAGGGACCCAAGACAACACCCGACGATTCTTTCCGGCGATATCAACAACAACGACCTGCCTGGTGACTTAAATCTTACGGATAACAGCTACAGCGTGGTATCCGCGTTGAATGTCGATTCGACCACCGTGTTAAATGGGTTTATCGTCCGCGACGGCAATGCCGTTGGCTTTATGACAACCCAAAGTCTTTCCAGTGTGCGCGGTGGTGGGTTAATGGTTCTTTCCGGCAATCCGACCATCTCAAGCTGCATATTTGAGCATAACCATGGAGAAAAAGGGGGAGGAGTGTATGTCCGCGATGCGTCACCAAGCTTTGATGGCTGCATCGTTCGAGGAAACCGCTCGATCGAGAATTCTGCAATAGGAACTCTCCGATCGCCAATGCGGGTCACCAACTCGGCATTCATTGGCAATCAGGACTCGGGTGTTGCTGGAGCGGCCGTTCTGGGCGATGAGTTTTTGGAGTTTCGCAATTGTACCGTCGTCGGAAACACGGCACAGCCCCACGGTGGCCCCGCCGCGATTGTCGCGATAGATGGAGAAATCCAAAACTCCGTGTTCTGGGCAAACGTCAAGGGGGGAAAGATCGATGAGTACACTCAGCTTGCCACCAAGCCAGCGACGATCGTTAACAACAGTTGCATCCAAGGCTGGACGCGATGGAATCAGGGAACCGGCAACACCGATCAGAACCCGATGTTTGTCGATATGTTGGGGCCTGATGGTATCCTCGGAACAGCGGATGATGACCTGCGCTTGGCGCCGGGTTCTCCGGCGATCAATCGAGGCTTTCCCGGGTTTATGGCTGGCGCTAATGAGAAGGACGTAGAGGGGAAAGAGAGAGTCCAGGGCTGTGTTGTGGACATGGGAGCATACGAGGCGAATGTCACGCCATCGGCAGGAGACTTCGATGCCAGTGGCATAGTTGATCTCCGGGACTTCGCTGACTTCCAGCTTTGCCAATCAGCCATCGGCGCAGACCCCGGCCTCGCGGCGACCTGTCGCTGCGTTTTCGACGACAACAACGACTTGACTATCGACGTCGCAGACCTCGTGTCGTTTATCAACTCGATCAATCAGCCGTGATGCTTACAGGAGTAGGACGCGTGAGAGCCTAATAGAGGCTCACTCCCGGACGGGTCGTACTATCATTCTGCAATTGCAAACACATGATGTTGCGTTCGGATAAACAACGTGTCACCTGCGATGGCTGGCGTTGCCAAACACACTTCACCCATCGAGTTCGTAGCGAGCAGCTTGTATTCCGAGCTGGCTTCTAATACATGAATGTCGCCGTCTTCGCTTGTGAAATAGAGCTTCCCCCCTGCTGCAACAGGTGAAGCCGTGTACGCCCCAGCCGCTGAGCCTGCTATGCGCTTTCGATAAACTTTCTTACCCGTCTCAGCCTCATAGCATGACAAAATGCCATTGTCCTGCGCGACAAAAAGGTGGTCACCATAGACAATTGGCGTAGGCATATACGGGCCTCGCCGCAGTTCGCTCCATGCGACATATTCGTTGGACTTGGTCCCTTCTTTCAATGAGATGTCTCCCATCGCGTCAATCCGTATCGCGTAGATCGGCTTGATCGGCCTGTATCCAGCCGCGATGAATACAAGGTCATGTGCGACGAAGGGAGTGGGCGTTGCAATAAGCGAATTGCCTGTGAATTTCCAGAACTGATCGCCGGTGGCAGGGTTATAGCTAACGATGTCGTGCGTTCCATTCAGGATCAGTTGCGTTCTGTTCTTCCCTTTGTGCACAGTTGGCGTCGCCCAGGCGGGCAAACTGTCGCGCAGGACCTTCCATGCCAATTCGCCCGACTTCATATGGTAGGCGGCGACAAATGACTGATTGTTGACATCGCATTGCACAATCGCCAGGTCTTCGTGAATAATTGGCGAACTCCCGAACGCCCATTGAATTTCCTTTGAATTGAAGGCGCCAGCGTCGAGCAGACCCAGATCATTCTTCCACTGGAGTTTGCCACTGAAGTCATAGCAATAAAGCCCTTCCGAGCCGAAAAACGCTACGACGTGTTTGCCATCCGTAGCTGGCGTGCAGTTGGCATGAGTGGATTTAATGTGCCGTTTGACCTTGGGGATACCACTGTGAGCGGTGTGATGCCAAAGAACCTTACCAGTCGCACGGTCCAAACAATAAACCTTGAATTCGTGAATGAGTTTTTCGGGGTGCTCCGGGCTTTCACCATAAAGACCAACCCGCAGGAGCGGGTCTGAATCCGTACTCACGGCAGTTGTTACGAATAATCGATCGCCCCAAACGATAGGCGACGAGTGAGCAAGCCCCGGAATCGGCGTCTTCCATCGAATGTTCTCGCCGGTCTGAACATTCCATTTAACGGGGGTCTTGGCAACTTCCACAACGCCCCGCGCGCCAGTTCCTCGAAATGAAGGCCAATTTGATGACGCATAGGCTGGCAAAGCCAACAAGGCGATGACGACAATCATCAAGAAACACTTGCACTGGTATGTCCAATCGTTCACCACTCTCATTTGCGACCCTCCTTTTAAGGTTGTTTCCGACGAGGATAACCCAACCGCCCTGAGGTTACCATTTATGCTGCCGATGGAAAGCGTGGCATAACTGTCGCAGCGTTATTCTGATTTTCAATCAAAAGATTCTCTCTTTTTCTTGACCCCAGAACAGTCACTATATTTGGGTGGTACTGCAGATGAATAGGTAGTCTTAACTCTAAGCAGCGAATATGCCCTGAGATCTGTGATTTATATCGCCCAGCAAAGAAGACAACGCTCCTCGACGTTCTTTCACCGTTTGAACATGTTGACCAAGGACCTTGCCCGTTTGCAAATGACCGGTGCAATAACGAAAACCCACGCCTCGCGCACGATCAATGGGAATGGGCTTTCGATACATAGCGGCATTCCTTGAGCGGCACAGAAGTTCACAACGTGGTATTCACAACTTGCTGCGAACGCACAAGAACCAGAAAGATCGTTTCGAAAAACAAAAAGAAAGGAAAGTTAGCTCAGGGCGCTTGCCGGTTGGCACGGCGCTTGCATACCCCAAAATCTGATAGACAAGGTTCGGAGACTCTGTCCTATCGCAGATACAGCCATGGATATATAGACGTTTACAATGGTTCACGCTCCCGTCCATATTGAGGTGCCGACGGAGGAGTATTGGCGTAAGCAAATAAAATGCCAATACGCCTGTCCTGTGAATACGGACGCTAGAGGCTATGTGCGAGCAATCGCACAAGGCGACTTCCAGTCTGCCTATCTTATCGCGAGAGGGCCGAATCCTCTGGCCAGTATTTGCGGACGTGTTTGCGGCGCCCCCTGCGAGGCTGCTTGCCGGCGAAGCGCGGTAGACGATGCAGTCTCAATTCGCGCGCTAAAGAGATTTGTTACGGAGAAATTCGGCCCGGAGTCGTTCGACAAAGAGACCCTTAAGCCGATCGAGCTTATCAAGCGTGTTCTACTTGGCGGCCAAAGTCGAGAATGTAGCGGCCAGGAGGAGATTCAATCTCTCGGTGGAGACCTGGATTCCATTAAACGACTCAAGGCCGACGGCGTCCGCGTCGCAATCATTGGCTCCGGGCCTGCTGGCCTCGCCGCAGCCCATGACCTTGCGCTCCTCGGCTATCGCCCCACCGTGTTTGAAATGGAGCCGGTTCCAGCCGGGATGTTAGCTGTTGGTATCCCGGAATATCGCCTGCCTCGCGACTTAATCAGAGCAGAGGTAGAGGTCATTCGTTCGCTTGGCGTCGAATTCATTTGCAACACGCAGGTCGGGAAAGACATCTCACTGGAAGAAATCCGAAATAGGTTCAAAGCAACTGTCGTAGCGGTGGGCGCCAAGAAATCTCGCACAATTCCTCTTCCAGGTGGAGAGGGACCGGGCGTTATTGGAGGCGTTGAGTTCCTTCGAGATGTTGCACTGTGCCGAAACGAATCTGAATCAGAATCGAACGCGTTAGGCAGAAACGTTGTTGTCATCGGAGGTGGCAATGTCGCCTACGATGTTTCTCGCACAGTTGTTCGCCAGATCGGCTATGACGTTTCGCGCAGCGCTTTGCGACAAACAAACGTCGGCACCGTACACCTTTGTTGCCTTGAAAGCATCGAAGAGATGCCCGCCGATGATGTGGAAATTCTCGAAGGGCATGACGAGGGCGTGCAACTTCATGCGTCTCTAGGCCCCCACGAAATTATCAGAGACGACCAGGGCGCCGTCCGGGCGATATCATTCAAACGCTGCACGCGCGTCTTCGACGAATCCGGTCGTTTCGCCCCGCAGTTTGATGAATCCGACATCACAACACTCGAAGCCGACACGGTTGTTTGGGCTATCGGCCAGCAATCTGAATTATCGTTCCTAAGTCAAGCGGGTGACATCAGACGAGATGACCTCGGGCGCGTAGAATGGAACCAGGAGACGTTGCAGACCAGCGCATTGGACGTTTTCCTGGCTGGTGACATTGCATATGGGCCTCGCCTGTTGATTGACGCCGTCGCTAGTGGCAAGAAATGTGCTCGATCCATTCACGCAATCCTCAGCGGCGAGAGACTGCAAACCTCCTTTCAATATGTACACCTGAATCTACCCGACTACATGCGTGAACGGGACTACGAAAAAATACCTCGCAGCCACCCTGCCGCCCTCGACGCCGAAGAACGAAAGACGAGTCAGACAGCCATCGTCGAGCAAGGGTACGAGGAGTCGATCGCGATGTCGGAGGCGTGTCGATGCCTCGATTGTGGCGTCAACACGATTTTCGATTCGGAGAAGTGCATACTTTGTGGAGGCTGCGCGGATGTTTGCCCTGAGCTATGCCTTCAGCTCGTCTCTTGCGACCGTTTGATCGGACAAGATGATCTGGACGCTTTGCTCGTCGATCGATATGGCGATGTCGATCTATCAGAAATGTCCGCCATTGTGAAGGATGAAGATAAGTGCATCCGTTGCGCGTTATGCGCACAACGATGCCCGGTCGGTGCAATCACCATGGAACGATTTGGGTTTACGGGTCAATGGGTACAGGCATCGCACTAATTGTTTGAGGATGTGGCAATGACACAAACGAAAAGCCAATTGGAATCGAGTGAGCGATTCAAACCTAAGGCCAGTAGACGCGATTTTCTCGGGATAGCTGCGGCATGGTCGGCCATCGCTGCGTTTGTCATGGCTATGCTGGGCGCATTCAGGCTCCCTATGCCGTCTGTATTTCCCGAGTCCAATTCGCAATCGAAGCTGGGCAAACCGAATCGCTTTCTCGAAGGAAGCGCGACCTACTTTCCAAAGCAAAACCTCTGGCTTTCTCGCAGCCAAGAAGGTTTTCACGCAATTTCCTCTGTTTGTACTCATCTTGGATGTATTGTCGAACGCGACGGCGAAGGCGAGTTTAGCTGCCCGTGTCACGGCTCCAAGTTTGACAGAGCGGGAAACGTTGCAGGCGGGCCCGCTCCGAAAGGGCTGGTCTGGGTTGATCTCAGCATCTCGCCCGAAGGCTGGCTTGTTGCGGACACGTTGAAGGAAACGAAACAGGGAACCTACTTGAAAGTGTAGCTATTACGGCAGCGGGTGCCTGTTCTTAAGTAAAAGGCTGACGGAGTTCGATTATGGCCATGACGGATGTTCCAGAAACTTCGAAGCAAGACAAGAGGCGAAGCATTGGCGAACCTGGCGCGCTGCGCAGGCTCGGCAGCAACTTGCTGGATACTCCCAGCGCCTTTCGCAAGTCACTTGTTCGTCACGGCCAGCCAACCTCGGATCGTGCGAAGTCCCAGACGGTCTTCACTAATTTTTTCCTGCACATTCTGTCAACCCGCACACATTTGCATTCGATCAAAGCCGCCACAACGCTGGGGCTAGGCGTAGCCACAATGATGCTGTTTATCATTCTTTGTTTCACAGGCGTCTTATTGATGGTCTACTATAAGCCTTCTGTGGACCTCGCATATGCTTCCATGCTCGACATCATGCACGTTGTGCCGTCGGGCCGACTCATGCGCAACATTCACCGATGGTCCGCGCATGGTATGGTCGCCTGCGTGATGCTGCATATGGCCCGGGCTTTCTATACCGCAGCGTACAAGAAACCCCGCGAATTCAACTGGGTCATCGGAATGTCGCTATTCGTCCTGACGCTCGCGCTGAGTTTTACCGGCTATCTTCTACCTTGGGATCAATTGGCTTATTGGGCGGTAACAATCGGGGCCAACATCGCCCAGTCCCCAAAAGAACTGACCGACGCTCTAGGCGTCACTGCCGTATTCGACATAGGTCGTTTTCAAAAAGAACTTCTATTGGGCGCGCATTATGTCGGGCAAGAGGCATTGATTCGCTTCTATGTATTGCATGTAATCATCTTGCCCGTAGCCATCAGCATTCTCATCGCTCTACATTTCTGGCGAATACGCAAGGATGGAGGTCTGGTTCGTCCGAGTTATGCGGATGAGCCGATGGACGGCAGCGCCAGTCAACACGCCACTGCGTCTAACGAGCCTGGCCCCGCTGTCATTAAGACGTATGGATTGATGGGCTTGATGAAAGGCAAGACTCCTGCCGTTGACAGAGAAATGCGCAATACGATTACAACCTGGCCCAACGTCTTGTACGTCATTGGCGCCGCCGCCATGTTGACAACTTTGGCTATGATTGTACTCGGAGTCTTGTACGACGCTCCGCTTGCCGAAATGGCCAACCCCGCGGTTCCGGAAAATCCCGCAAAAGCCCCTTGGTACTTCCTGGGCCTGCAAGAACTCGTCTCCTACTCCGCATTCATGGGGGGCGTGGGAATCCCCGCGATTGTCGTCCTCGGCCTGGCACTAATGCCCTATCTGGATCGCGAAAAAGAGGACGCTGGCATTTGGTTCAGCGGCCGACAAGGGCGCCGGGTTTCGTTCATGAGTGCCATTTTTGGAGCAGCTGTTGTCATAGGCATGCTTGCGTTTACGGTTCGTTTCGGCTGGCTGCGTAATTGGGAAGCCACCGCCCGTATTCCACAGATTGTCATAACGTTTTTCAATCCAGGAACCGTATTTGTCGCCATCTTTGCGGTCTGGTCAGTTGTTGTCGTCAAATTGACACGATCAACACGCATGGGTGCGATCGCCCTGTTTACATGTTTTCTAGTCGGCTTCGCAATCTTGACATATTTCGCAACAGTTCACCGTGGCCCAAACTGGGATTTTTTCTGGTCGCATAATGATTGGCCAGTTCATTAGATTGTTCGGACACTGCAGTCCTGGCAGGGAGACTTATGAAAGACATAACATGGACTCAACCCAAGTAAAAGTCATGAAAGTCGTACTGCTCATCAGTTCGATCACCTCCTTGGCCGTCCTTGGAGCCGCAGCATACCAGGAGCATTTTTCGGGCGAATGGCGTGGGGCACAAGACGATTACAAAACGCTTCTCGTCAGTCACGCGGAGTCGGACATGGCCAAGCGCGCCGCCTCCTCGTTTACGGTGGAACATAAACAGATTTACCTAGCCGAACTTGGTTCCATTGATCGCTGCACAACCTGCCACTTGGGAGTAGAGAACCCTCAAATGGCGACAGCCTCGCAGCCACTGACGACACACCCCGGAGATTTATTGCAACATCATCCACCGGATCGTTTCGGTTGCACAATTTGTCATGCCGGACAGGGACGCGCAGTCGACAAAGTTTCCGCACATGGATGGCATGATGACGGCACAGAAGTAGAAAAAATAGACACGCCAATGCTTCAAGGCAATGCTGTTCAGACAAGTTGCGGACGATGCCACTACGAAATTGACCTGTTCGGAGGCGAAGCGGACTTGTACGCCGAGGATGAGGACGATTCTGGTGGAAGTCAATCAATCCACGGGATCGACGAAGCCGCCATCAGCCGATCACTTCAAGGTGCACAGCAGATTGCGAGAGGAAAGCAACTCGTCGTGGCGTCAGGCTGTCTCGGATGTCACAAGTATCGAGAGCGAGGCGGAATACTTGGGCCTGACTTAACTTATGTTGGTGACAAAACACGACATGACTTTGACTTCAGCAGAATCGAGGGGGCACACACCGTTGAGCAGTGGTTCTTTGAGCATTTCAAACTGCCGCAGCAGGTGTCGCCTGAAACAACTATGCCGAACATGGGGCTGAACGATGAACAGGCAACGGAGCTTGCCCGATACATGATGAGTCTTCATCGAAAAACAGCACCCGCAACGCACACGCCCCCACCAACCGTCACAGCAAGTACCGAGCACTCACCCGTTCGTGGAGAAACTCTTTACAAAATGTTCTGCTCGTCGTGCCACGGATCTGAAGGGTATGGAACGACCATGCGCCAGGGGCTTTGGCCCACAGACGCGGACCCTTGGGGTAGAAATTGGGATGCGACAGACGTTGTCGTTGAAACCAGAGGCGATTTGGAAACGCTGGTTCCATCATTGAACCACAGTGACACTTTGGCTACTGCAAGCGACGCCTATCTTGCGAACATCATATCGCAAGGTCGTCCTGGTACGAAGATGCTCGGATGGTCGAAAGAAGGCG